>VSQE01000075.1 GCA_009775705.1 Prevotellamassilia sp.
TATTTATTTGTTCTAATCTATCAAAGGACAAAAGTACAAAAAAATAGGAATTTATCAATCTATTCATTCTCTATTTATTGACGTCCGATGAAAGTAAGGGTAATTCGGACGAAGATGCTCTCCTTTTTTCATGCCTTGTAAAAAATATAGGATCAGGTCTTTCGCGCAAACCTCTCACCCAAAATCCAGGGAAAAAAACGACGCAAGATGTCTATCAAGACACAGGTCGCCATCATACTTAATGCCGCGATCAGCCATTTTGCACTCCAGTCGCCTGCCCCCTCCCGGCCCGACAAAAAGAACACTCCCTTGACAACTATCGCAATCACATAGCTTTGAAAGGCAAGAACCGCCACAGAATATCGGTTGACGAACTGCACAAAACGAGAGACACAACGACTTTTGCACAAAGAAAACAATGCATCCGATGTCAACAATAAAAACGGTATCACTCCGAATGAAGCCAAGGTCCTTATCCAGATACTGTCGGTCTCTGCCGCCCAGACAAACGAGCAACCGGCTATCAAAACGAATATGACCCACTGTAAATTAAAATGATTCTTCTGCCGCATCCAAGAAAGCCATATAATTCTGCCACAAGTCCCGACCGCATAAAAAGGCATGAACAGCAAAGCGTAGTCCAATTGCCAGTATCTTGTGCATTCCCAATCTCCCAGAACCGGAACCAAGAACAGAAAAAAACTTACAAAAAGCAACGGCATCGGTTTGCTTCCCATTATTTTACAAAGCATGAAAAACAATATCTGGCACAAAAACAAAGCACAGATAAACCACAGGGCCGCCGCCACCAACGAGGGACGTCCTTCGATCAGTTCCACCAGCGGGGCAAACCATCTGGCCGACATGTCAGCTCCACCTGCCCAACACCTACCACCCAGAAGCCACAAGATGTATATAGAAACAGAAAGCGTAAAATACGGTAACAATAGTCTCCGGACTCGACGGCACACAAAAGTACTGATTCCTTCCAGCCTTCTGCCGTCAAAACAAATGCCGGAAACGAAAAAGAAAGTCGCCATCAATATGTGCCACATCGCCCGTTCAGTCATTATTTCCATCCGGGGCGGCGTATGATAGAAAATGACTAAGAACAGCGTAAGAAAACGACACTCATCTATCCAGCCAATTCTATTCACCGGCTGGGAAATCTTATTCTTCACCCAGGTTACTGTTTCTTCTGCCATGATTTCAAAAAAAATGCGGAAAGCCTGTATCTTTTATCTTAACATCTGCCGATAAATAGATACAGGCCCTCTTCATCTGTCTCGGGGTTCCCCCGAGATTTCTTACAGCCTTTTCCAAAAGCGGGAATCAATAGTTCTCCGCACGAATCTGGTAATAGCTTTGAGGATGATCACACACCGGACACATCTCGGGAGCTTTCTTGCCCACTACGATATGGCCACAGTTGGAACACTGCCATACGCAATCTCCATCGCGGCTGAAAACGATTTTATCCTCAATGTTTTTCAGAAGTTTGCGGTATCTCTCCTCATGTTCCTTCTCTATAGCCGCAACCATTTTGAATTTAGCGGCAATGTCTTTGAATCCTTCCTCTTCGGCCTCCTGTGCGAATCTCGCATACATATCGGTCCATTCATAGTTCTCACCGGCTGCGGCATCCTGCAAATTTACCGGTGTAGACTGTATTCCACCATGCAACAGCTTGAACCATATCTTGGCATGTTCCTTCTCGTTTTTCGAAGTTTCCTCAAAAATGGCAGCCATTTGGACATAACCGTCTTTTTTTGCCTTCGATGCGTAGTACGCATACTTTGTATGTGCCATTGACTCTCCGGCAAAAGCCGTTTCCAGATTTTTCTCTGTCCTAGTTCCTTTCAATTCTTTCATAATCTTAATTTTTTATAAACCAAATTATATCCCTCTATCCCGTTCTCTCATAACGGAAACAGAGCAAGAAACACCTTGCAAAGGTAACAAATAATTCTACACAAGTATATCCACTACAAATGTTTTAATTCATTTTTCATCTCGCTTCAAATTATTACAGAAAGCCTTTATAAATTTAAGGCTGAATCAAACTAATTTTCTAAATTTGCCACATCAGCACTTATTCAGCAATATGAAACAAAGTTTAGTTACCATCGCAAATCTCTCGAAAGAGAAAATCATGTATCTGCTCAGAATGGCCGAAGAGTTTGAAAAACGCCCCGACCGCAAGATTCTGGACGGAAAAATCGTTGCGACACTGTTTTTCGAGCCTTCCACCCGGACCCGCCTGTCCTTTGAGACGGCAGCCAACCGTTTAGGAGCCAAAGTCATCGGTTTCACTGACCCCAAGGTCACCAGTTCCACCAAGGGTGAGACGCTCAAGGATACCATCATGATGGTCAGCAATTATGCCGATGTCATTGTCATGCGCCACTATCTGGAAGGTGCAGCCCGATATGCCAGTGAAGTTTCGCCTGTCCCCATTGTGAATGCCGGCGACGGTGCCAACCAGCACCCTTCACAGACCATGCTGGACCTATACTCTATCTACAAGACACAGAAAACGCTGGAAAATCTGAATATCTATCTCATCGGAGACCTTAAATACGGACGCACCGTCCATTCTCTCCTGATGGCCATGCGCCATTTCAATCCAACCTTCCACTTCATCTCACCCCGGGAACTGTCCATGCCCGAAGAGTATAAGATATACTGTCAGGAGCATCACATCAATTATGTGGAACATGAAAACTTCAATGAAGAGGTCATCAGCCATGCGGACATTCTATACATCACACGGGTTCAGCGCGAACGTTTCACGGACCTGATGGAATATGAACGGGTCAAGGACATCTATATATTGAAAGCATCCATGCTGAAGAGTGCCCGCGAAAACATGAAAATCCTGCATCCGCTCCCCCGCGTCAACGAAATAAGCTACGATGTTGACGATGACCCCCACGCTTATTATTTTGAGCAGGCCCGAAACGGTCTTTTCGCCCGCGAGGCCATTATCTGCGATGTTCTGGGCATCACCCTCGAAGACATTATCAACCAATAACCCCTTTCCGCCACACCCCAATGAAAAGAGAAGAATTAATGGTGGCAGCTATCCAGAACGGAACTGTCATCGACCACATACCCAGTTCCAAACTCTTTGCCATAGTCAGCCTGTTGCATCTTGAAGACATCCGCGGCTCATCTATCATGGTGGGTTACAATCTCAAAAGCAAGAAGTTCGGACACAAAAGCATCATCAAAGTATCAGACAAATTCTTCAGCGATGCCGAACTAAACCAGTTGTCGGTTGTAGCCCCCAATGTCACTCTATGCGTCATCCGAGACTACGAAGTAGTAGAAAAAAAACGTGTGGTACTCCCTGAAAACATCCGCGGTATCGTCCGGTGTGCCAACCCCAAATGTATCACCAATAATGAGCCCATGTCCACTCTTTTCCACGTTGCCGACAAACAGGAAGGCATCATCCGGTGCCATTACTGCGAAAAGGAACAGAATCTGGAACACGTGAAATTGGTATGACCCAACGAACCTATTAATCTTTTACTTATAATATGAAAAAAGACACAGAAATCTTCAATCTCATCGAGGCGGAATACCAACGTCAGCTACGCGGAATCGAACTGATCGCCTCTGAAAACTTTGTCAGTACGCAAGTGATGGAGGCCATGGGTTCCTGTCTGACGAACAAGTATGCCGAAGGCTATCCCGGACGGCGTTATTACGGCGGTTGCGGCATTGTAGACCAGACGGAGAACCTCGCCATCCAACGCGTCAAGCAACTTTTCAATGCCGAATATGCCAACGTACAGCCCCATTCCGGCGCACAGGCCAATGCCGCCGTATTTCTGGCTGTACTCAAACCCGGAGACACTTTCATGGGTCTCAATCTTGACCACGGAGGCCATCTGTCCCATGGATCCCGTGTCAACACCTCCGGCATCCTCTACAACCCCGTAGGCTACAACCTCAACAAAGAGACCGGACGGATAGACTATGACGAAATGGAACAGCTCGCACTGGAACACAAACCCAAACTGATCATTGGAGGCGGATCGGCCTACAGCCGCGAATGGGACTACGCCCGAATGCGAAAAATAGCCGACAGCGTAGGGGCCCTTTTCATGGTTGACATGGCTCATCCAGCAGGTCTCATTGCCGCCGGACTGCTGGACAATCCTGTAAAATACGCCCATATCGTCACCTCCACCACCCACAAGACCTTGCGCGGTCCTCGCGGAGGCATCATCCTGATGGGCAGGGATTTTGAAAATCCCTGGGGCCTCACCACTCCCAAAGGTGAAATCAAGATGATGAGCCAACTGCTCAACAGTGCCGTGTTCCCGGGAACACAGGGCGGTCCTCTGGAGCATGTCATCGCCGCCAAAGCCGTAGCTTTCGGAGAAGCATTGCAACCTGAATTCAAGGAATACGCCCTTCAGGTCAAAAAGAATGCCGCTTGTCTGGCCAACGAACTGGCCCAAAGAGGCTTCACGATTGTCAGCGGAGGAACAGACAACCACAGTATGCTTGTAGACCTTCGCTCAAAATACCCTGACCTCACTGGAAAAGTAGCGGAGAACGCACTGGTTGCGGCAGACATCACTGCCAACAAGAACATGGTGCCCTTCGACAGTCGAAGCGCCTTCCAAACCTCTGGAATACGTCTGGGAACTCCCGCCATCACCACGCGTGGAGCCAAAGAGGACCTGATGAAGGATATCGCCGAAATGATCGAGACGGTGCTCAATTCACCCCATGACGAACTGGTCATTGCCTCCGTGCGTGCCCAAGTCAACGAGACGATGAAGCAATACCCGTTGTTTGCCTACTAAAAAACAGAAAACCACTCAGAGACCGGACAGATAATTCTCTGTCCGGTCTTTTCTTCTCTAAACTTATTGATAGGAATCATCTTCCACCAGTTTTCCTTCTTTCAGAAGCGCATGCCAGAGATGGTAGCGAAACTCAGGGCTTATGCGCTCCATATTCTGAAACTCATCACGCACGGATGTGCGGTTGGAAACCGTTTCGTAAGGACAGCATTTCTCCAACGGACGATACATACGTATTCCAGCCCATGCTCTAAGATCCTCCTCATGTTCCTTGCACAGGGGACGGATCAGAGTTATCGGAAATTTCCGCATCCGTAACCGCACCGGCATAGTTGAAAACGACCCCGAGAACATAAGGTTCATCAAGGCCGTATGCAAGATGTCATCCTGATGATGCCCCAAAGCAATCTTATTGCACCCCAATTCACGGGCTGTCTCAAACATAATTTTCCGTCTGTTCCAGGAACATAAGAAACAAGGGCTGCGACCACTCTCCCTATCTGTCGAGAAACTGCCGGTGCGCACATAAAACGAAATGCCTGAAGCCGAAGCAACCTCTTCCAGATACCTGACATCGCCCGCATAACCCACATTCTCCATCCGCACATGCAACGCCGAGAGGTGGAACTTATGGTTTGAATGACGTGCCACTTCTCCCAACAACTCCAGCAAAGCCAAAGAGTCCTTGCCCCCGGACACCCCTATCAGGATGTGATCGTCCGGTTCTATCAGACCGAATGCTTTGATTCCTTCACGTAGCCGGCGACGCACACGTTCCGCCAGACGATACTCCTCCGTCAGTTTGTTCCGCATACCGATAGTGTGTTTCAAGGTAAAAATGACTTAAACTCCGAAACGGCTTTCATCCGTTCACTCTCGCTTTTATCGGGACACTCGGCTTCCAGCCAATTCAAAAAAGCCCGGACCGCTAAAGTCTTCATTGCAGCCCGTCCTGCCCTCACACCACTCTGGTAATTATGATAAGGCAAAAGATTCTTATTGTAATTTCCGTCACTCATTTTTCCGATTATTAATGTATAATTAGTGTAATTTCACCAGTGTAAAACGAACTTGAATCCCGCGCTGGTCTGCTGCTTGCCCGCAATTCCCAGAAAAACGGCCAAATCAAGGAAATAGGTGGCAAAGCCATAGCCGACCTCGGCATAGGAAGCAAGATTTCGCACCGAAAGCAAACTGCAATACAAACGCTCCTTCTGCACAATCCGGGAGAGCCAGCGTATCCGGGAAAGCAATAACATGGGCGATTCGTAGGCAGCACTGCATCTCAGATAAAAATCCGATTCATTGTACCAGTGTGCATTCAACAAATGAAATTGTCCGGAAAGTTCATCGTTCCATCCGTCGGGCATATTGTTATCCCGGAAATAGTCGTAATCCAGAAAATAATTGTCTCCGCGATTTGTATACAGACCGGCTCCCAAGCGAAAATACAGCGAACGCAAAGCGTAAAGATCCTTCAGCCATTTGACATCGGCCTCCCATCGTTCATAGTCACTCTGCCCTCCTCCAACTTTTAAGCCTCGCTCATAGTCAATCATAAACGTCGGCCATTTCGAGTAAAGAGGCACTTTATAGCGCCCGTTGCGATAATAATACTGCTTGGGCGTATACTCTACATGCAGACGTGGAGCCAGACTGTGAATATAATGCAACATCCCGCTCTGTTGCGCCACTTCGTTCCATCCTACCAGAGACCGGCGATGATAGCGCACCCCCGTACTCAGACGCAGACCCGGCAAGAGACGTAACGAAAAATCTCCCAGACAGTAAAAATCCTTATAGTAGTGAAATTCAAACGTATTAAAGACATGGATGAGCGAATCGTAATTGCTCACCATTCCCAATTTCTCACGTACATCCTCAGCCTGCCGGTTGGAATAAATCCTGTTTCCATTACCTGTTTCCAATGAAAAAGTTCCGTCATGAAGCGGCATCAGCCGGAACTTGACCGGCAAACGCCAGTAAAACAGATTCTGCTTGAAATTATAGGCAACCCTTGGAGAAACATCCATGCTTCTGCCCATGCCCATGTCATAGTCAAAAGCGAACTTGGTCTGCAAGGTAATTCCTCGGCTCCCGGACCATTGCATCATCGAAGGTGTCAAAAGCGGCGGAACCTTCAGATGCCCCTGACGGCCTAAAGGAAACCGATGACTGTCGAGTAAAATATTTTCAGCCTGAGGAGACAATCGGAAACGCTGCAAACGTTTCCTGCGTATGTTCGGCACATCCTCATGCACGGATTTTTCTCCTTTCAAAAGCATAGACTCTTCCTCCGTCAACGGAATGGGACGCAGCGTATCAAAGTAAGCCATATCGCGGATCGTTTGCACAGTATCCATCCTGAGCCCGTACATATCCGTAAGATCATAACGCTTATCCCGCGACAATGCGTCCTCAGACGTCTCCGTAAAATCATAATCCGCCTTCATCATACAACGTCCCTCAACTCTATTCCCCAAAAGATGCAGGCTGGACTTCAGACTGATGTTTTCGGGAAACAATGAAGACAGACTGTCCGTACCGGCTGTACCGGTTATATTCAATTTTGTAAATTCGTATCTCAAATCAAAACTAAAGTCCCGGACAGCTCCTGTGACATTGTTGACGTCCATCGTTCCGCTTACAAGCTGTACGTTATGAAAACGCGGCCGGATTCTGATACGTGTATACACCTCGCCGTTGCTGGTATAGGAATAAATATAACTGAACCTATAAAAATGGCGGTTGCGGTAATGCAGCGGAGAAAGGATTCGGTCTGAAAAAAGGTTCGGTTCGTAAATTGAAAAATTCAATCGGTTCATCGCATGATTCCGATACTTTTCAAAATATGGAAAAGTTCCGTAACCTGCTCTGTTCTTACGGTCGAACTCTCCAAAGGAACGGAACTGATAATGATCAAGGCTCTCGCCGAAATAATCATTCGTCCCTCTTCTCAAAGGGAACATACCGGGAAGATAACGCACCCAAGCCCCTTTCCTACAAGTCCGAACCCAATACTTCAGATATACATCCGAAGAAAAACTGCCTGTCCGCAAGCCGGTTTTCTCCTTATAATGATATACCCGATTCATTATCGAATCCACCCGATGATCCTGTGCCCGTACCAAGAGCGTACAGACAAACAGGCAGAGCAGCAGGATCAGTTTTCTATTCATCGGATGTCCCCCTCGCGATTTTTATCTGGAGACCGCCTTGATGCCCTTGACACCACGCAATTTCTTTATGAGGGTATTCAGCACTTGAGTATCATCCACCATTACAGTCAGTATGCCGAAGAACAAACCGTCGTTGCTGTCAATATTAATGCTCCTGAGCATGATCCGCTCTTCTTTGGAAATAACGGATGTGATATTATTGACCACACCGAGATCGTCATTTCCAACAATATGAAGAGTGATCGGATACTTCCCTCCTCCCTTTCCTGCCCAACGGGCCTTGACGATACGATAACCGAAACGCTGTTTCAAAGCGGGAGCATTGGGACAGTTCTCACGGTGGATCTTTATGCCGCCATGTACCGTTACAAAACCGAACACTTCGTCTCCGTAAACCGGATTACAACAACGCGCCATCTGGAAATCAAGTCCTTTCAGATCCTGGCCGATCACCACCACGTCGCTTTCACTCTGAGAACGTTTTTCCAGTTCCTTCTCAAAGTTATACTCTCCTGCACTGCGTATGGCCGCCCTCTCCTGCAAACCGGCTTCCCTCCGTATCAGATCCGAATAAAGATCTATCGTCCCGTTCACATCCAACCGTCCATCCGCAATGGCGCGATAAAACTCTCCGGCTTCCTTATAGCCGGATTTCTTGACCAACTGATTGATGACAGATTCCTCCCACTCTATCTTACGGTTCTTCAACTTGCGCTCCAGCAATTCCCGCGCCATACTTCCGTCCTTAGCCTGAAACTCTTTTACCGCTGCCCGGATCTTTGACCGTGCGTGGGAAGACACAGCAATATTCAGCCATTCGGTTTTCGGATATTGGGAAGCGGCAGTCACGATCTCCACAGTCTCCCCACTCTCCAACACATGACGGATAGGCACATTACGTCCGTTTATTTTTCCTCCGACACAACGATTGCCCACAACCGTATGTATGCGGTAAGCAAAATCCAAAACCGTTGCTCCGGCCGGCAACTGGTATAAATCGCCCTTCGGGGTAAACACATAAATCTCTTTTGCCTGTGCCGCTCCCAGACTCTCCGACAACAATTTCTCATTTCCAGTTTCCAGAGCATTACGGATATTTGTAAGCCATTCATCCACTCCCCCGCTGCTCTTCACGCCTTTATAGCGCCAGTGCGCGGCCAACCCTCGCTCCGCCACCTCATCCATACGCTCCGTACGAATCTGCACTTCCACCCATTTATCCTCGGGTCCTTTCACAGTTATATGCAAACTCTCATAGCCATTGCTCTTGGGCACCGTAAGCCAGTCACGCAACCGCTTCAGATCGGATTCATACTGGTCCGTTATCAAAGAAAAGACCTTCCAGCATTGCTCCTTTTCCTTTTGAAGCGGCGCATCAAGAATAATTCTGATGGCAAAAAGATCATACACCCCACCAAAGCCACATTGCTGTTTTTTCATCTTCTGCCAGATGGAATGAATGCTTTTTGTACGCCCTTTCATGTGATACCTGAGTCCTTCTGCATCCAGCATCTTCCGGATCGGGGCAATAAAGCGTTCTATATAGGCATCACGAGACCTTTTCGTGGCATTCAGAGACTCCTTGATCATATAATAGGCATCATGCTCCAGATATTTCAGCGACAGATCTTCAAGCTCACTCTTCAAACGATAAAGACCCAACTTATGGGCCAGTGGAGCATAGAGATAAGCAGCCTCGGTGGCCAGTTTTTTTTGCTCCTCCACAAACTCCGTATCCTTTACATTACGCATCATATTGACACCATGCGCGATCAGCAACAGAATAATCCGCATGTCGCAGGCCTGGGAAATCAGCAGATTCCGAAAATTGTCCGTTTTCATGGCCTCTGTCCTGACTTCCAGTTTTTCTATCCTTCGGAATGAACGAAGCACCTCTTCCATATCTTGACCGAACAATTCACCCACCCTGTCGCACTGCTCTTCCGTCATCACCACCGAATGCAACAAAAAAGCTGTCAGGACCTTTCCGCGCAGTCCCGTCTCATGCACAGCCAGCAACACAGACTGGAGAGACATCACAATCCGGTTGTGTCCGAAAACATTTCTCAGCATTTTGTTCTCCGCTACTGTCTGCCGCAGGAAACGACTTAATTTGCGCGCCGTCTCTCCATCCGGCCGCAAATGCTCATCCCGCCATATCAAACACAAACAACGGAACAGATCGTTCCGTTCTTCCGGGGTAAAGATATTTTCCATCATAACCTATCTGTACATATTGCCATTCATTGCAAATGTAGATAAAAATCGCGAGTTTTTATACCGGCAGGATAAAGAACTCTTTTTCTTTACAGGAAAAATGCGAAGAAGTGGACGAGAATGCCTCTCATCCGCTCCTTCAACATTCTCCGACGCTATAATCAAAGTATCCCTTGCGCCATCATGGCACGGGCCACTTTCATGAAGCCCGCCACATTGGCACCCCTCACATAATTGACAGTCCCATCCGGCTGACGCCCGAACTTCACACATTGGGAATGGATATTCTCCATGATCTGATGCAAACGTGCATCCACTTCTTCTGCTGTCCAGCACAGTTTCTCCGCATTCTGCGTCATTTCCAGACCGGACACCGACACACCACCCGCATTCGAGGCCTTGCCAGGAGCATATAATATACGGGCTTTCAGAAATGCTGCCACCGCTTCAGGAGTAGAAGGCATATTGCCCCCCTCACTGACGGCTATACATCCATTGGACAAAAGCGTTTGAGCATCTTCGCCATCCAGTTCATTCTGTGTGGCACACGGCATTGCAATATCACACTTCTCGCTCCAAGGCCGCCCTCCGGGAACATACTTCACGCCATATTCCTCTGCATATTCCCTGATCCTGCCACGATACAGATTCTTCAGTTCCATAATATAATCCAACTTTGCGCGATCAATCCCGTCCGGGTCATAAATATATCCGTCCGAATCGGACATCGTGACAACCTTGGCCCCAAGCTGAAGCAATTTTTCGGCTGTGTACTGAGCCACGTTTCCGGACCCCGATACCGCAACCACCTTTCCCTTAATGTCTATATTTCTTGTTTTCAGCATCTCCTGCAAGAAATAGACATTACCATAACCTGTAGCTTCGGGACGAATCAGCGATCCTCCGAAATCTATACCCTTTCCGGTCAGTGTCCCGGTATTCTCACGAGCCAGTTTCTTATACATGCCATACATATATCCCACTTCACGGCCTCCCACTCCGATATCTCCGGCAGGAACATCCGTATCAGGACCGATGTGGCGCCAAAGCTCTGTCATGAATGCCTGACAGAACCGCATCACCTCAGCATTCGACTTACCACGCGGACTAAAATCACTTCCGCCTTTCGCACCTCCCATCGGAAGCGTTGTCAGAGAGTTCTTGAAAGTCTGTTCAAAAGCCAAAAATTTCAGAATCCCGGGTTTTACGGAAGAATGAAAGCGCAGCCCTCCCTTGTAAGGCCCTATAGCATTGTTGTGCTGCACCCGATATCCCATATTGGTGCGCACCTTGCCCTGATCGTCCGTCCACGTCACACGGAAGGAAACAATCCGATCGGGAATGCACAAGCGTTCTATCAGATTACAATCTTCAAACTCGGGATGCTCGTTATACGTATCCTCTATTGACTCTAACACCTCCTGAACAGCTTGGTAATATTCAGGCTCCCCAGGAAAACGTTGTTTCAAATTGTCAATCACTTCTTCCGTTTTCATACAATTTTCTAATAAATTTACGTTATAGGTTTCCAAATGCAAAGATAAACAGAATATTTCAAACTACCAATTATTTATGGAGTAAATTCCCGAACAAATATATAAAAGACACACCCCAAAACAATCCTCCCTCGTACTCGTTCGTACACAACTATCATTTACCCAAATACAACCCGAAGCACAAAAAAATACGCCTCAATTGCTTTTTTTATTTATATCAGAGGCTAAACAGTTAAAGATGATTAATTTAAACGATAATATACAATTTATTACCGAAATATTTTCTAATTTTGCCAGTGTTTTCAGGTTTATAGTGATAAGGTAACATAAAAAGTATGTGTTTATATTGCACACTTCAATAAGATTAACACAGGTAAAGAGAATTAAATTATAGAACAAATTAGAATAAGGCTAAACATTCGAACGACTGAACATATATACATCTTCCCCAAAAGCAGCTCAGTCGCAGACTGCCATGCCCAGGAATGCCCCAAAGACATTCTCTGAACACGGATCAGTTGCAAACCCGATTGAAAGATTTTCTGCATGGCAGAAACATAAAACCCATCACGAAGACACTGGCAAAAAAATGACAAAAAAGTTCGGCCCATTAATTATTATTACTGTCCGCTAAACTTTTTTTGAGCGATTGAAAAATTAGGGCTGACACCTATTGCAGGAGTCAGCCCTA
>VSQE01000076.1 GCA_009775705.1 Prevotellamassilia sp.
AAAATTAGGACTGACTCCTGCAATAGGTGCCAGTCCTAATTTTGTTTTGCCTCAAAAAGTTTTATCGGACAGCAATATTTTGCTTATCAACGCTGAACGTGAACCGGCAAAAGAGCGTTTTCCGTCTGCGGACTGTATGAAAAAAATCCCGCCTTCCGGCTTGTTGGACGGAAGGCGGGAGCTGTCTGAGGAGGAAGGCCCGGATTCTTATTTATAGCGGACCCATTTGATCATTTCCTTCACGGTGGGTTTCTTGCCGTACATCAGGATGCCCACCCGATAGATTTTTCCGCTGAACCAGACGAAGAACAGGGAGGTGCCGTAAAGGATGGCGAGCGACAGCAGTTCTTCCCACAAGGGCACTCCGAAGGGGATGCGCACCATCATCACGATGGGGGAGGTGAGCGGGAACATCGAAGCCCAGAATGCGAGCGGTCCGTTGGTGTTTTCCACGCTGTACATGGCGGCGTAGAGGCCGAAGATGAGGATGAGCACTACGGGCATGATGAACTGCGAACTGTCTTCCTGGGCGTTGACGCTGGCACCTACGGCGGCGAAAAAGCTGGCGTAAAGCAGATAGCCGCCTATAAAATAGAGCACGAAGAGGATTCCCATCTCGGCAAACGGAAGATTGAGCAGGGCGGCCAGTATCTCGTTGCTTTCGCCTTTCACCTCAGGTATTGCGGGGGCTGTTCCCGCCATCACGGCTGTCTCGGGGGCGGCTTCGGGAGTGACACCGAAGACGGAGGCGCAGACGCTGATGATGACGGCCAGCATCACTCCCCAGATGATGAGCTGTACGAAGCCGGTGAGCGCCACGCCCACGATCTTGCCCATCATGAGCTGGAAGGGCTTGACGGACGAGACGATCAGTTCGATGATGCGGTTGGTCTTTTCCTCCATGACACTCTGCATGACCATGCTGCCGTAGCTCATGACGAACATATAGATGAGAAAGGTGAAGAGGAAGCCGGCGGCGATGGCGATGTGGGTGTTTGAGGCGGTCTCGTCTCCCTTGTCAGACCATTTCACGGTGGAGATGCTGGATTCTTCCTGCACGTCGTCGATGATCTGGTCCAGTCCGGAAATGTTGTAGGCCGACAGCTTGTCGCGACGCACCTGTTCGTTGATGACGTTCTCGGCGTAGCTGAGCAGATCGGCGGGAATCTCCTTGCGGGAGTATATGCTGACGGCTTTGGGGTGGGTGCGCAGATCGTGAGTGATGGAGATGACGGCCTCGATGTCTGTGGTGTCACTGCGGAACCCGGGCCGGATTTCCGTGTCGGCCACGAAACGGTAGCCCGGAGCGTCCTTGAAGTGGGATACGTAACGGTTGGTCTTGTCTACCACTATGACGGTTTTCTGGCCGTCGTCCTTGATGGAGGCGAGCCAGATGGGAACAAAGATGAGCGCGGCGAAGATGAAGGGGGTCAGCACGGTGAGCAGGATGAAGGACTTCTTGCTCACGCGGTTGACAAACTCGCGCTGTATGATGATGAGGGTCTTGTTCATGATTCCTTATTCTCTACGGTTTGGATGAAAATATCGTGCATCGAGGGCATCTGTTCGCAGAACGAGCGTAGCTCCAGCCGTTCGGCGAGGCTGCGGGCCAGGGCGGAGTTGGTGATGGCCTCGTTCTTGTGCAGCAGGTAGCAGTTCTGGGCTTCCGTCTCGGTGCGGGACAGGATGGTGTAGGTTGCCGGGTCCTCGTCGAGAGGTGCTCCCGTGCCGGTCACTTCGTATATGCCGCTGCGGAAGCGGTTCTTGATGTCGGCCACATTGCCGTCGAGTACTACGTGTGAGTTGTTGATCAGGGCAATGTCGTCACAGATTTCTTCGACGGAAGACATGTTGTGGGTGGAGAAGATGACGGTGTGCCCTTTGTCGCGCAGTGCCAGAATCTCTTTCTTCAGTATTTCGGCATTGACAGGGTCGAAGCCGCTGAAAGGTTCGTCAAATATGAGCAGGGGAGGCTCGTGCAGCACGGTGATGATGAACTGTACTTTCTGCTGCATGCCTTTGGACAGCTCTTCCAGTTTCTTGCCCCACCAGGGCATGATGTCGAATTTTTCGAACCACTGCCGCAGGCGTTTCTTCGCCTCGTCGCGCGAGAGGCCCTTCAGGCGGGCCAGATAGATGGCCTGGTCGCCCACTTCCATTTTCTTGTACAGGCCGCGTTCTTCCGGCAGGTAGCCTATGCGGGCCACATCGGTGGCCTCGAAGGGCTTTCCGTCGAAGAGGATGTTGCCGCTGTCCGGGGCGGTGATGCGGTTGAGAATACGGATCAGTGTGGTCTTGCCCGCGCCGTTGGGGCCGAGCAGGCCGAATATCTTTCCGCGGGAAACGCTGATGCTCACATCGTCTAAAGCCGTGTGCTCGGCATAGCGTTTTACAACGTGCTCGGCACGGAGGAATATATCGTTCATATCGTGTGGTTGGTGTAGTTACAAGGACAAGGAGTGGTGAATCATTTTACGGGAGTGACGTCAAAACCTGCCTTGCGCAGGAGTTCCAGCAGTCCCCGCTCGCCGGGCAGATGGCCTACGCCTACCGCCAGGAAAGTAGGTTTTTCCTGTATGATGTCCGGCAGCCGCTTCGCCCAGTCGGCGTTGCGTGCGTAGATGAGGCGGTCGTATTCCTCCGGTGTCAAGTCGCAGGAGTTGTTCCTTTTCTCGTTCAGGGCTTTCTCTATTTTCTGAAGGTCCTGCCCGAAAAATCCTTCCAGAATGAGGTTCATGTTCCGTTCGTTGTATTCCTTGTCGTCAATGAAGCACATGAGCTGTTCCACTTGTCTTTCGAGTGTGGTCCCGCCAAAGAGTACTTCCACCTGGAAGTCCACTGTTTCGAGACCGCCTATGGGCTTGCCTTTTTCCGCCGCCACGCTTTGGAAATATCCGTCAAAGAGTTTGCGGGGATCAAAGCCGGGGTGTTTCTTCATGTACATGACCAGGACGAGCTGTTGCATCAGGGCGGCGGGCGACACCTTTTCCATTTGCTGTGCCAGCATGGGGTTGCTCATGTTTGCACCCAGCAGTTCCAGCATGGCGGCGTTGAGGCGCTCCTTCTGTTCTTTTGTCAGCAGCGAGCTGAGGGTCTTTCCTTCGGGCAGTATCATGGCCGTTTGCAGCTTGGTGAGCTGCGCGGCATCGCTGAGCTGCCGCATGTCCAGTTCGCCGTACACCTGTTCCGCATTGTCCAGTGCGGCTTCCAGACCCGGAATACTGTCGGCAAAGGAGACGGGGGCCAGATGATAGGTGCCTACCACGTAGGAGGGCTTGGCCAGTCCCTTGCCGCTGATTTTCCAGAGTAACTGGGCCTGTGCGCCTGTGATGGCGAAAAGCAACAAGAGGGCGGAGAGTAATTTCTTCATGAGATTATCGTTTTTTTTGTTGGAATGTTGTGCAAAGTTAAAAATAAATCGGGGGGGTGAAATTTTATGAAAAATATTTTCGAAAAAGTTTTTCTCTGAGACGGCAAGTGTCTGTGCGCGTGTGTCTTGCCGCAAAGAATTTACGGCTGGCTCTCCCCTTCGATGAACTCCTCCAGCAGCAGGTGCTCGCCGTCGTATACGGCGTATGTGAATTGCCGGATCCAGTCGCCCAGAATGAGCATCCGCGTCTCCCGCGAGAGCATCAGGTCCAGTTCGATATGGCGGTGTCCGAAGAGGAAGAAGTTCACGTCCGGATGGGTCTTCATGTATTCTTTGGTGTACAGCACCAGTTCCTCCTTGTCCTCGCCCATATAATCCGGCTCTTTCCCGTCTTCGCGTTTCAGCCGGCTGCGGCGGGCCCATTCCAGTCCGAAGGACATGCCCCAGCGCGGGTGTATGGAAGCGAAGAGCCGCTGGCACATGCGGTTGTGGAAGACGGAGCGCAGCAGGCGGAACGTCCGGTCGGTCGATCCGAGTCCGTCGCCGTGGGCCAGATAGAACACTTTGCCGTAGATCTCCACAACGGAAATGCGCGGGTGCAGCACCACACCACATTCTTCCGTCAGGTAGCCTTTCATCCACAGATCGTGGTTTCCCGTGAAATAGTGTACCTCGACGCCCAGGTCCGTCAGTTCGCTGATTTTTCCTAAGAAGCGGGTATAACCCTTCGGCACGACGGTTTTGTATTCGTGCCAGAAGTCGAACATGTCGCCCAAAAGATAGACGGCGGCGGCTTTGTGCTTGATGCTGTCCAGAAAGTTCACCAGTCGGCGCTCCTGCATCCGGCGGTGTGGGATGGCCAGGCTGCCCAGGTGGGCGTCGGAGAGAAAATATACGTTTTTCATGCTACATGAATCCTAATTCCAGTTTCGCTTCCTCGCTCATCATGTCCTTTTCCCATTCAGGTTCGAAGACGAGGTTCACTTTCACGTCCGTCACTCCCTCCGTGCCGGCAAGTTTCAGGCGGACGTCTTCCATGATGAAGTCTGCCGCCGGACAGTTGGGGGCCGTGAGGGTCATGTCGAGATCCAGCGTGCCGTCGTCGTGCAGGTCGATACGGTAGATCAGTCCCAGGTTGTAGATGTCTACGGGAATTTCGGGATCGTAGACCGTTTTCAGCACCTCGACGATGCGTTCTTCTATTTGCAGTTTCTTTTCGGGAGTCATTGGCTGTTATATATGAATATAAATAAGGTGTGTGGTGTAAATCTTTTTCTGTCGGCGGGGATCAGAGCCTTCCCTCGTCGCAGTAGCTGTAATAGTTGCCGTCTGTCAGTATGATATGGTCCGTCAGACGTATCTGCACGGCCTCGGCCGCCGTCTTCATGCGTTGCGTCAGCTGGTCGTCGGCGCGGCTGGGGCGGATGTTGCCCGAGGGGTGGTTGTGGCAGAGGGCGATGTTTGTGGCCCGCAGCAGCAGTGCCTCGCGCAGCACGATGCGCACGTCCACCGCCGTTTCGCTGATGCCGCCGCGGCTCACGCAGCGTGTCCCGAGTATCCGCAGGGACTGGTTGAGCAGCAGCACGTGGCATTCCTCCGTGGCCAGGTCCTGCATCCGCGGCAGGAAGTAGCGGTATATTTTTTCCGAGTCTGTCATCTGCGGTCTTTCCTCCACAGGTTCTGCCGCCCTCCGTTTGCCGAACTCGCAGGCCGCCATGATGGTGACGGCCTTGGCCGGCCCTATGCCGTTGTAGGTGCAGAGTTCCCCGATGCTTTTCTTGCCCAGTGTGTTCAGGCTTCCCGCGCAGTCGGCCAGCAGCCGGCGCGTCAGGTCCACCGCGCTTTCGTGTACGGAGCCCGAGCCTATCAGGATGGCCAGTAGTTCGGCGTTCGAGAGCGCCGCGGGTCCCAGGTCTGCCAGTTTCTCTCTGGGGCGGTCAGCCTCGTCCCATTGTGCAATGCTCGGTTTCTTCGCCTTTCCGTTGTTCATGACCTATTTGTAAAAGTTCTTCCGGAAGGCGTCAAACTCTCCCCGTCCCCGCACGCAGCGCTGCCACCAGGCTCGGATAAAGCCCGACCCGTAGCCTGTCAGCTGCACGAAGGCGGCGGCCACGGCGCGCAGACCGGTTCCCATGCTGCGTTCGGAGCGGGTGGCATCGGCCAGGATAAGGAGCGCGAAGGCCGCGAGAGGGAGCAGGCACCACGGGCAGAACAGGCTGCCGGCTATCAGCAGCGCGCAGCCGGCGGTAAAGAGGGCCGGCAGCAGGTGAACGGCTTTGAGAGTGCCGGGATGGCGTTTGGTCAGGTTGATGCGGGCGATGCCAGAGTTGTGTACCTGCCGGAAGAACTTCCGCAGGTCGGTGCGTCGCTTGTGCCACACCCATGCTTCGGGAAACAGACGGCATGAATAGCCTTGCTTGAAGATGCGGGTGGAGAAGTCGATGTCCTCGCCGAAGCGCATCTCGCTGAATCCTCCCAGCGCGCGGTAGACGGCGGTGCGCACGCCCATGTTGAATGAGCGCGGATAGAAGCGGTCCATCTTTTTCTTGCCTCCCCGTATGCCGCCGGTCGTGAAGAAGGAAGTCATGGCATAGTTGATGGCCTTCTGCATCGGTGTGAATGAGGCGTGCGCCCTGTCAGGTCCGCCGAAGGCATCGCAAGGGGTGGCCGCGAGTTCCTTGTCCACGGCCTCTAAATAGCCGGGCGGCAGCACTACGTCCGAATCGAGAATCAGTACGTATTCTCCCGTGGCCTTCTCCACGCCGTAGTTGCGTGTGGGGCCGGGGCCCGAGTTCGGTTTCTCGTAGTAGCGCACTTGCAGGCGGTCGGCATATTTCTCCGTCACCGAGCGGCAGGGAACGGCCGATCCGTCTTCCACCACCACCACCTCGAAATCGGTGAGCCGCTGGCGGCACAGGCTGTCGAGCAATTCGTCCACTTCGTCCGGACGGTTGTATACGGGAATGACGAAAGAGTATTTCATATACCTGCAAAAATAGCTATTTTTTATTAGAAAGTAGAAATTAGGAATTAGTAATTAGGAATGAAAGTGTCAACGATGTCATGAACTATGATTCCCAATTACCAATTCCTAATTTATAATTGCTAATTTAAGTTGCCTCAGACTTCCTCAAAGTCTACGTAGCGGCCTTCGTTCTTCCCGAAGATTTTGCCCGGGCGGCGTTTTTTCGGGGTGGCGGAGGTGTCGTCGGCGGGGCGGCGCGTATTTGAGGCGGGCCGGCGGGCGGAGGGACCGGTAGCGGGCTTTCCGAAGTTGAGGAGCACGCGCACAATCCTTGCCGCAGCCACGGCGATGAGGGCGAAGATGGAAAAGAGGAGTATGAAAAGGCAGCCTAATGCAGATTTCATCGGGTAATGGTTTAATGGTTCAATACCGGGTAAAATACAAAAAACGTGCCAATCCTTTAGCTTTTACATTTATTCGTAAAAACGGAAACTATGACATACAGGACAATGATGAGCGAGAAACCCGTCCAGCCTAATAGGCCGAGCAGCGCGCCGCTGACAAGAATAAAGCCGTAGCGGATTTCGTTTCCCCGCCATCCGTAGTTCTTGAATTTTAGGGCGAACATCGGAATCTCACACACCAGCAGCCAGCACGACAGCGCAATGCCTGCCAGCAAAAGTGCCGGGGCGTAGGGCAGCTGCGCCATCTGGTCGTGCATTCCTGTGGCCAGTGCGGCCCAGAACAGGGCGTTTGCGGGGGTGGGCAGGCCTATGAAGGTGGTGGACTGTCGGGGGTCCAGATTGAATTTGGCCAGCCGCAGGGCCGAGAAGGCCGCTATCAGGAATGCCGCGTATGCGAGATAAGGGCCGAAGGCTCCGGCCGTTGTCTCGCCAAGCAGCGAGAACACCACGGCGGCGGGGGCAAAGCCGAAGGTGATGTCGTCCGCCAGCGAGTCCAGCTCCTTCCCTACGGGAGAGGAAACTTTTAGCAGACGTGCCGTGAAGCCGTCGAAAAAGTCGAATACGGCTCCGGCTATGATAAAGGCCAGTGCGGTTCCGTAGTCCGGTTGCAGGGCGAAGCCGGTGGCAATGCAGCCGCAAATCAGGTTGCAGCAGGTAATGGCGTTGGGGAGGTGTTTCATCGGGAAAGGAGAAAATCAGGGCTTCAGGCGGCCTATGACGGTATGGTTGCCCACGGTGGTCTGTCCCATCCTGACAAGAATTTCGGTGTCGAGGGGCAGATACACATCCACGCGCGAGCCGAACTTGATGAAACCCATGTGCTCGTCAATGTAGCATTCTTCGTTGCGGCGGGCGTAGGTCACGATGCGGCGCGCCACGGCTCCCGCCACCTGGCGCACCAGTACCTCCTGTCCCGCCGGGGTGCGGATCACCACCGTAGAGCGTTCGTTCTCGGTGCTGGCTTTTGGGAGCCATGCTTTGTGGAAGTTGCCGTTGTGGTGTTCCACCTTTGTGACGGTTCCCTCCACGGGGAACCAGTTGGCGTGGACGTTCGTCACCGACATGAAGATGGAGACCATCAGCCGACGGTCGTGAAAGTGTTCGTTTTCCTCCACTTCCTCTATCACCACCACCTTACCGTCGGCGGCGGCTACTACCACGTTTTCCGTCTCGCCCTCGAACAGGCGGATGGGGCAGCGGAAGAAGTTTACCGCAATGGCGTAGAGCAGCGACGTGCCGGTCAGGAAGGCATAGAAAGGTATCAGGCTGATGTCCCGCAACAGAAAGAACAGGAGTATATTGGCCGCAGCCAGGGCGGCAAATCCCGCGATGAGTGTATTGGTGCCTTCTCGGTGTAATCTGATTTTTCTTAACTTTCGTCTTTTTGCCATTCTTCCGGACTGGGTTTAGCAGGGTGGAGTCAATTAATAAAATATGCGCAAAGGTACGAGTTTTTATCGAACATACAAAATAACTTTTGGGTTTCCTGATACCGCCACGGATTTTAAGGCTTCGAAAGACTTCGGTCCGTCTCTCTGAAAAGATCTCAAAATAAGGATTTTTTCAGAATTAAAGTTCTTCCCGTTCCATCGGAACTGCGTACTTTTGGCTTGATTTTAGTACTCATCAAAACAAAACTGATTGCCTTATGAAACACAACATGCCCCAGCTGCCTTACGCGCAGAATGAACTCGCTCCCCGCATGAGCGCCGAGACCCTGTCCTACCATTACGGAAAGCATTTGCAGACATACGTGGACAACCTGAACAAGCTGGTTGTCGGTACGCCTTACGAGGACATGCCACTCGGCGACATCGTGCGCAAGGCCGAAGGCCCTGTTTTCAACAACGCCGCGCAAACGTGGAACCATACTTTTTTCTTCGACAGCCTCTCTCCTGCGCCTGTGGCGATGCCCGGGGAGCTGGAGCGCGAACTGGTGAAGCATTTCGGTTCCGTCAACGCTTTTAAGGAGAAACTGCTCGGCACGGCCGCAACGCTTTTCGGCTCCGGTTGGGCTTGGCTCGTGGCCGACAAGGATGGACGCCTTTCCGTCAAGGCCGGAAGCAATGCCTACAATCCCCTGCGTGAAGGTTTCTGCCCCTTGTTGGCGGTGGACGTATGGGAGCATGCCTATTATATTGACTATCGCAACCGCCGTCCCGACTATCTGGAAGCCCTCTGGGAACTGACAGACTGGCAAAAGGTGGCCCGGCGACTCGAAGGCACCGAGTGTAACGTGTATGTATAGAGATGTCCCCCCCCTGTTTTTATTCAACAATAACAATCAAAAAAACACAGAAGTTATGAAAAAGTACAGATGCACCGTATGTGAATGGATTTACAACCCTGAGGCAGGCGATCCCGAAAGCGGAATCGTGCCCGGAACCGCTTTCGAGGATATACCCGATGACTGGGTCTGCCCCGTCTGCGGAGTGAGCAAGGACATGTTCGAGGCGGTGGAGGAATAGGTTCCTTCCCTCCGTTACGGAACCTACAGAAAGAGAGTGGAAGCCGTTCAGGGCTTCCACTCTCTTTCTGTAGGTGTATGTTTGCTGAGGTTTACTCCTCTCCGCTGCCAGACCAGTTATCGCTGCTCCAGCCTTTCTTCTGAGACCACTGGTCTACACGGTCGTCATTTCCCGTTTCTGTAGGATCCTTGTAGTCTATGCCCATGCTCAGGGCCAGCATGTTCTCGGTCGCGATGTTGATTTGCACCGTCTGGGGTGCCGAATATGCTTTTTTCATTTTTCTGTTTTCTATTTTTTATGAGTGGTTTTCCGTGTTATTTCACATAGATCTTCTTGCCGTTGCCAGTTACGTAGATGCCTTTGGCGGGAGCCTGTACGCGGCGGCCGCTCAGATCGAAGAAGATGTTGTCTTTCTCGTCCTGGCCTGCTACGGTGTTCTGGATGCCCGTGTTCTCGCCCTTGCCGAAGCTGAGGGTGAAATACTTGGCCGTGTTCATTCCGCCAGCCGAATTGTCCGTCAGGAAGTATGCCTTGTTGGCTTTCAGAGTGACGGTTCTTGTTTCGAAAATTGTTCCATCAACCTCTTGGGTACCTTCGGTGAATTTGGGATAGTAGAAGCCCACCTGGTCGTTGAGGCAACCGAGGGTCCATACCATGTAACCCAGCGAGCCCCAGTTGCCGTCCATTCCCATCTGGTCGGTGAAGGTGTAGTCAACGTTCGTACCCGTGAGCATATTCTCTCCTTCGAGTTCGGCCACTTCGTTGTCGATGGTCAGCGTGTAGCTGTTGCCCGTACCTTTGAGCACTACGCCCGTGTTGGCGGGAACGGCGTTCGTTTTTTCCATCTGAAGAATGTAGCTTGTTTCGCTTTCATCCATGCCCATGTTGGCGGTATAGTAGGCTTCAACGCCGTCGGCCAGCTGTACGCCGAAAGGCAGATAGAGGCTTGCCCAGCTTTCGCCGTTTACGGTGTTCATGTCAACGGTGATGTCGGTGGCCTCGGTGATGTTCCATCTGGCGTTGCCTTGTCCGCTTTCATACCACCAGTTGAGGTAACCGGTAGGCTCGCATTGAACGGGTTTTCCTCCGGTTATGATTTCTACTGATCCGTCTTTGTCGTTGATGGCATAAACGGCGCCGGCATCTTCCAGCGGAGTTGTGGTAGTACCGCCGCCTCGTATATCTGCGAGGAATTTTCCGGTGTTGACATTCTTGAATTTGAAACCGCCGTTTGCGCCGACGATCTGCCAGATCTGGTTGATGTCGGAGGAGTTTCCGGCAGCGCACCAACTTTCACCGTTGTTGCCTTCGCGAAGGCTGAAATAAGTCTGGTTCTTGACGTTCTGGATGCGATAGTAGTGTGTGCTGATGGCTGTTCCCAAAACGGAGTGGAATTGGTTGTAGCTGTTGAAGAGAGTAGGAAGTGTACTGTTTTCAAGATCGGACAATGCGGCGGCGACTGCCTCGTTGGTGGAAACGCCGAATATGGCAGGAAGATTGGTGACGGAAGTAATGTAAGGTGCTTTTTCCTGATTGAACAGATTGGTTTCGGCTGCGGCTAAGCTGGCGGCCATGTCTTCGGTGTAGGGGATGAAGTACCACCAAGTAGCAGTTGAGGCGGTTTCCCAGGCTACGATCTGTCCGCCAGTGCCTTCGTGAAGTTTGCTATATCTGTCCTCTCCGCCAATGGCTGCTCCGAAATTGTTTCCGTTGTTGGGCGTGAGTATAAAGGCGGCAGGATCGCTGCCCAAGGAGAACTGGGCGGAGGTAGTGGGCTGTTGCTGAATATAATCTCCGGTCAAGACGTTCTGAATGGTGTATCCGTTGTCACCCTTAGTCAGGTTCCATACACTACGGGTGGTGCAGGTCGTATTCATCAACTTTTTGTTGAGGTTGATGCTGAGGTAGTGAGGGGTTTTAACAGCGTCTCCGCGTCCTACGTTTATCAGCAAGTATTTTCCATTGGGCAGATCCGTGTTGATGTTTGCAGAGGCCTTGAAAGCGTCTATGGCATTTTCTAAGTTCACGGCAGCTTGGCCATGTTCTTCTTCAGAGCCGGCGACGTTGTCATCCAGTGCCTGCTGCAATTTCTGAATTTCTTCAGCGGATTTTGTGAAGTAGGTGCTCAGTTGTGCTTTCTGGATCAGTGCAGGTATCTCATTCCGTGCATTGTCATACAAACTCGTGAAATAAGACTTTAATTTACTCTTGGCTTCGGCAAGATCTTCGGCACTGAAATCTGCTGCTTCCGCGATGGCCAGCATGTTGCCTGCATCCAAAGTGCTCCAACCGTCAATCAATACGTTTTTATTGCTTGCCATGTTGAAGTACAGGTTGTTCTGATTGGTCAGATAAAAAGGATTATCCTCGTTGCCGCTTTCGTGTATCGTAATTTCTGCTACTTTTGAGAGATCTCCGTCGAGAAGATATGCTTTGTCGTCTGTTTTTCTACCGATAAATTTTTTGTCGGTAACACTATACATAAAAGTTTTGGAGTAGCATTCGATAAAGGCGAAGTGGCTGGCTGCCTCTGCATTATCAGTTCCGACAATATTTGTTCCATTGGATGTGTACCATCCACGGTCTACGGTTTTTACCGTATACGCTTTGTCTTGCGCCGGAGTAAAACTCTGCGCAGTCGCTCCTATGCAGATCAGGCAGAGTAGCGACAGGAAAAAAGTAAATTTTTTCATAAGGTTTGTATTAAATAGTTGAATTGAGTGTGTTTGCGTTTTTCGTGTAAGGTAAGATTCCGGCGGGAGTTGTCCTCGTACACCGGGAGGGGAATTTTCAGTATAAATTACTTGACAAAAGTAAGTCTTTTATATTTTTTGGCAAAACCGGGGGGGGTGATTTCTACAATATTTAACATTTAGAAATATAACGGGTAACTATTCAGCGAATCGAACACAATCAGGTCGGTCAGCAAGAATTTTAGAATAATTCTCTGAGTATCATCAAAATAATAGTGGTTTTGTTTGTGTATGTCAGATAAAATTGCTATCTT
>VSQE01000077.1 GCA_009775705.1 Prevotellamassilia sp.
CCTATGTATTTTTCACGTTTAGTATCGAAAAAAAGCCGCTAAATCGCGGCTTTTCAGGGTACTTCTACTTTGCTGGCGCAAATATACGATATTTTGGAGCGAAAAGCAAATGCCCTTTAGCATTCGTTTACATTTGGGCCGGAATGTTCGTATGGCCTATCGATGCTAAACGTGAAATGCCGTAATAGCTTATTGGTTATAAATGCGAAATGGAATTTTAGCAGAAAAATTTGTATAAGTCGTTGCGATACGGGAAGCCGGAACTTTCGCAAGGCATGGAATAAACAACGGGGCCCGGACATTATTTTGCCGGGCCCCGTTGGGATGAATCTTTACTTTTCCTCTTTGATGTGGCGGACAATGCCATGTTTGGAATCTTTGATGAAAGCTATGATGTTTTTGATTTCATCGCTCATCGGAATCTGTTCTCTGATCTTGATGATAGCGTCTTCAAGGCTGAAATTGCCGGTATAGATAAGTCGGTATGTGTTGACTATGTGTCGGAGGATGCGTTCGGTGACTCCGAGATGTTTCAATACGACTGCGTTGATACCGTGGTAGCTGGCAGGATTCCCTCCCATAATGATGTAGGGAGGCACATCCTTTTGGACTCGGCAGCCACTTTGGATAAGCGAGTAGCGTCCGATATGGACATCCTGCTGTACGACAACACCGCTGGATTGGATGGAGCAGTCGTCTATCTCGCAATTTCCGGCTATGCTCACTCCGATACCGATGATGCAGTTGTCGTGAATCAGAACATCGTGACAGATGTGTACCTTGTCCATCAGGAAGTTTCCGTTACCGATAGTCGTGGTTTTGCTTTCGTCTATACTGCCTGCAATAACCACATTTTCACGGATGCGGTTATTGTTGCCAATGGTCACGTGGGTTTTTTGCCCTTCCACATAATGGAAATCCTGCGGAGTAGCTCCGATGACGGCATTCTGATACACAATATTATTGTGGCCCATGACGGTTCCTTCGAGGATGCTTGCATGAGGCATAATGACACAATTGTCACCGATTACTACATTCTTGTCGATATAGGCAAAGGGCTTGATCTCAACGTTTTCGCCCAGTTTGGCACTTGGGTCTACATAAGCTAAGGGACTGATCATAATAGTATGTGTTTAAGGTTTTAATCTCTTCCTCCGCCGAGTGCCTTGTAGAGGTCTATGGCAGCTTGGATTTTGCTGTATTTGTCATTGATCAGGGACAGCTGGGCGTTGAGCAGGCTTTGCTGGGCGGTCAGTGTCTCAAGGTATGTTGTTGAGGTACTGTACTGGAACAGTTCTTGTGTTTCAGTGACAGCCTTTTCAAGTACCGATACTTCCTTTTCACGCTGCTGTTGCTGGAGTGTGGCGGTCTGATAGGTGCTCAGAGCATTGCTTACTTCCTGGCCGGCTGTAAGGAGTGTGTTTCGGAAATCAATCTCGGCAGTTTCTGCTTCGAGCTTGGAAATTTTGAGATTGGCTCTCAGTTTCCCGTTGGCGAATATAGGCTGCACCAGTGAACCGATTGCTGAAGCAATGAATTTTGCCGGATTGATGACGGCGGAACCTGCACTGTTGGTCCATCCGGCTGTTCCGCTCAGGGTGAGGTTCGGATAGAATGAAGAGCGGGCTATGTTTACGCCGTAGAATTTATCGGCAAGATTGAGTTCTGCCAGTTTCACGTCAGGACGGTATGAGAGCAGTTGCATGGGAATTCCAGCCGATAGTTTTGCGGGGAATGCGTTTGCGTTGAATTTGTTTCTCTCAATGCTGTGAGGATTTTCCATAAGTAGGATGCTGAGAGCGTTTTCCGCTGTTCTGATGCTGTTTTCCAACTGGGGAACAGAGGCTTGCAGTTCATAGTAGTTTGCTTTTGTCTGGGAGACAGCTGCAATTGTGACCATGGCAGCTTCGTGCATGGCTTCCATGGCTTCGACATTCTTTTTCCATAGGCTTATGGTTGAGCGTGTGGTGCTGAGCTGTTCGTCCAGCATTTGCAGGGTGAAGTACAAGTTGGCTACTCCGGCAATGATGGCTGTTTGTGTGGCTTGTCGGGCCGCTTTGGTCTGAAGTACACCGACTTCGGCTTGTTTGCGGCTGTTGCGTAGCGAACCCCATGATCCCAGGTTCCATTGTGCGGAAAGGGGTAGGGTATAGGTCTGTGTGGCCTTCATACGGTCAAATGATGCAACTGTTCCCTGCGGTGCAAAGGTTAGGGAGGGCAGATAGGAAAGGCGGGCAACTGACAATCCGGCTTGTGCCTTCTGTATGTTAACTCGGCTTTCTGCATATCGGCATTGTTGGTAAGGGCTTTCTCTATCAGGCTTTGCAGACGGGCATCCGTGAAGACTTCCCGCCAGGGCATGGTGCCGAAGTTCAGTGTGTCGGTCTCGGACAGTGCGGTATTGCCGGCAATGGTGTCGCGGTATAGGCCGTCAAGAGGCAATTCTGCCGGACGCTCGTAGCTTTTGTAGAGGTTGCAGCTTGCAAGAAGAGCGGAGCATCCTATTATATATATCAAGTGTTTCTTCATGTTTTGTCTGGTTTGAAGAGTTGGTGGAGCGGCGTGTGGAAGAGCCGCTCCACCGGCTATATATTACATATTGTTATTTGGAATATTGCTTGATGTCGGCTTCGGCATCGGAATTGTCAATATCTTCCCATCTCATAGGTGTGAATTTCTCTTGCAGATACTGGAATATCACAAAGAGAGAGGGAACGATGAATATCTGACAGATCATACCGATGAGCATACCTCCGATGGCGGTTGTTCCGAGCGAGCGGTTACCGTTGGCTCCTACTCCGAATGCAAACATCAGAGGAAGCAGACCGATGATCATGGCCAATGAGGTCATGAGGATAGGACGTAGACGTGCTCCTGCACCGAGAACGGAAGCCCACGTGATGCTCATGCCCATTTTTCGGCGGTCGAGCGCGAACTCTACAATCAGAATGGCGTTCTTGGCAAGAAGACCGATCAGCATGATGAGGGCGATCTGTACATAAATATTGTTTTGCGCTGTTCCGAAGACGGGTATCAGGTTGTTCAGTCCGCCCATGGCCTGGATGAAGATGAACGAACCTGCCAGTCCAAACGGAACGGAAAGCAATACGGCGAAAGGCAGAAGATAGCTTTCGTACTGGGCTGCCAGCAACAGATAAATGAAGACGAAGCAGAGCAGGAAGACGATGGCGGTGGTATTTCCGCTTGTTTTCTGTTCCTCGCGTGTGATGCCGGAGAACTCATAGCTGTATCCCTGAGGTAACGACTGGGCCGCAACTTCCTCGATGGCTTTGATTGCCTCTCCCGAGGTCACTCCGCTGGCGGGGTTACCGTTGATGGCAATGGAGGTGAACATGTTGAAGCGGTTGATATTGTCCGGTCCCATCGAAGGAGTGAGTGTTATGAACTCAGTGATGGGGGCCATTTCTCCCTTGTTGTTCCGAACCTTTATTTTATATAGGGATTCGTAGTTGGAGCGCTCGCTTTGTGCGGACTGGATCATGACACGGTATAACTTTCCGAAGCGGTTGAAGTTGGACGAATAGAGACCTCCGTAATAGCCCTGCAAAGTGGTCAGAATGTCGGAGGGGGAAAGTCCCGCACGTTTACACTTGGCCGGATCTATGTCGATAAGATATTCAGGGAAATTGGTGTTGAAGGTGGTTTGTGCCGATTGTATCTCCGGACGTTTCGTCAACTCAGCGATGAAATCATTGGATACTTCCTGGAATTTCGACAATTCTCCACCGGTACGGTCCTGAAGGTTCAGGGTGAAACCGTTGGTGGCACCATAGCCTGTAATCATAGGAGGCTGGAAGAAGAGTACCTGGGCGTCTTTGAATATTTTCTGTGATTGCAGGTAAAGATTGGCGAATACCACGGTGGAACTTTCGGTCAGAGAGTTACGTTCTTCCCAGTTCTTGAGCTTCACGATGAATGATCCGTAACTCGGTCCCTGACCTCCGATAAAAGAGTATCCTGAAATCATTGTGCTACTCTCTACGATCGGAGAAGATTGCACCAGACTGTCAACTTGCCTCAGTACATATTCCGTACGGTCTTGAGACGTTCCGGGAGGTAAGGTTACAACGCCCATGATCGTTCCCGTGTCTTCATCCGGAACCATTGCCGTAGGAGTGGTGTTCATCAGGAGAACCAGTCCCACAATGCTGGCTGCGACCAGAAGTATGGAAAGTACCGGACGCTGGATGAAGCGTACCACTCCATTTTTGTATTTTTTCAGGATACGGTCATACGAGGCATTGAAAGCGGTGTGGAACCTGTCAAGAAAACTTTGTTTCTTCTTGTCCCCCGAATGGGGTTTCAGGAAAATAGCACAGAGGGCGGGAGACAGGGTAAGGGCATTCAGTGCGGAGAATCCGATGGCAATGGCCATGGTCAGACCGAATTGGCGGTAGAATGTTCCGGCAGTTCCAGACATGAAGCTAACCGGAATGAATACTGCCATCATGACGAGTGTGATCGAGACAATGGCACTGCCCAGTTCGCTCATGGCATCGATGGAGGCTTTGCGTGCCGATGTGTACCCCATGTCGAGTTTGGCGTGTACACCTTCTACAACCACGATGGCATCGTCCACAACGATCGCAATGGCGAGCACCATGGCCGAGAGAGTCAGAAGGTTAAGGGAGAAACCGATGAGGTAAAGAACAAAGAATGTTCCGATCAAGGCTACCGGAATGGCGATTGTAGGGATCAGCGTGGAGCGGAAGTCCTGCAAGAAGATGTATACCACGATAAACACAAGGATGAAGGCCTCGATGAGTGTCTTGATCACCTCGTGGATGGAAGCGAAAAGGAAGTCGTTGGCATTCTGGGCGATGTTGATTTCCATGCCGTTGGGCAAGTCTTCCTTGCACTTTTCAAGAAGAACTTCGATGTCTTTGATAATCTGAGTGGCGTTGGAACCGGCGGTCTGGAACACAATACAGGAGACGGCTTTGTGGCCGTTGACCTTGCCGCCCCATGCGTAGGATTCGCGGCCCATCTCAACGGTGGCAACATCTTTGAGGCGGATGATGTTTCCGTCTTCAGTGGACTTGATCACCATATTTTCAAACTCCGTGGGATCTTTCAGACGGCCTTTGTAGCGAAGAGTGTACTGGAACGTCTGTCCTTCGCGTTCTCCGATATTACCCGGGGCGGCTTCGATATTCTGTTCGGCCAGAATGCCGGAAATATCGCTGGGGACGAGTTTGTATTCTGCCATTTTCTCGGGCTGTAGCCAGATACGCATGGAGTAACTTCCGCCCATGACCATCGCGTCTCCCACACCGGCTACACGCTGAACTTGCGGGATGATGTTGATTTTCGCGTAGTTCTCAATGAACTCGGGAGTGTACTGGTCTTTGATGTCGGAAATGGAGAAAATCAGGAGCATTGAACTCTGGCGCTTTTGCGTGATGACGCCGACGCGGGTAACTTCGACAGGAAGAAGACCTTGTGCCTTGGATACGCGGTTCTGCACGTTTACGGCTGCCATGTCCGGATCGGTTCCCTGTTTGAAAGTGATAGTCACACTACCGGCACCGGTGTTTGTGGCTTGTGAGGACATATAGTCCATGTTCTCTACACCGTTGATTTGCTCTTCGAGCGGTGCGATCACGGAATTGAGCACGGTCTGTGCGTTCGCACCGGTATAAGTGGTGCTTACCTGAATGGTTGGTGGTGCGATGTCTGGGTATTGCGTGATTGGGAGTGAAACCAGTCCCAGACAGCCCAATATGACGATCAGAATAGAGATTACGGTCGAGAGTACCGGACGGTTAATAAATCTGTCTAAATTCATTTTGCTTGTTGCATTTATATTGGTTGACTGTTTCTGTGGTGCGCGGGGCCGGTAGGGCCCCGTCGCATTGGTTGTGGAACAGGATTATTCTTCGTTGGGAAGTTTTCCGTCCTTCATGTGCTGGCGTGCCTTGGCCTGTTTTTCCGCTACTTTCTCCGGAGATATCGGAGTGATTTCCATTCCGTTTTTCAGTTTGCTTACGCCTTCTATAACGATGCGGTCACCGGCCTTTACGCCAGAAGTCACAAGGTAGTCTTTGCCATCATTTTGGGGCAATACGGTAATTTCCGAATTCTTGATTTTGTTGTCTGCGCCTACTATATAGACGAATTTCTTGTCCTGAATCTCGTATGTGGCTTTCTGAGGAATGAGGATGGCATTTTTCTCATGAGTTGGAATCAGGATAGAGCCTGTACCGCCGCTTCGCAGCAACAGACCGGTGTTGTCGAAGGTGGCCCGCATCTGTACGGAACCCGTATTACGGTCGATGACTCCCGAAATGGCGCTGATGTCACCCGTCTGGCCGAATTCCTTGCCGTCTGCTAAAATGAGTTTCACGGCCGGCATCTGGGCGATGGCCTCTTTGATGCCTCCCTTTTCACGTGTGAGGCCAAGCAGTTGTTTTTCCGTCATCGAAAAATAAACATACATCTTGGAGATGTTGGAGACTGTGGTAAGGGGTTGCGTGGTGCTGGCACTGACAAGGCTTCCGACACGGAAAGGAATTTCGCCGACAACACCTTCTGACGGGCTGGATATGGTGCAGAATCTCAACTGGTCTTTGGCATTTGTCAGTTGAGCCTGTGCGGCTGCGAGTTGTGCTTTCAATCCCTCCAGGGAGTTGACGGCCATGTCGTAATCATATTTGGAGATGATGCCTTTTTCGTGTAGCATCTTTTTATTGGCAACAGTCAGTTCTTGTGTGGCAATGCTGGATTTCGTTACATTGATCTGTGCTTCGGCAGCTTTTACTGCGGCCTGGTATTGAGTGCGGTCTATTTCAAAGAGCGGCTGTCCGGCACGTACAAATGCACCTTCGTCTACGAGCAGACGTGTGATGTGGCCGGAAACTTTTGAACGGATTTCTATATCCTGCTGTCCTTTGATAATGGCGGGATAGGATGTGTTCAGTTCTGTTTCGGAAGTCTTGACCGTCATGACGGCATAATCGTTTCCGGCTGATGGCATGGCATTTTTCTTGCTGCATCCGCTGAGGATCAATGCGGCACTCAGCATCACGATAGTTGATTTCTTCATTGTGTATCTAATATTTATAGTGTTATTGTTTCCAGTTTACGCGGTGCAAAGATACTTCAAAAAACTTAAATCGCGATAAAAGTTTTCTTTCTAACCGCTTTAAATTAGTCTTTTTTAGTAAAAAACGTATGGACGTACAATTTCTTCGGCGAAGCAGATAGATATAGGGCTGACTTTTAGTTATGACACTAAAAGTTTAGCCATGGAATATAGATGTTCTTTTAACGGTCCTCGTTTTCATAAGGCCGGGAAGACCGGGATATAGAAACGTTTTCCATTTATCTAAATGGAAGTCTACATGTTTCGGAATATCAATTCAGTAGACGTGCGGCGGAGACTATTTGTCCAGTAGATCCGGACGCAGTCTTTTCGTTCGTTCCAAAGACTGGGAAAGTTCCCATTCTTTGATCTTTGCTGCATGTCCGGACAATAGGACTTCCGGAACTTTCCATCCCTTATACTCCGCTGGCCGGGTATATACGGGAGCTGCCAATAAATTGTCTTGAAAAGAATCCGACAAGGCGGATTGTTCATCACTGAGGACTCCGGGAACCAGGCGGACGATCGCATCTGTCATGACGGCTGCCGGCAGTTCTCCACCTGTCAGGACATAGTCTCCAACAGATATTTCTTTGGTTATCAAATGTTCGCGGATTCTGTAGTCAATGCCTTTGTAGTGGCCGCATAGAATAATGATGTTTTCCTTCATGGACAGGGAGTTGGCCATAGGCTGGTCAAACTGCTCGCCATCGGGAGTTGTAAAGATTATTTCATCGTAATGCCGCTCTGCCGTAAGCGCGGAAATGCAGTCGTCAATAGGTTGGCATTGCATTACCATGCCGGCAAAACCTCCGAAAGGGTAGTCGTCCACGCGGCGGTGTTTGTCTTGGGTATAGTCCCGTAAATTATGTATATGGATGTCTACAAGCCCCTTTTTCTGGGCGCGCAAGAGTATGGAAGTGTTGACAAAGCCGGTCAGCATTTCCGGCAAAACTGTGATGATGTCAATACGCATGACGTAATATTTTTACGGTTTTCAGACCCTGTTTTTTGTTTGTGCTTTTAATTTTGCAGGTGCAAATGTACAAAAAGTTAAGCCTTTTGTCTACTTTTGCAAAAAGAAATATACACCATAAGTAGTAACGTCGCATACCCCAAAAAGTCCGCTGACATGAACGAGAAGGAAAGAGTATTGTTTTTGAGAAAAGAGTTGGAACGTCATAATTATAATTATTATGTTAAGAACAGGCCTGTTATCAGTGATCGGGACTTTGATGAAATGATGTCTGAACTGATAGGACTTGAAGCCAGACATCCGGAGTTGGAGGATGATTTGTCGCCCAGCAAGAGAGTAGGTAGCGATTTGAGCATTGAGTTCAAGCAGGTGGAACATGCGGCTCCGATGCTCTCGTTAGGAAACACTTATAGTAGGGAAGAAGTGGCGGCATTTTACCATCGGATTGAGGAAGGACTGGGAGGAGAGCCTTTTCGGATATGTTGCGAACTGAAATTCGACGGATTGGGTATCTCATTGATATACGAAAAAAAACGTTTGCTCAGAGCGGTGACAAGAGGTGATGGCGTGAGGGGGGACGATGTGACGGAAAATGTAAAGACAATCCGTTCCATACCTTTGTGTCTGGATGAATCCGTCCCTGATGACCGGTTTGAAATCCGGGGAGAGATATTGATGCCTTGGATAAGTTTTGAACGTCTGAACCGTGAGCGCGAGGCGCGTGAAGAACCCCTTTTTGCCAATCCCCGCAATGCAGCTTCCGGCACGTTGAAAAGTAAATCGTCTGCCGTTGTTGCCGGGAGGGGGCTGGACGCTTATCTGTATTATATGTTGGGGGAGAGAGTTACTGGAGACAGTCATTTTGAAAACATGCAAAAGGCATCGGAATGGGGATTTAAGGTTTCTGGCGAGATGAAGCGTGCCGATACGCTGGAGGGTGTTTTCGCATTTATTGATTACTGGGACCTTCAACGGAAAAATCTGCCGGTGGCTACAGATGGCATAGTGCTAAAAGTAGATTCTATTATCCAGCAACGCCGCTTAGGATCTACGGCTAAAAGTCCGCGGTGGGCAATTGCCTATAAATTTCCGGCAGAGAGGGCTTGCACTGAACTTCAGAGCGTGACTTTTCAAGTGGGACGGACCGGAGCCGTCACACCGGTAGCGAATATGAAGCCGGTGCAACTATCCGGAACCGTTGTGAAGCGGGCATCTTTGCATAATGAGGATATAATCAGACAGTTGGATCTGCATATTGGAGATATGGTATATGTAGAGAAGGCCGGCGAGATAATCCCACAGATTGTAGGGGTTAACCGGGAAAGCCGCTCGGAAACTCTCAGAGAAGCTGTTACTTTCATCAGCCGTTGTCCGGAATGTGGGGAAAAGCTAGTTCGTTACGAGGGAGAAGCCGCTCATTATTGTCCCAATGATATGGGCTGTCCTCCTCAAAAGAAAGGAAAAATTGTTCATTTCATCAGCCGTGAGGCCATGAACATCGAATCACTCGGACCGGAAACGGTAGAAGACTATTTTGACCGCGGATTAATTCATGATGTTGCCGATTTGTATCAACTTAAAATCACGGATATTTGTGGCGCAGACCGTACCCGCGAAAAGTCTGCCCGAAAGATCATAGACGGCATAGAGAGAAGCAAACAGGCCGGTTTTGACCGTGTGCTTTTTGCTTTGGGAATTCGTTTTGTCGGCAAGGTCGTGGCCAGAACTTTGGCCACTTATTTCCGCGATGTAGAGACGTTGGGAAAGGCTTCGCTTGAAGAACTCCTGTCTGTGGACGGAGTGGGGGCCGTGATTGCGCAAAGTTTGCGGGGATGGTTTGAAAAGAAAACAAACCGTGACTTGCTCGAACGTTTGAAAGCATCCGGTGTACGGATGAATCTATCTGAGGAGGAAAAAGTTTCGGACCGCCTTGCTGGTAAAAGTATTGTGATCAGTGGAACCTTTACTCGTCACAGCCGGGAGGACTACAAGGAAATCATAGAGAAACATAGCGGAAAAAGTGTAAGTGGGATATCGGGTAAAACATCTTTTGTGTTGGCTGGTGAAAATATGGGACCGTCCAAACTGGAAAAAGCACGAAAATTGGGAGTTCCAATAATTAGCGAGAGCGACTTTTTACATCTTCTGGAAGAAGAGTGAATTGTACCGGATGTCTTTTCCCTGATGTTTTTTGATGGAGAGCCTTTAAATTCGGAGGAGAAGAAAACGGCATTCAACGAAAAATATTTACCTTTGCCAAGAATTCGTCAAGAAGATATGAAAAGAGTATGTAATATATTCAGAGGAATGGGTGTGGCTTTAGTTACACCATTTTGTGCGGACGGCTCCGTTGATATGGAGTCTTTGTCTTTGCTCGTTGACAAGCATTTGAAAGAAAAAACCGATTTTCTCTGTGTGCTTGGCACCACAGCGGAAACTCCGTGCCTTTCAATAGAGGAGAAACGGGAAATTCTGAAAACTGTTGTGGAACGGGTAAAGGGACGTATTCCTGTGCTGCTTGGCTGTGGAGGAAATAACACAAGGGAGGTCCTTCATTACCTTCAAAATGAGAATCTTGCTGGTGTTGATGGAGTTTTGATAGTAACTCCTTACTATAATAAACCTTCTCAGGAAGGGCTTTACCGTCACTTCAAGACTATAGCGTCTGCCACCTCTCTTCCGGTTGTGCTTTATAATGTGCCGGGACGTACGGGAGTAAATATGGAGGCTTGCACGACACTTCGTATTGCCGCCGATTGCCCCAATGTTGTAGCCATTAAGGAGGCTTCAGGAAAAATCTCGCAGATTGAGGATATATTAAACGGGGCCCCTGAAGGATTTGAAGTGCTGAGCGGGGATGATGCCATTACATTGGAATTGTTGACGGTAGGAGTTTCCGGAGTCATTTCCGTTATAGGGAATGCCTACCCTTTCCGCTTTGGCGAAATGGTGCACATGGCAATGAACGGTCGTTTCTCGGAGGCATTGCGGATGCATCGCAGTTTTTCGGAACTGTACAAACTTATGACGGCAGAGGGAAATCCTGTAGGAATTAAGGGCTTGCTTGCCGAATTGGGAGTTTGTGCGAATTATCTTCGTCTTCCGTTGGTCCCGGCCTCTGTTTTTTTGCAGGAGCGCATTCGGGGAGTATTGGAGCAGACGGCTTTTGAGTAAATTTCTTTCTTACATAAAATCTGCAAGTTTCAGTATTGTTATATACTGAAGACTTGCAGATTTTTCTAAATGTCCTATAGAATAGCTATTTGTTGTTGACTGTCATCATTTCCGTTTCTTCTTTCATATCTATTTCTTCTCCTTTGAAATCATATAAAAGATATTCCAGATAAGAAAGTTTTT
>VSQE01000078.1 GCA_009775705.1 Prevotellamassilia sp.
CCCCCCCCCCACCCACCCCACACCCCCCTGATCGCCGTTGAGAAGAATGAAGCGATCGAGCGAAAGAGCGGGCCGCTTCACCTTGGGCCGTGAGGGCACCCTGACGCAAAGAGCCAAGCAGAAGCCTATGAGGCAGGCGGCCAGCCCGATAGCAAAGATGGAGCGGAACGAGAGAACTCCGTGCAGGAAAAGCCCCACCATAGGCCCGATGCTCATGGCGGTGTTGTTGGTCAGGCCGTAATAGCCCAGCCCCTCGCCGCGACGTTCGGAAGGCATGATGTCCACCACCACAGTATTGCCTCCCACCGTAACCATGCCGAAGGCCAGCCCGTGCAGAACACGCAGCAGAACGAACAGCGCGAGCGTTCCGCCGGCAATATAACCCAGAAACAAGGCGGTGAAGACGGCGTAGGCCAGAATGTAGAGCGGCTTGCGGGGAAAGGCGTCGAGCAGAAAACCGGAAAAGGGCCGCACCGTCAGGGCGGAGACGGTATAGCAACAAAGAATAACTCCGATGGCACCCTCGGAAAGACCGTAGTTCTCCTTCAGATAGAACGGTAGAAGGGGGATGAGCAACCAGAATCCGAAAAACAGGAGGAAATTGGCTGCCAGAATGCAGCAATAGCCGGCAGTGAAAAGCCGGGGCCTGCCACCGGCCGGAAGGGAAGACAGTTCCGACATACGCTTCTTTTTTTTAAAGAATAAGGATTTATAAAGCCGCGGAAGCCTTATAAATCCTCTGTACAAATGTTTTTTAAGAAAAGAGAGCCGCGCCCGGATCAGTTCGCTGCCATGAACTCATCCAAGAAACGGACATCGTTCTCGGAGAAGAGACGGAGGTCGCTTACCTGATACTTCAGATTGGTGATACGCTCCACCCCCATTCCGAAAGCGTAGCCCTTATAGATATTGCTGTCAATACCGTTGGCTTCCAATACGTTCGGATCGACCATGCCACAGCCCAGGATTTCCACCCATCCCGTATGCTTGCAGAAGGAGCATCCCTTTCCGCCACAGATGTTGCAGGAGATGTCCATCTCGGCACTGGGCTCGGTAAAGGGGAAATAGGAAGGACGCAGACGGATACGCGTATCGGCGCCGAACATCTCGCGGGCAAAGGTGAGGAGCACCTGCTTGAGATCGGTGAAGGAAACGTCCTTGTCGATGTAAAGGCCCTCAACCTGATGGAAGAAGCAGTGGGCGCGTGCCGAGATGGCCTCGTTGCGATAGACGCGTCCGGGGCAGATGACACGCAGAGGCGGCTGCGTGGTCTCCATCACACGGCTCTGCACGGAACTGGTATGGGTGCGCAGCACGATATCGGGGTGCTGCTCAATAAAGAAGGTATCCTGCATGTCACGGGCAGGATGGTCCTCGGCGAAGTTCATGGACGAGAAGACATGCCAGTCGTCCTCCACCTCGGGACCGTCGGCCATGGAGAATCCTAAACGGGAAAAGATGTCGATGATCTCGTTACGGACAATGGACAGAGGATGGCGCGTGCCCAACCGGACGGGATAAGGGGTACGGGTAAGGTCCAGACCGCTGTGGTCCTCCTCGTGCGTGGCCAGCTCGGCCCGCAAGGCGTTCAGGCGGTCTTGCAAGGCCGTCTTCAGCTCGTTGAGCCGGATGCCGATCTCCCTTTTCCGGTCTCCGGGAACATTGCGGAAATCCGCCATCAGTTCATTGATCAGCCCTTTCTTGCCCAGATACTTGATACGCAGGGCTTCCAGTTCTTTTTCGTCATTGGCCGCCAGCGTCTCGACCTCGGCCAGCAGCGCATTGATTTTCTCTATCATGAGTGTCTATATCTTATTATTCTTGGAAAACGACCACAAAGTTAAATAATTCTTGTCAAATACTTCCGTTCTTCTCAGAGAAAAGCCGTATTTTTGCCACGTCATTTTAAGGTTTATTCAGCATGAAATGTATTATCGGGATTTTTGCGGCGCTGCTGCTTGTGACAGCCTGCAACGGGAACAAATGCGAACCGTCCCCTGAAGCAAACGAGACCGCGGAAGAACCGGTGCCTCTCGACACAGTGACAACGGACACGCTGGCCGGAAGCGAAGACGTGGAACCGCCCGTCGCGGCCGACGGCCTGTTTGACGATTTTGTCTACGGATTCATGAAAAACCGGAAATTCCAGACCGAACGCATCAAGTTTCCCCTGACAAACAGGACCGACGGCCAAAACCGCCCCATCACGCGCAAGGAATGGACCTTCGACCCTCTGTATGCGAAGAACGACACCTACACCATGATCTTCAACAGCGAGAAGGCCATGAGCAGCGAGAAAGACACCGCCGTGAACCACGTGATCGTGGAATGGATCCATCTGGACCGGAAGCGTGTGAAACAATACGTCTTCAACAAGGAGCGTGGCAAATGGATGCTCACGGCGCTGGAACGCCACGCGCTGGAGAAGAACCGCAACAGCGACTTCTATACCTTCTACCGCCACTTCGCCACGGATACGGAATACCAGCAGCGCCACATCCGGAACCCTTTCACATTCAAAACCTATGACTACGACAACTTCCAGCAGATAGAAGGACTGCTGGACGTGGACCAATGGCCGGACTACCGGCCCGACCTGCCGCACGGCACCATCACGAACATCTGCTACGGACATTCCGACACAGGGTCCGACACCCGCATCCTCATCATCAGCAGTCTCTCGGGAGGCATGAACTGCAACCTGACCTTCCGGAAGGACTCAGGAGAGTGGATGCTCGTGAAAATGGAAAACTGACCTCACCCTTTCAACTACTTCCGGAAATGATCATACACCACGACTATTCACTGCTGGGCCACAACACCTTCGGCATAGAAGCCCGGTGCCGGCGCTTCATAGAATATGCGTCCCTGTCCGAACTGGACGAGGCCCTGAAACTACTCCGTGAGGAGGGAGAGACACAGTTTCTGCACATAGGAGGCGGCAGCAACTTACTGTTCACCAAAGACTTCGACGGAACCATCCTGCACTCTGCCATTACCGGACGAGAGACGGTGGCGGACGACGGTGAGCACGTGGAGCTGCGTGTCGGAGCGGGCGAGAACTGGGACCGTCTTGTGGAGCACTGCACCGCCGAAGGCCTGCACGGACTGGAAAACCTGTCGCTCATTCCCGGAGAGGCCGGAGCCTCGGCCGTGCAGAACATCGGAGCCTACGGCACGGAGGCCGGCGACTTCATCGTGCGTGTGGAAACCGTAGAGACCGCAACAGGCCGTCGACGCACCTTTACGAACCGAGAATGTGAATACGCCTACCGGCACAGCATCTTCAAGGGAAAACTGGCGGGACACTACATCATCACGCACGTCACCTTCGGCCTGCACCGCACTTTCGCGCCCGACCTGGGCTATGCCGCCCTCAGACGCGAGCTGGAAGCGCGCGGCATCAGCCTCGCAAGTGTCACCCCCACCCTGCTGCGCGAACTGATTGTCAGCATCCGCCAGAGCAAACTGCCCGACCCGGCGGTGACAGGCAGTGCCGGATCTTTTTTCATGAATCCCGTCATTCCGGAAGAGCGGTTCAGAGCCTTGCAGGCACAATATCCGGATCTGCCCCATTATCCCGCTGCCGGCGGAGTGAAGATCCCTGCCGGATGGCTCATAGAACAATGCGGATGGAAAGGAAAGAGAGCCGGCAAGGCCGGAGTTCACGACCGGCAGGCGCTGGTACTTATCAACTGCGGCGGGGCCACGGGGGCCGACATCGTACAACTGAGCGACACCATCCGCCGCGATGTGCGGGAACGCTTCGGCATAGAAATACGTCCCGAGGTATACTTCGTCTGATCCGCAGCCATGAAAATCACGTTTTTAGGAACCGGAACGAGCACCGGAGTCCCGCAAATGGGATGCACTTGCGCCGTCTGCACCTCCGATGACCCGCACGACCGGCGGCTGCGGACCTCGGCACTGATAGAGAGCGACGGCGGGAAGCGCATCCTGATAGACTGCGGACCGGATTTCCGGCAGCAGATGCTCTCGCTCAACTTCAAGCCCGTCGATGCCGTGCTTATCACACACGAGCACTACGACCACGTAGGCGGACTGGACGACCTCCGCCCCCTGAGCGTCTTCGGCTATGTGGATGTCTACGCCGAAGACTTCTGTGCCACACATCTGGAAGAACGCATCCCCTACTGCTTTGCGGAGCACAAATATCCCGGTGTCCCGCAGATCCGCCTGCACCGCATCCGGCCGAACGAGGAGTTCCGCATCGGCGATGCCGGAATCCTGCCGCTGCGCGTCATGCACGGCCGTCTGCCGATTCTCGGATTCCGCATAGGACCGATAGCCTATATCACGGACATGAAAACACTGCCGCCGGACCAGCTGCCCCTGCTGCAAGGCATCGGGACGCTCGTCGTGAACGGGCTGCGCCACACCCCGCACCACACACACCAGACCATCGCCGAAGCCCTCGAATTGTCCGAAAAACTGGGCCGCCCCCGCACCTATCTGGTCCACATGGGCCATTCCGCCGGCCTGCACCGGGACAGCCGCCAATATCTCCCTCCCCACGCCGCCCTTGCCTATGACGGCCTCTGCGTCACCTGCTGAGGAGAATATTTCCGCAGCCGCTTGCCCGTTTCCTTTCCTTGTCGTATTTTTGCGCAGACAATCCATCTGCCACACTCATGAAAGAAAACATCGACACTATTCTGCAAACCAATACCCGGCTGCTGGCCCGCATCTCACCCGAAGAAGAGCGTCTGGCGCCTCCGGGCAATGCGCCGCTGCCCCAAGTGGAAGCCCTGCACAGAATGATGGATCTGATCAAAGCCATCATCTTTCCCCGCTTCTTCGGTCCGCACTCCGGCAACGGGCACGTACGCACCTGCCACATCGGAGTGGCCATCCAGCAACTCTACGAACTGCTGACAGAACAGGCCGAACGCGCCCTTAACTTCTGCGGGCCGGAAAAAGGATGCCGGGAATGCGAGGCGGAACAGACGGCACTGGATTTCATCGGAAAACTGCCGGAACTGAAACGCCTGCTCCTGACCGACGTGGAAGCGATCTTCAAGACCGACCCTGCCGCGCGGAACTACGGCGAGGTTGTCTACTGCTATCCCGCAGTGACGGCCATGACCCACTACCGCACGGCCCATGCGCTCCACCTTGCCGGCCTGCCTGTCATTCCCCGCATACTGACCGAAGCGGCCCATGCCGCTACCGGCATAGACATTCATCCGGGAGCCGAAATCGGAGAGTACTTCAGCATAGACCACGGTACGGGCGTCGTCATCGGCGAGACCTGCATCATCGGGAACCACGTGACCCTGTACCAAGGCGTCACACTGGGAGCCAGGAATTTCACATTAGACGCAGACGGCAACCCGGTCAACCTGCCGCGCCACCCCATACTGGAAGACCGCGTGACCGTCTATTCCAACTCGACCATTCTGGGACGTGTCACCATCGGGCACGACACGGTCATCGGCGGAAACATCTGGCTCACCGGAAGCGTAGAGCCTTTCTCGCGCATTTTGCAAACAAGCCCCGTCTCCTTGCACAACGGCAAAAAGAAGCCTGCGGCTGCGGGACCGCTCCCCCAAAACGACTGACACTATGGAAAAGATTCACCACAGCCTCACCGACCTCATCGGACACACTCCCCTGCTGGAGCTTCACCGCATAGAAAAAGAAAACTCCCTACACGCCCGTCTCATAGCGAAACTCGAAAGTTTCAACCCGGGAGGCAGTGTCAAGGACCGCGTGGCACTGGCCATGATCAAGGCCGCGGAACGGAACGGCCGCCTGCAAGCTGGCGGCACCATCATCGAACCGACAAGCGGCAACACCGGCATCGGACTGGCCTGGGTAGCAGCCATCAAGGGCTACCGCCTGATACTGACCATGCCAGAAACGATGAGCGCCGAACGCCGCAACCTCCTGAAAGCACTGGGAGCCACTCTGATACTGACACCCGGCGACAAGGGCATGAAGGGAGCGATAGACCGTGCGGAACAACTGCGCGACGACACCCCCGGATCCGTCATCCTGCAACAGTTCTCCAACCCTGCCAACCCCGCCGCCCACAGCCTCACTACAGCGGAAGAGATCTGGGCCGATACCGGCGGCAAGGTGGACATCCTGGTGGCCGGAGTAGGAACCGGCGGCACCCTGAGCGGCACCGCCGAAGGGCTGAAACGGCACAACCCCGCCTTGCTGGCCATAGCCGTGGAGCCGGCCGGAAGCGCCGTGCTGTCGGGAAGACAGCCGGGGCCACACACCCTTCAGGGCATCGGTGCCGGATTCATTCCGGAGAATTACCATCCGGAATACATAGACCGCATTGTTACTGTCGGCAACGATGACGCTTTCCGCATGGCACGGCAGGCGGCACTGCTGGAAGGGCTGCTCACAGGCATTTCATCGGGAGCCGCACTTCACGCCGCGACAGAACTGGCCCGGCTGCCGGAAAACAAGGGAAAGACGCTGGTAGTAGTGCTCCCCGATACCGGCGAGCGTTATCTGTCGACCCCGCTTTTCGACTTTGAAGGAATGCCGCTCTGAGACAAAACAGTTCCTGTCCGAATGCTTTTTGGGCAGAAAAAACTACATTTCCATAAAAAAAGAAGAAGATACTACACTTTTTTTCTAATTTTGTCTCCACTATGGAAAAACAAACGGACATAATCCGGCAGCCGGAATCCCGAGACGGATACGAAGCGGCATTGCAGAAACTGGTGAGAGAACTGCCTCCCATCACGCTCGAAGAGATGTCCGCCATCCGGCTGATGAACCGTACGGACACCAAATTCCTGACCAACATCCCCACCCTGCTGAAACTGCTGGAGATGACCCGCGGCAGTTATTTCTCGCAAGAGACCTGCGGAAAACGCATCAGCCCCTATTCCACTACCTACTGGGACAGCACGGACAGCCACACCATGTTCCGGACCCACCTGTGCGGACACGCTCCACGTACCAAAGTCAGGGTACGCACCTACATGGACACGGGACACACGTTTCTGGAAGTGAAAAAGAAAAACAATCACGGCAAGACGAGCAAGAAGCGTGTAGCGGTCCCCTCACTGGAGGCCGTAATGGAAGAAGCTGCCGGCGAGAATTTCCTCAACCAGCAAACCGGCTACACATTCAAGGACATTATCCCGACACTGGGCAACCGGTTCAACCGCATCACACTGGTCAATACGGCACAGACCGAACGCCTCACCATCGACTACGGCCTGAAATTCTACAATTACGAAACGGACCGCCACGTCTCGATGGACAACATCGTCATCATTGAACTGAAACGCGACGGGCGCGTAACCAGCCCCATCCTTCCCATGTTGCGCACACTACGCATCAAACCGGCCGGATTCAGCAAATACTGCATCGGATCGTCCGTCACAAACGAAGGGCTGAAGCAGAACCGGTTCAAAAAAAGACTGATCAAAATCCGGAAGATAGCCCGGCGCAACGAACTGGACATCTCCGTCTACGAAACACCCAAGAATACAAACCCCAAAAACTAACCACCTCTAACAACTATGAACCATTTGTTCACACAATTATTCAGCATCGGCTCCATCATGGATCTGGCCAGTCTGGGCTTCAGTTTCCTGCTCAACTTCATCGTAGTCTGGATCATCGTACATTTCTTCTACTACCCGAAAGGCCGTCGGCGCGACTACTATTTCACGTTCATCCTGCTGTCGGTAAGTATCTTCATGCTCATCTACCTATTGCTTAACAACAACTCTGACATGGGCATCGGAGCCGCCTTGGGGCTTTTTGCCATCTTCGGCATCATCCGCTACCGCACGGAGAGCGTCCCCATCCGCGAGATGACGTACCTTTTCTTCCTGGTGGCCCTTTCCGTCCTCAACGGGAAAACGGAAGAAATGAACCTGCTGGGACGACTGCTCATCAATGCCATCTTCATCCTTACAGTATGGTTCTCCGAGAATTTCATGTCCGCCTACAAGGAAGGCTGCAAGTTTGTGAAGTATGACAACATCGACCTCATCAAGCCCGAACGCTATGACGAGCTGAAAGCCGACCTCGAGGAACGCCTCGGGCTGGAAATCATCCGCATTGAGGTGGGAGCCGTAGATTTTCTGACAGACATGACCATGCTGAGGGTGTTCTATAAAGACCCGAACAAACGCATCAAATCCGTTGACCGCATCCTTAAAATCCCCCAAGACAATGCCTTTTAAGAAAACCTTTCTTGCCACAGCCCTCGGGCTGGCGGCTCTGCCGATGGCCGCTGACGATGATTTCGGACTATACACGGAACTTACTGCGGAAAAGAAACTGACAGAGACTCTCTCCGCAGACTTTGGCCTGGGCTTCCGCTCGGAACAGAAACTGAAAAACGCAAGCCGCTGGGACATCTCGGCCGGAGCAAGCTACAAGCCCTTCAAATTCCTGAAATTCAGTGCCGGCTACGTCTATATGTACGAACGTTCCCCGATGGAGAGCGAAGCCAACTTTACCAAAAAGGGAAAGCCTAACGGATATAACGTGGACCACGGCTACTGGGACTCCAAACACCGGGCCTTTGCCGACGTAACGGGCAAACTGAAAATCGGACGCGTCAGTCTCAGTCTGCGCGAACGGTACCAATTCACCCACACCATGGGCACCGACCACAAACGCACCCGCTTCCGCGATCCCGTGCAGCCGGGCTACGTAGGCGAAAGCCATGTATGGAACGGAGAGGAATTTTATGAATGCGAGACGGTGACAAGGCACAAAAGCCACAAAAACCGGCATTACCTGCGCTCACGGCTTGCCGCCGAATACAACATCCGGCACTGTCCGGTCACTCCGTTCGTCTCCTACGAACTGAGCAACAACCTCAGCAAAGGCTTCGCACTGGACAAGACACGCCTGAGCACCGGCGCCGACTGGAAAATCACGAAGCAACACATTCTGTCCTTCTCCTACATGTGGCAGGACGGTCAGGATGATGACAACAACAACGACATCCACGCCATCGAGATAGGCTACAAATTCAAATTCTGACAGCACGGCCGTCTACGCAGCCTCCCCCCAATTTTAATTACTTTACAGATTATGAAAAGTTCCCTCCTCTGCCTGCTGCTCACCTTCGGAACCACGATGGGCGCAGGCGCACAAAGTTTAGACTACCTCACGGTCCGCACCGCAGACGGACAGGAACACAGCCTTCCCGCCGACGGCCTGAAAATAACCTTCGGCAACGGCAGTTTCACGGCTACGGCACCAGGGGCCACGCTCACCCTGCCCCTTGCCGGCCTCGGCTCCATGTTCTTCGCGCAGCAGCCCACGTCCGTCGCTGTCCCGACGGCCGGCGAAGCAACGGACGCAAACATCCGGAACGGGCGGCTCACCGTCACGGCCCAAGCCGGAACCTGCATCCGGATATACACCGCCGACGGACGCCTCTCGGCCGCACATGTCCAGACCGTGACAGGAACGGAATCGCACGGCGGCCGTTTCACAGCCGGCATCCATATTGTCAAAATGAACGGGAAAACCTTTAAACTTCTGGCACGATGAAAAGAATCTCACTTCTCATACCAGCCTTCCTCCTGCTGGGCGGAAACACCCTCGCACAGACGCTGAAAATCCACAGCGGACAGGTCACCGTAGCCATCCCCGCCAGCCAGGCAGGAACCATGAACTACGGGGCCGGAGGAGCCACACTTTCCGTCATGGGCCGCACCTATGACACGTCCGAAATAGACAGCATCACCGTAGACCGCACACCGGTAGAGAACGGGACAGTCAGCGTCCGCTACAACGGCGGCAAGGCCCATGTCACTGTAACCGGCGACATAGCCCCGCATCTCAACGTCACGGCACAGGCCGCCGACGTGAGCGTCATAGCCGGTGCCGACTTGCAGACCGAGGTTGTCTACCGCCTGTCGGGAACCTCGTCGGACGGATCCTTCTTCATGGACGGCGAGTTCAAGGCCACGGTAGAACTGGACGGCCTCGACCTGACCAGCAACCGGGGAGCCGCCATCGACATAGCCAACGGCAAGCGAATCAACATCATCCTGAAGGACGGAACCACCACCACGCTCGCCGACGGCGCGGGCGGCACACAGAAAGCCTGTCTCTTCGTGAACGGGCATGCCGAATTTTCGGGCACAGGCACCCTGCTCCTCACGGGAAACTCCCGCCATGCCTACGCATCTGACGAATATACCCTGCTGAAACCGGGCCTCGGAATGCTGCGTGTGCTGAAAGCGGCCAACGACGGCCTGCACGTGGACCAGTACTTCAAGATGCAGGGCGGAACCGTAGACATCAACAACACGAAAGGCGACTGCATAGATGTCTCCGTCACCAAAGACCCGCTCGATGAATGCAACGGACAAGCCTTCGTTGAAGGGGGAACGCTCACCATGAATGTGGCAGCCGAAGACATCAAAGGACTGAAAACGGAAAACCAGCTCACCATCTCGGGAGGCAGCGTCAAGGCCACTGTGAGCGGAAACGGCTCCAAAGGCATCAGTGCCGGCACCGATCTGGTCATAGAGCAGAATACCGCCACCCAAACCCGCATCGAGATGACCGTTACCGGCACCACCTATATGCCCGGCGACGCCCTGCTCGAATCCAAATGCCGCGGCATCAAGGTGAAAGGAAACTTCACCTTCGACGGAGGAGACATCCGCATATCAGCCACCGGAGCCAAAAGCAAGGCCATCAGCGTAGACGGCAGATACATCTACAAGAAAGGGACCCTTAACTGCCCGGTAGACTCGGCTCTATAAACACGGAGCCTCCACATTCCAACAAGAAAGAGAGACTGCCACCCTTCCTCCCTGAAGATACGAACGGAGCAGTCTCTCCATTTTTTCAACAAGATCATGGAAGCAATCGGAGAAACCATACGCAACCTTCTGAAGGAAAAAGGCAAAAGCGTCAAAGAATTTGCCGAAGCATTGGGACTACAACGACCCAATGCCTACAGGATCTTCGCCCAGAACAGCATGGATACGGAGTTGTTGCTACGAATCTCACTATTTCTGGAGCACGACTTCTTCAAAGAATATTCAGACATGTACACGGAATATTCCGCCCGCCTCCACAACGAAGGCGCCAAAGATTTCACGGAACAGGATTACTTCGCTCTTTCCGAAACAATTAGTAATTAGTAGTTAATCGGGAATTGCCAATTGCTAACTACTAATTACTAATTAAAAATTTAGGTTAATCTTTTCACCCGAAATTTAACGCATCTCCAGAAAGTTTAACTTAGAGGTTTTTCGGAAAAACTCCGGGAACAAACCTGTTTTTCACAACATAGTATGTTTTTCAAAAAGGATAGGACCTTTTTTCAACAAGATCCTATGTTTTTTTCACGTTAAGCAACGAAAAAAGCCGCCCGTTAGGCGGCTTTTCAGGG
>VSQE01000079.1 GCA_009775705.1 Prevotellamassilia sp.
AAACTATACGCCTAAAAATTTAACATTCTCTTCGACTCAATTTAACATATGCACCGCCATTTCGGATTGGGCCCTAAAAGGACTGACTCCTGCAATAGGTGCCAGTCCTAATTTTGTTTTGCCTCAAAAAGTTTTATCGGACAGCAATATAATTTTATAAGGGGTTATTCCTGTTCAGTCTGAAAATCCGATGTTTTTTATCTTTCGAATGAAGCTAAACATAAAAGTGGGAGGTGCACATCTATGTGTGTACACCTCCCACTTTTGTGTTATTACAGAACTTTGAATTTTATGATTTTGTTATAATTTATACGTTTTGTCTGTGTATCTGTAATGTCCATATTGGGAACTGATATACAGACTTCCGTTGAGTAGGATACACATGTGTTGGTATGTATTGTCCTTGTATAATTGATCAACTTCCTTAAGTAATCTGCGATCCATTAGGCCTACACGTGCAATGAAGATGCAAGCATCGGCAAACTTTTTGATAATAGATGCGTCTGCAACTATCTCTACCGGTGGACAATCCAGGAAAATATAGTCGTACTGCCGACGTAGCGTGTCGAACATTCTATTCATCCTGTCGCTCAGAAGCAGTTCTGTAGGATTGGGAGGAATCACTCCGACAGGGAGCACGTCTACTTTATCTCCAAATCCATTGGATATGATCAGATTTTCTATACGATCATCTATGCCACTCAGATAGGCTGTCAGTCCATTTTTTATGTTTGTCTTCAGCATTTTGGTGAGAGAGCATCGTCGGATGTCCATATCTATAACCAGTACTTTTTTATCCTTTAACGACATTGTCTTTGATAAGTTGGCCGAGATAAAACTCTTTCCGCTACCCGGATTGTAACTGGTGAGCATAATGGTTTTACATGGTGAAGATATATCACTGATGAAATAGTCAAGTTTTGTTCTGACAGATCTGAAAGATTCGTTGATGAAGTCCTTACAGCCCGATGAGATGACAATTTCATTGTCCAGTTTTTTCTTCTTTTGCCACCACTGTCTTTTACCGAAGATATCGGGTATTTCTCCAATGAATGGAATTTGCAATTGTGCAAGGTCTTTGCGGCCTCTGACAGTGTGGTCCAGCGTCTCGCGGAGGAAAAGCAGGCTTCCCGGTATTGCAAGACCTATGATAACCGATATAAGGAGAATCATTTTTTTACGTGGCGAAGTGGGCATCGGGCTGCCAATGGGAGGCTGGATGATGCGTGTGTTCCACGCTGTGTAGGTCTTGGAGAGTTCGTTTTCTTCCCGTTTTTGGAGCAAGTAAATGTAAAGTGCCTCTTTTACTTTCTGTTGTCTTTCTACAGAAAGCAGTTGCTTGGCCTGTTGAGGATTGGATGCTATCTGCCTGTTGGTTTCCTGCTCGGAACGTTGTACGTTTGCGATCTGTGTTTGGATCTGGGCTATCAGATTCTCCAGAGAGCGGATGATTGCTGTTTTTTGGGATGTCAATGACGATTTCATTTCAGCAACCAAAGGATTGTTCTCATTGCTGTTGGCCACCAGTTCGTTGCGTTGCAACATAAGCGCGTTATAGGAGGCGATGAGTTGCTCGATTCCGCTGCTTGGAATTCCTGTGCTGGAAGGTAGTAATTGATTTTGTTTTGTTTTGTCATTCAGATAGTCGCGAATGTATTTTGCCATGCTCAGCTGGTTGTGCAGGTTGAGTAGATTATCGTAGTTCTTGTTACTCTGCTGCATGTACATTGCGGATGCCGCCTGAATATCGGGCAAAAGATTCTTACTTTTATAGTCAGATATATTCTGGTCAACATTTCCTAATTCCTTAGATAGGGATTCAAGACGTTCAGTTATGAACTTATAGGTACTTTCGGCAATACGGTTCTTATCTTCTATCCACTGCTCATTGAAAACATCGACAAGGGCAAGAAGAACATCGTTGGCGCGTTCGGGAACTTCGTCCGAAAGGGTGAGGTTCAGTATTGTTGCTTCTTTATCGCTTAATGATACATTAAGACGTGCGGCATAGAGTTTTCCGATGAGTTCGTAGGGATATTTGTTGACGTTGATCTGTTTGCCTATGAAGGAGTCGTCCCATGAAGGAGTGGAGGAAATTTTAATTTTTCCGATAGGGGTTTGTATGTCTTTCCCCATTTGAGCTATGATCAGGGCATTGTTGATTTTTTCGTCCAGCAGTATGAAGTCGGACAATTCAACCTCGTTACGTGATAGTATTTTGACTTTGAAGGAAAATGACTGGTTGCCGGATGTTTTTCCATTCTTTATCGTGATGGGGGCATCGTTGTAGAGGGGCCGGCTGCGCAGTCCGTCTTTGATGTCCATTTGAAAGTCCAGTTTCAGCCTTTTCACAACTTCCTGCATCATTATAGGGGCACTGATGGTCAGGATGTCATTGTTTATATTGCTGTTGTTGTTGATTATGCCCAGATTCTGAAAATCTGAGATCATGCTGTTTGCTGCACCGCCTTTTTCATCATTCTTGATCAGCAACATCATGCTACGAGTGTAGATGGGAGTTGTTGACAACAGGTAGAAAATAGCAATACATATAGAGATAAGTACGGTTCCGGCAAACCAATACCAATGGCTCATAAACAGTTTCCAGTATTCTTCCAGGCTAAAACTTTCTTCTCTTTCCTCTTGGTTGTATTCCATATTGATGTATTTGTTTGTGTAAGAAAGTAAAGGAATTGTATTTTGTCCTTTTTTTATTTTGCACTTATATTCCGGTTTATTTACCGAGAGAGTTGACTATGACGAGATCGGTAATTTTGCTTTTGAAGTTCCCGGCCTTTGCAAGTGGAAAGACAAGTGTGCGCTGGTAGTGCATTTTGTCCTTAGTTGTGTACATGGTAGGTTTGAATATCTGATTATCCCCATATTGGTAATCTATTTTGTCTCCCATGACATAAACTGTCTGCGCGTTCAATTCTTCGTGTTTTTTTCCATTGATCAGCAGGCGTGTCATCCGGTTGTTACCTTGAATCGTGATCGTTACTTTTGTGCCGGGCTTAATGGCATAATTGAATTTATTCAGATAGCCGTCTCTGGCAAAAGCAAGTTTTCCGCTTTGAGGGTCGGACAAATAAAAGACTGCGTTCTTGGAACGGAAGAGTTCGGTCCCCTTCTTTTCTTCAGCTCCGTCTACGGTGAAACTTACACTGTAGTCGTATCCAATCTCCTCTCGCGGCATGTTCATACCTGGTGTTACCTCTTTGATGGTGCAGACGGTCTCATTGGCAGGGGCGAGCCGGTGATTATCAGTATACCATCTTCCTAATTCGTTGACATCGGGTGCTTCCGAAATGTTTTTACTCTGCTTTTCAAATTCTTCGTACGGAAGTTTGGTATTCTTCCCAGTCCAGCATTTCACAGCCAGCGTCTGAAGGGCGGGATAAATACGGTGATGGATGTCTTTTGTTGAGATGCCGTTTCCTGCGTGATCGTTCCATACGGCAAACATTCCGCCTTCAATGGCTGGATCGTTTTCTTCAAACTTCTGATTGCCAATTGTAGCAGGAGTCCAGTTGTCGTACAGATGCTTACAGTTCAGATAGTCATAGTAATAACCCGCCGCCGGAACAATATAGACCAAACCGTCTGGAATGCTTACAAGCTGATAGCCTTTTTCTTTCATGTCCTTGGGATCGGCATAGCCGTTGTACCAGCAGAACATAAGTACGTCATCGGCTTTGACAGGAGTGTCGCCTTTCGCGTGTGTCAGAGCTCCCCACAAGACTGCTTTTTTTCCAAAACTTTCTACATATTTGATGTAATGGTCTGTAAATGAACGGAATTTTTCTACTACATCTTTTTTTGCATTGGAGTATTCGTCCGTACCGATGTGAACGCGCGGGCCTCTGAATACGGGATTTTTTCCTTCCAGATACTCTTTGAAGAGTCCGTCCACGAATTCATAGGTTTCAGGTTTGAACAGGTCAAGATGGTCTTTGCCGTAATCTTTTGAGGCAATTTCGGGTCTGTAACGTGTAAATGCAAGAGAGTGGGCCGGAACGTCGATTTCAGGAATAATTTCAACAAAGTTGTTTTCTCCAAGAATCTGTAAGTCGATAAATTCTTTCTTTGTATATGAGCCGTCCTTTGCCGTAAGCCCAGGATAAGTGTCACATTCCAGACGGAAGGCAGCTTGTGTTTTGTCCCAGTCATTGTCAAAGTATTGGCGGAAACCGTTATCGTTCAGATGAACTTCCAGCGTATTCATCTTATAGTAAGCCATTATTTTAACCAAGTTTTGCAGGTAATCTATGGGAATATATTTTCTTCCGCAGTCAATTACCATACCTCGCAGTTTGTATTCGGGTACGTCTGTGGTCGTTCCTTTTGGAATGGAATTTTCTGTAGTCTGTTCTGATATCTGGAGAATCGTTCTTGTCCCCCAGAACAGGCCTTTCGCTGTTTGGGCAGACAGACGGGCAGTGTTTCCTATTTCCAAAGAGTAGCCTTCTTCTCCCAGTGCCTTGTTTTTTTCAGACAGTTCAAAGATGAAATCTCCCGGAGCTGCTTTGCCTTTTGCAATGGACAAGTTCTTTCCTGTCAGTTGTTTATATTCGGTAATAAAATCTGTGGCGATGCGGAATACCTCTTTATTCCCTTTCACGATGACTCGACCTGTAGGCATGAATTTTCCTTCAGCGCCGGTCCACGACGTGAGTTCAGGGACTACAAACGGTTTGGGATTTACTTCAGCATAGGTAATATAACCCGTTCCCAAAAAGAGACCTAATGTTGCGAACACTCTGATAAGGATGAAAGACAGTCTTTTCATAGCTAAACTATTTATGTTATTGTTATTTGCAAATATACATTATTTTGTTGAACTGTGTAATTTTTCTTTTACATTACTGTTTGCCTTTTGTTTTCAGAATACAAATTTCATGACATCATTGAATATTGCGTATGCCATGAGGCCGAAAAGCAGCCACATTCCGATTATTTGAGCACGTTCCATGAAAGTGTCGCTGGGCTTGCGGCCGGTGATCACTTCGTATAAGAGGAAGAATACATGTCCTCCGTCCAATGCAGGGATCGGGAGAATGTTCATGAATGCCAGCATTAAGGAAATGAAAGCCGTCAATTCCCAAAAGCGTTCCCATTGCCATTCGGACGGGAATAGACTTCCTATGGCGCCGAAACTTCCTACACTCTTGGCTCCATCTGCTGTGAACAGGTATTTCAAGTCATTTACGTATCCTGTCAGGACGTTCCACCCCCGGTGTATTCCGGCCGGAAAACTTTCAAAGAATCCGTAGCTGACAGTTTTTTTCTGATAGTTCTTGATAGGAGAATTCCAAAACACTCCCATGTTGAAATTCTTATCCAGCAGGAATGTAACAGTGTCGGGGCGGGTATTGCCGGCATGAAGCAGTACCATAGATATTTTGCGGAGACGCAGACTGTCTTGTTTGTTCCCTACGGACAGGACATCGTTCATGCGCGCACGCATATCTATGTATTCGTTCCATGTCGTTAGATTTCTGTGGTTGAACGCGATAAGTCTGTCTCCGGCTTTTATACCGGCTTTATCCGCAGGCGATTTCGGAGCCACGCTGTCTATGATGGAAGGCATCAGTATGGTAGCAAAAGGAGGTTCTTCCTTGATCATTTGCAGCATATTCAAGTTTCCCGGGAGGCTGAGTGTGACTTCCTTTCCTTGCCTTAGAACGGTGGCGGAAGTCGCTTCAGACAGGTTGCGATAGAAATCTCCAATACTTTCATTGCTGTCAAAGCGTTCAAAACTGCCGATATTGGTGTGAAGAGGTATGTCTCCATCTTTAAATCCCAATTGAGTTGCGGTCTCGTTAAATTTGAAACCGTGTGTCATGTTCTTGATGGGAACATAAGTCTCTCCCCATGTGAAAAGAACCATCGAATAAATGAAAAATGCCAGCAGGAAGTTGACCAGTACACCGCCAATCATGATCAAGAGTCGTTGCCAGGCAGGTTTGGCTCTGAACTCCCAGTGTTGTACGGGTTTTTTCATTTGTTCCGTATCCATCGATTCATCTATCATTCCGGCAATTTTCACGTATCCTCCTAAGGGAAGCCATCCGAGAGCGTAGGTCGTATTGCTTTTACGGGGTTTGAATTTGAAAAGCGTGAAGTAGGGGTCAAAAAACAGACAGAATTTTTCAACGCGTACTTTAAACAATTTGGCAAACAGAAAATGTCCGCCTTCATGTAGCAGAATTAGAATTGAAAAGCATAAAATGAGTTGTAATGCACGGATCAGGAATATTTCCATTGTATGGTTCGGGTTTATGGGTTATACATAGTTCTATGTCGCATGGTTAAAGTCCGGAGATCAAATCACATGCTATGCGTCTTGCTTCAATGTCGGTATCGAAGTAGGTGGTCAGTGTGGGAGTGTTGCTGAATGTGGCTTTTTGCATGGTTTTCTCTATGATTTCCGCCATTTGGCAGAATGAAATGCGTTCATTGCGGAATGCTTCGTTGGCGATCTCGTTAGCAGCGTTCAGTATGCAGGGCATGTTTCCGCCTTTTTCAATGGCATCGTAGGCCAGTTGCAGACAACGGAACTTATTGCTGTCAGCCGGTTCGAAATGCATGGCTTTCAGTTGAAACAAGTCCAGCCTGTCACCGCTGAGAGACAACCGTTCGGGATAGGTCAGGGCGTATTGGATGGGGAGGCGCATATCCGGTATTCCCATCTGAGCTTTAACGGCTCCGTCTTCAAATTGTATGGCAGAGTGGATGATGCTTTCTGGATGTACGACAATTTCTATTTTTTCAGGGGCAACTCCGAAGAGCCATTTCGCTTCAATCATCTCAAAGCCTTTGTTCATCATGGACGCAGAGTCGATAGTAATCTTTGCACCCATTTTCCAATTGGGATGCCGCAGTGCCTGCGATGGAGTTACAGTATACAGTTTTTCTGGGGACAGATTACGGAACGGACCGCCTGAAGCAGTGAGAAGAATTTTGTCGATGACGTTGCTCTCCTCGCCAACGAGAGACTGGAAAATGGCGGAGTGTTCGCTGTCTACAGGTAGTATGGGCACCCGGTTTTCAATTGCCAGTCGTGTAATCAGCTCGCCGGCCACGACCAGCGTTTCCTTGTTGGCCAAAGCGATGCATTTGTGTGCTTTCAGTGCGCTGATTGTGGGACGCAGTCCGGAAAATCCGACCATGGCGGTGACCACCGTGTCGATTTCCGAAGAAGCTACGACTTCGCACAAGGCATTATTGCCTGCATAAACTTTGACAGGATAGGGGGACAAGGCTTCCTTTACGTGGTCATATTTGCTTTCGTCAGCTATGACAACGGTGTCCGGCAGAAATTCCAAGGCCTGCTTGATCAGCAGATCTGCATTTTTACCGGCAGTAAGGGTATGGGCTTCAAAATATTCCGGATGTTCTCTTATCACATCCAAGGTCTGTGTTCCGATCGAGCCGGTAGATCCCAGTATTGCGATTCTTTTTTTCATACTTTCTAATTCAGATCAACAACGCCTTCAGGCAAATTGACTTTAAGTTCTCTGCGGGACATGTTGTAATCCAGCAGGAAATCATCGTGGAAAGGAATGATGATTTCTTTTCCGTTTTCAGTGTCCAGATAAAGCAGGATATTTGAAGACGAGGTGTCGACTGCCGATACGGTTCCGATATATTGTCCATTTCCGTCTATGATTCTGAAACCTGTCAGGGCATTGAATGACGGAAGTTCCGAGGTGTCTTCGTCCTCGGGGATTTCGCTGATCGGATAGAACACCTGGCAGCCGAGTAGTCTGCGCGATGTCTTGTCATCGTGTATGTCTTCAAATTTGAAGATGGCAGTCTTGTCGTTCTTGAATCTGTATTCTTCCCAGAAGAACGGAACCAGAATGCCGTCGATGTCCAATATCAGATATTCGGATTCGCCGCGATCGAATATATCATCCGTGAAGTTTAACTCGACTTCACCGACAAGCCCCCGTGTCTTGGAGATGTGCCCGATGCTGAAAACTTCATTCCTGCGTATCATAGTTCGCGTCTGATTTTTGCTCCGAGAGCGTTGAGCCGCTCCTCTATACATTCATATCCTCTGTCAATCTGTTCCACGTTTTCAATCCGGCTGATTCCTTCCGCACTCATGGCTGCGATGAGCATGGCGATGCCGGCGCGTATGTCAGGGCTTACCATTCTTCGTGCGCGGAGTCTTATCTGGTTGCTGTGTCCCACAACGACGGCTCTGTGTGGATCACAAAGAATGATCTGTGCTCCCATGTCAATGAGTTTGTCAATAAAGAACAGACGGCTTTCAAACATTTTCTGGTGGAAGAGTACGCTTCCGCGTGCTTGTGTCGCCACAACGATCAGGATGCTCAGCAGGTCCGGGGTAAGTCCCGGCCATGGAGCGTCCGATAGAGTCATGAAAGAACCGTCAATGAAATTCTCAATTTCATATATATCTTGTCGGGGAATGTAGAGGTCGTCACCTCTTCGTTCGATGTGTATGCCCAGACGCATGAATGAGTCTGGAATTATCCCGAGATTTCTGTAAGACACATTTTTGACGGTCAGTCCGTTCCCGGTCATGGCTGCCATACCTATGAAGGAGCCGATTTCTATCATGTCCGGCAGTATCCGGTGTGTGGCTCCATGCAGTTTGTCTACGCCTACAATGGTTAGCAGGTTCGAGGCTATACCGCTGATTTTGGCTCCCATTGCGTTAAGCAAATGGCAAAGTTGCTGGATATACGGCTCACAGGCAGCGTTATAGATGGTGGTAGTACCTTTGGCCAATACGGCCGACATGATGATGTTTGCCGTTCCTGTGACGGAGGCTTCATCCAGTAGCATGTAGGTGCCTCTGAGTTGTTCCGCGGTTACTTGGAATATGCCTTTTTCCTCATCATAGCTGAACGTCCCTCCCAATTTCCTGATGCCGTAGAAGTGGGTATCCAGACGGCGGCGGCCAATCTTGTCTCCGCCCGGCTTGGAAATGACCGCACGTCCGAAACGGGCTATCATCGGACCGATAAGGAGAACACTGCCCCGCAGACGGGAACATTCATCCAGAAATTCCGGGCTATGCAGGTATTTCAGGTCGATGTCGGATGCCTGAAATGTAAAGTTGCCTTTTTCGTGTCGCGTTACCTTTACGCCCATTTCTTGCAGCAGGTGTATGAGGTTGTTTACATCCAGTATGTCCGGAATGTTTTTTATGCAGACCTCTTCGTCTGTAAGGAGGGTGGCGCAGATCACTTGCAGCGCTTCGTTCTTGGCTCCTTGAGGGGTGATTTCACCGCTCAGTCTATGCCCGCCTTCTATGATAAAGGTAGCCATATCTTTTTTATTTGTTATGTTTGTTGTGGAAGCCCGCGGGAGAGACCGGAGCCAGTTTGTTGTTCTGGAAATCCGGTTTCATTTTTCCTTGAGTATACAGCTCCAGGTCGTGTGCCACTTTTTCGTCTTCCACACCGTCACCTTTCCAGTCGGCCAGGTTTCGCTTCATCCTGTTGGCTATCAGCATCATCAACTCATTTCGTAAGGTTTCATCGGAGGTTTCCTCCATGATTCTGACCGCTTCCTCCACCAGATGCCCGTAATGTCTGAAGCGAATGTGTGTCTGCGGATATTTCAGACGGGACGGACGGTTGTTTTCCTCTTTTGGAGTGATGGGCTGGGGATAGTCTATATCCAGTTGATAGTCTGTCATGTAGGCCAGATGATCCCAGAGCTTGACATGATAGTCCGGGACATTTTTCATCTGGGGATTGAAATTGGCCATCAGGGCGATGATGGCTTCGGCGTATGCCTGTCGTGCGTTGCGGTCTTCGATAGTTACCGCGATTTCTGCCATTTGCTGCACCAGTCTACCGTATTCGGGCAACTTCAACCGTTTGCGGGACGTATTGTAGGGGACGGGATTTTTTCTTTCCGGGGTATTTATGGGATGGACATCCATCGTGTCCTCATGATGCGGATCTTTCATTGCTGCTGATTGTATGTGTGGATTTATCTGTCAGAGAGGCAAGTTACTGCGTACGATGGGGCAGGATGCTTTTTTTCGACAGTGTGGTTACGAATTCTTTTAGATAAAAAGGTTCAAAATAGGCTACGTCCTCATACTGCACCCGGGCTATGCGCTGTTCGGCCAGTGGAAACATATATTTGGCTGAAGGATAGATGTCTTCGATAAAATGCGCATTGGGATGGACCAGTACGGACCGGCATTTGTCCGCTCCGTTCCCAAAAAAGAAAACAGGATGTTGGTCCAAATATTCAAGGTAGGAATTTGCGTCAACGATGTCGGCCTGTGTCTCTCTGACGGCGGACAGCCCTGTGTCGTATAGCGCTGAGTATACTTCCATTCGTCGTGCATCGATCATGGGGCATAGCAGAGCGTTCTCGGGAAGTTCTTCACCATATAGCAATAACGGGGTGCAGAGCAGTTCAAGCGTCGGAATGGCAATCAGCCGGGCGTTTCTTCCATAGCATACCCCTTTGGCGGTGGACACACCGATGCGGAGACCAGTGTATGAGCCTGGCCCTTTGCTGACTGCAACGGCATCGAGGGGAATCGCATGGCTGTCGGCAAAAGACAGGGCCTCTTCCACGAAAGGTGCCAGAACAGAAGCATGAGACGGGCCGTTACGGTCTTCTTTGCTCATCAGGCACATGCCATCCTGGCTCAGGGCAACGGAACAAACGTCTGTAGACGTTTCAATATGAAGAATACAGGACATGTCTTTTTATGCTTTTTATTTTTTTCTTTGCAAAGTTAATGCAAGATGGGCGAAGGGCAAAGTAAAATAGAGTATTATTTCCGGAATGGACAATTGTAATGCTCCGGATTCAGGTTGTTTGCTGGAAGGATGATGAATTGGTCTTTGCGGTTTTGCAATATCTTTCCGATTTAACGGGTTGTGTTTTTTCTCGTTCTGTCTGTGCACTGGGCCGGATCGGTGTAGATATTGAAAAGCATCTTGTCGCAAAAGTATGACAGATTTTTTTTAAAAAAACGTACATGAATTTTAACTTGCATCTTTAAAGTTTAACTTTTGGCTGGAGCGGAATTTGAACGGGAACGGACCTTTTTTTTACAAGATAGTATGTTTTTCAAAAAAGTTCCGACCTTTTTTAAAAAAGATCCTATGTTTTTTTCACGTT
>VSQE01000008.1 GCA_009775705.1 Prevotellamassilia sp.
GCATGAACGGGGCCGGCCCTTTTTGTAGGATAATTTAAATTAAAATCGTATATTTGCCAACATAAAATTTTTAATCCGATGAATGTTCCTTTTATCACCGCACAGGAAGCCGCGGAATTTGTAAGTCACGGCGAATTGCTCGGCGTAGGCGGTTTCGGTCCCGCCGGCTCCCCGAAGGCGATAACTCCCGCCATTGCCGAAAAGGCGCGTCGCGAACATGCCGGAGGCCGGCCCTTTCAGGTAAATATCGTGACGGGTGCCTCCATTGGCGCCAGTTGCGACGGTGAGCTTGCCGCCGCCCGCGCCATTGACCGCCGGTTGCCGTTCAGTGTGAATTCTGAAATCCGCAGGGCATACAACTCTGGAGAAGTACGCTACACCGACCTCAACCTTTCGGACAATGCCACCCATCTGCGTCAGGGCATCACCGGACGCATAGACTGGGGCATCATCGAGGCCTGCGACATACAGGAAATCCACGGCAAGCTGCGTATCTATCTCACTGCGGGCATCGGCATCGCCCCCACGATTTGCCGGCTGGCGCAGAAAGGAGTTTTCGTAGAACTGAACACGTGGCATTCCACCAAACTGATAGGAATGCACGATATTTACGAAATAGAGGATCCGTGGTTCCGTGCACCTATCCGCATCACGCATCCCATAGAGCATATCGGTTTGCCCTATATAGAAGTCAAACCCGAGCAGATTGCCGGCATCGTGGAGACCCACCTGCCAGACGAGGCCCGCAGCATGACGGCGGCGACAGATGTCACCGACCGCATAGGCCAGCATATGGCCGATTTCCTCATCTGGAACATGAAGGAAGGTTACATCTTCAGGAACAAGCTGACGTTGCAGAGCGGAGTAGGGTCGGGGGCCAATGCCGTTCTCGGAGCTTTGGGCAGTTGTCCGGAAGTCCCCAACTTCAGCATCTATACCGAAGTGTTGCAGGAAGAACCGCTCCGTCTCATCCGCGAGGGCCGCGTAGTGGCCGCCTCCACCGGTGCGCTGACCATCAGCAGCGAGCATTTGCAGGAACTCTACGACAACATCAACGATTTTCGCGGACGGCTGTTGCTGCGTCCTTCCGAAATATCCAACTGTCCCGAGATCATAGCCCGTCTGGGCATCTGTTCCCTCAACACGGCCATCGAGGTCGATATTTACGGCCATGTCAATTCTACCAAGATCTGCGGTTCGCGCATGATGAACGGAGTAGGCGGTTCGGCCGATTTCACCTGCAATTCCGTGCTCAGCACTTTCACCTGCGGCTCCACTACCAAGAACGGCTGCATTTCCAGCATCGTGCCGTTCTGCTCGCACGTGGACCATACGGAACACTACGTGGACGCCATCATCACAGAGTACGGAGTGGCCGACTTGCGGAACAAGTGCGCCACCGAAAAGGCCGAGGCCCTCATCGCCATCGCCCATCCCGACTACCGGCCGCTTCTGCGCGACTACATGCGTCTGGCAAAAGAGCGCGGCGGACATACGCCCCATGTCATCAGTGCGGCCTTTGCCATGCACGATACCTATCTGCGCAAGGGAGACATGCGCCTGACGGACTGGAACGAATACATCAAGTAGAAGGAAAAACTCCGCAGACGACAGGAAAATCAGGAACCGGCGGGTGTCGTTCCGGCAAAAATATGTATTTTTGTCGCGAAAATGTAATTTCCGAATTCATTTGTACAAATATATGAGAAGATTTCTTACTTTCATGACACTGATGTTCCTGTGCTTTGCAGCGCTGCCGGCGCAGGTAAGTTTCACGGTGTCCTACAAAAGAGTCAGTCCTACGGAAATAGATGTGGTGTTTCAGGGAAAGGCCGATCCGGGCTGGCACATCTATTCGACAGGGATAGGCGATGACGGTCCTACTCCCGCTACTTTCAATATCGACAAATCGCACGGCATAGAGCCGGCGGGCAAGTTGAAGCCCGGTCCCGGCGAGAAGCGCATGAACGATCCCATCTTCGAAATGCCTGTTGTCTTTTTCGAGGGGACGGCCGTCTTCACCCAGCGTCTGCGTATCACGGAGAAAGACTATGAGCTGAAAGGCTATCTGCAATACGGTGCCTGCAACGACGAGAGTTGTCTGCCGCCCACGGCGGTAGAGTGCAAGGTTTCCGGCACCGACGGTCCCGCCGCCGGGGAAAAGAAAGAAGCCGCTCCCTCAGTTCCTGCCGAGACTGCCGTTACAGATACGGCCGTCAGGCCGGCTGCGGCTGTTGCCGATACGGCTGCCGTTGCCGCGCTTCCCGCCGACACCGCCACCGCGGGCAACTGGTGGGTTCCCGTTATCGACGAGCTGAAGGGTTTTGGCGGCGAAGAAGGCAATGTGGCCGACAAAGCCTGGTGGTACATCTTCCTGCTTGGTTTTGTTGGCGGTCTCGTGGCGCTGTTCACCCCCTGCGTGTGGCCTATTATTCCCATGACCGTCAGTTTCTTCCTGAAACGTGCGGGCGACCGTTCCAAAGGCATCCGCGACGCCGTTACCTACGGAGTTTCCATCATCGTCATCTATGTGGCATTAGGATTGATCATCACCAGTCTGTTCGGGGCCAATGCCCTCAATGATCTCTCCACCAACGCGGTGTTCAACATCCTGTTCTTCCTGATGCTCGTAGTCTTTGCCGCCAGTTTCTTCGGCGGATTCGAGATAGCGTTGCCCTCTTCGTGGGGAGCCGCCGTCGACAGCAAGGCCGAGAAAACCACCGGCCTGCTCTCCATCTTCCTTATGGCTTTCACCCTCTCGCTCGTCTCTTTCTCGTGTACGGGTCCCATCATCGGATTCCTGCTTGTCGAGGTGAGCACCAGCGGCGGTTCGTCCTTAGCCCCAACCATCGGCATGTTCGGTTTTGCCGTGGCCCTGGCCCTTCCCTTCACGCTTTTCGCCCTCTTCCCCACGTGGCTGAAGAGCGCCCCCAAGAGTGGCGGGTGGCTCAATTCGGTAAAGGTGGTGCTGGGCTTCCTGGAGCTGGCCTTCGCCTTGAAGTTCCTTTCCGTGGCCGATCTTGCCTACGGCTGGCATCTGCTGGACCGCGAGACATTCCTGGCCTTGTGGATCGTGCTTTTCGCCCTGTTGGGGGTATATCTGCTGGGTGGTATCAAATTTCCTCACGATGACGAGGAGGAACGCCACACCAGTGTGCCGCGCTTCTTCCTGGCCTTGTGTTCGCTGGCTTTTGCCGTCTACATGGTTCCCGGTCTGTGGGGAGCGCCCCTGAAGGCCGTCAGCGCTTTCGCACCGCCCATGTCCACGCAGGACTTCAATCTGGACCATGTGAAAGTGGAAGCCGCTTTCCGCAATTATGACGAGGGTATGGAGTATGCCCGTCGCACGGGAAAGCCCGTTGTGGTGGATTTCACCGGACACGGCTGTGTGAACTGCCGCAAGATGGAACTGGCCGTTTGGCACGACGCCAAGGTGCGCGATCTGCTCATGAAGGACTATGTCCTCATTTCTCTCTACGTGGACGAGAAGACCCGTCTGCCCGAGCCTGTCACGGTCAGTGAAGGCGGAAAGGAGACCACCCTGCGCACCGTGGGCGACCGTTGGAGCTACCTGCAACGCAGCAAGTTCGGCGCCAACGCCCAGCCTTTCTACGTCCTGCTGGACAACGAAGGGCATCCCCTCAACCATGCCTATTCCTACAACGAGGATGTGGACAAGTTCGTGGATTACCTCCAGGAAGGACTGAGCCGGTATAAGAATTAATTGAAGTTCAAATCATTGTATAAATTTATTATGTTTTAATTGGTGCCGGTCCTCCGTGACGGATCGCCGGTAATGATGTTTGGGCGTCCCGTTTTTTTGAAATAACAAGTCCGCGGTCAAATCTGTGACAGACAAGATCCGATGGACGGACGCTTAATCATTTAGTGTATAGAGGTCGTTTGCCCGTAGTGACGGGCAGGCGGCCTTTTTTAACGTGGTGCCTTTTGCGATTTTTTTACATGCCGTGTAAAAACTTTTACAAGGCATGTAAAAACTTTTACACGGCATGTAAAAAACGGTGGCTGTGGGGAATCTTCCGCAGGAGCGGGCCGGTCGCGGTTTGTTTGCAGGATGCTGTTCCGGATTTTCTTTTCCGAATGCAGCAGGCAACGTTTCCGAGGTGCGGAAAGTTGCTGTCCTTTTTCCGGCACAGCGGTTCCTTGAAGACGCAAAGAGGGTTGCGGAACCTCATATTATTGTCGGAAATATCGGTATATACCGTTTTGTAGGTAGTATTTGCTGATTTTACCGGAATTTGAAAACCACGGAACTTGTAAAAGTTTTCCAGCCGTTTCTTTTTTTGTACCTTTGCAGCCGGTACAAATCGTGCGTTGCGCTGTGGACTTCATCCTGCGCATACGCTTGTTTTCAGAGTATATCATTTCGGAATAAATCAGATGACAAAAAACGTTTTGCTGCTTTGTGCGGCTTCCCTCCTTACGGGCTTTGCCTCGTGTATAAAAGATGAGGCACTCAATGCCGAATGTGACATAGTTGGTGTAGACCCCGCCTGGGTGAGCGGGAAACTTTCCGAGGGAATTCTCATCGGCGAGCCGGTGGTCCGTAACGACCGGGTGGACTTCACCGTCAAGCTGGGCAGCGACCGTACGGCGTTGAATCCCGTTTTCGAACTCACCCCCGGCTCCACCATCTTTCCCGAGAGCGGCACCGTGCGCGACTTCTCCGGTCCGCAGACCTATACCACGCGCTCCGAGGACGGCGCTTACAGTAAGGAGTATACCGTGTCTTTCAAATATCCCTCGCTCATCCGCAACCTGAATTTCGAGCATTTCGCCCTCAATTCCCGCTCGCAGTATTATCAGTGGTTCGAGGTGGGCAATACTCCCGACGACCGTTTCGACTACTGGGACAGCGGTAACGGCGGCTATGCCTTTACGGGCATGGCGCGCACGCCGGAGGACTATCCCACCACTCCCTGGCCGGCCGGCCGGCGCGGCAACTGCATCCGCCTGAAGACGCTCTCCACCGGTTCGTGGGGGCGTGGAGTGGGCATGCCCATTGCCGCCGGAAACCTTTTCATCGGCGAGTTCAAGGTGGCCCAGGCCATGTTGAAACCCCGACAGGCCACCCGCTTCGGGCGCCAGCTCGTCACGGCACGTCCGTTGCGCTTCGAAGGCTGGTATCGTTACACTGCCGGCGAGCACTATCAGAACATCAAGGAGCAAATCTTGCCCGGCGAGCGCGATACGTGCGACATCTATGCCGTCCTCTATGAGGTGGACCCCACCGATTTCAAGGCCCTTAACGGCGATGATGTCCTCACGAGCGACCGCATCGTCCTCATGGCCCGTATCGACAAGCCCGGCGAACCGCAGGAGTGGACCCGTTTCAGCGAGCCTTTCCGGCCTGTGGGCGGCCGTGCTTTCGACTACAGCCGCCTTGCCACCGACGGCTATGCCATCGCTGTTGTCTGCACGTCGAGCCGTCAGGGCGCCTATTTCGAAGGGGCCATCGGCAGCGAGCTTTTCGTGGACGAGCTGCGCATCGTATGGGAGGGTGACGATGAACATGAAGAAGATTGAAAAAAATTCCCTCTCCCGCTTCCTTTCAACCTGTAAAAAAGAAAATCATGAAAAGAATAATCCCCCTGTTTCTCCTCTTTGCCGTCTCTTTCTCCGCCACCGCCCAGCACGAGCCAGCCGATACGGACAGCAACATCCTGCGGGCAGCCCTCAAAGGCTGGCACATCAAGCTCTCGGCCGGATTCAACGTCGGTGGCACATCGCCTCTGCCCCTGCCGCGCGAAATACGCAGCATCGAAGGCTACAGTCCCCTGCTCAATATCTCGGTGGAGGGCGCCGTGCAGAAACGTTTCGACGACTCCCGCTGGGGCATGATGCTCGGGCTGCGTTTTGACCAGAAAGGCATGGAGACGGACGCGAAGGTGAAAAACTATCACATAGAAATGACGGCCGACGACGGCGGATTCATGGAAGGAGCCTGGACGGGCAACGTGAAGACGAAGGTGCGCAACACCTACCTCACCATTCCCGTGCTGGCCACTTACAGCCTGGGCAGCCGCTGGCAGTTGTCGGCGGGACCCTATTTCAGCTACCGCATCGAGGGTGAGTTCTCGGGCGAGGCCTGCGACGGTTATCTGCGTCACCACGACCCTACGGGCGAAAAGGCATACGTCACGCATGCCTCTTACGACTTCAGCGACGACTTGCGCCGTTTCCAGTGGGGACTACAGGCCGGCGGCGAGTTCAAGGCCTACAAGCATCTCTTGGTCAACGCCAACCTGCAATGGGGACTCAACGGCATCTTCCCCGCCGACTTTCAGGCCGTTACCTTCGATCTCTATCCCATTTATGCCAATATAGGTTTCAGCTACCTTTTTTAGCGGCGCAGACATTTATTAATACTATCAACATAAAAACAATGTGTTTATGAAGAAAACTCTACTTACTTTTCTGGCAACTTTCCTCCTGTGCGGCATGGTTGCGGCGCAGGATGTCTCCAAAGTGCTGGGCACTTATGTAACGGATCTGTACATCAACATCGGTGCTCCCATTTCCGAGAATTCGGAACCTGTTCCGGGCGTGAAAGTGCAGCTCACTCCGGGCACAATGCCGGGCACGGTGAACTTCGAGCTTCGCGACTTCGAGATGGGCGAGGGCATGATGCTGGGCGACATCGTCCTGCCCAATATTCCTCTGATAGATAATGGAGAAGGCAATTACGGCTTCGGCGAGAACGCTCCCGTGAGCCTCACGCTGATGGAGGTGATCAACGCCCAGGCCAATCTGAACACCGAAACCAGCTACGTGCGCGGCGATGAGCTGATGGCCAATGTAGACGTGGTATGGTTGACAGGCGACGAGGAAACTCCCGAGGTGCCCATCTACGTGCGGGCTGCCGGAACGAAAGAGCAGGTGGCCGATGTCTCCAAGGTGCTGGGCGACTATGTGACGGACCTGTACATCAACATCGGTGCCCCCATTTCCGAGGATTCGGAGCCTGTTCCGGGCGTGAAGGTACAGCTCACACAGGGCACAATGCCGGGTACGGTGAACTTTGAGCTTCGCGACTTCGAGATGGGCGAGGGCATGATGCTGGGCGACATCGTCCTGCCCAATATTCCTCTGATAGATAATGGAGAAGGCAATTACGGCTTCGGCGAGAACGCTCCCGTGAGCCTCACGCTGATGGAGGTGATCAACGCCCAGGCCAATCTGAACACCGAAACCAGCTACGTGCGCGGCAATGAGCTGATGGCCAATGTGGACGTGATCTGGCTGACGGGCGATGAGGAAATGCCCGAGGTGCCCATTTACGTGCGCGCCGCCGGAACCCGACTGATTCCCGAGGGTATAGGCAACGCCGTCGGCATTGATGCCGGAGCGAAGGCTTCGGGCGTTTATTCGCTGAGCGGTGTCCGTGTGGCCGACGGCCTTTCCGGCAGCCTGCCCAAAGGCATTTATATTGTAAACGGTAAAAAGATAATCAGATAAAAAAGTACAATGAAAAAGATTTTATTGGCGGCGTTCGCTGCTGCCTCTCTGACTGCCGGAGCACAGCAGGTGCAGGGAGATTTTGATGCGGCATGGGGGAAATGTATTCCCTGGGACAGTAAGAATAATAAAAAGGAAAGTGGAACCCAGCCTCAAGGATGGAAAGGTTCCAATGTTTATACAATGATTGGAGGAGTGGAAGTTTGTGAGGAAATTGCTCATGAAACTGGAAAAGCCGTTTCACTTACCAATAAAGATATGGTGGGACAAAAAATTCCTGCATATATTACATTGGGAACTCCATGGGCGACGGCAGAAACAAAATGGGCAACAGTTAAAGAAGGAAGTGCCGATGGCGGGGCTTTCGGCGGAATAGATTTCAAATGGCGTCCTGACGGTATACGTTTTCAGTATATGAGGGATAACTCTAAGGGAACGGAAAGAGCATCTGTCATTGCATATATATGGAACGGAACCTATACGCAGAAAAGTGTTCCCGGCAATACGGCTGTAAGCTTTAGCCCTGTAACATATGGAACAGCTACTAAAGTAGATATGACTGACAGAGACAGAAACATATTGGGAATGATGTCTACTCCTACGGGAGGTGAAGTTTCCAGTACTTCCGGCGCGGCCTGTGTGGCAAAGATAGAGGAATATATAACGGAAGCCAAGAGCGAATGGACTACATTCGAGGCTTTGTTTCAGGGAGACGGGTATTCTACGGCGGATTTGAGCAATGCAAAATTGAATATAATTATTTCTGCCAATGATTATTTTGGTGACAGAAATAGTATTATAGCCAATAATTCATTGACGATAGATAATGTAGAACTTATTTATTACCACGCTCTCCGGAACGTCTCCTACGACGGCACGGCCCTGACTTTCGATGCCGACAACTATTGCGATCTTTCTTCCGTGAGCTACGATGCCGCGAAAGCCCTGACCTATACCAAAGTGGGCGTGGGCGCTACGGTAGAGGCTCCCGTATATGACGAGCAGACCTGCCGGCTCACTGTCACCGTGAAAGGAAACGACTTCGAGGCCAATCCCGAAAGCTATACCACCTATACCGTTCAGTTCGCGAAACCCGTGGATGTGACGAAAGTGGTGGCAGCCTATTCCTCCGCGCTGTTGATTGACATGGGCGAAGGTGGCGAACCCATTCCCGGAGTGCGCGTATCGCTTTCCGAGGGCACAGAACCGGGTACGGTGAACTTCGAGCTCCGCAACTTCGAGATGGGTGAGGGCATGATGCTGGGTGACATTGTCCTGCCCAATATTCCTCTTATTGACAACGGAGACGGCACTTACGGCTTCGGCGAGAATGCTCCTGTGAGCCTCACGCTTCTGGGAGGCATCAACGCCACTGCCACGCTCAATATCGAGACCAGCCGTGTGGAAGGCGACAACCTGACGGCTCATGTGGACGTGATGTGGGTAGATGAAAAAGGTGATCCTATCCTGCCCATCTATGTGAGCGCCATCGGTCCCAAAGTCTATCCGCTGACCCTTACCGATGGCCGTACCGTTGAGGCCGCTGCCGGAGCCTACGACGTTACGCTGACGCGCAGCTTTGCCAAGGGATGGAACACGCTGTGTCTTCCCTTCGACGTGAACCCCGCCGAGTTCGGTGTGGAAGGCGTGAAGGTACAGGAGTTTGCCGGCGCCACCGGCAGCAGCCTCGACTTCAAGACAGTGGAGACCGTTACGGCCAATGTTCCCTGCCTCGTCTACTTCCCCGAGGCTGTCGCTTCGGGCCTGACGCTCCTCACCAAGACCATCGCTTCGCTCGGCGTCCAGTCCGTGCAGCAGGGCGACTTCACCTTCAAGGGCAGCTATGAAGGCAGCATCAGCATGAGCGGCAAGTATGGTGTGGCCGATGTGGACGGCGTGCAGAAAATCATGCGTGGCGGCAGCGCCTCGACGCTGAAAGGCACCCGTGCCTACTTCGACTACAGCGGCGCGGGCAACGTACAGGGCATGCGTCTGAGCCTGGAAGGTGAGGGCACCACCGGCATCGGCGGCATCACTTCCGGAAACTCCGGCGCCGGGGCTCCCCTCTATGACCTGAGCGGCCGCCGTGTGCAGAATGTCACGAAGGGCGGAATCTATATCCAGAACGGAAAGAAAATCATTAAGTAAATCATAAGCAAGATGACAATGAAAAAGAAAAACTATACCGCTCCGCTGACGGAGGTGATCAATCTTTCTACGGAAGGCATGATGGCAGCCAGTATCCTCTCCGGAGACGGCGGCGGAAACACAGGCATAGACGTTTCCGACACCGAATTTGACGGTGAGTTCCAGTCTCGCGGCAAGGGGGGGTGGAGCAGCGAAAACTGGAACGACTGATTGGTGTCGTTCCCCTGAATCTTCCGATCTCTCCGGTGTGTCCGTCACTCCGGAGAGATTTTTTTGCTCCCTTTTCCGTCAAACGCCCTAACGGAATTGCGTCAAATGCCTGAACGAATTTCCGTCAAACGCCCTAACGGAATTGCGTCAAATGCCTGAACGGAAAGTTTACTTTTTTTGCTTTTTCTGAAAAAAGCTATGGTATATCAGGAAATTAGCTGTATTTTTGTATCGGGTAAAAGACGAAAGGAAAAATGGTAAAAATATACAAGGAGAGAATAGCCGACCGGCTTCTTGCCCGCAAATTGGCGGGAAAGGGAGCCGTTCTGGTGGAAGGCGCCAAATGGTGCGGAAAAACCACTACGGCGGAACAGATAGCCAAGAGCATTCTTTACATGTCCGAGACGGGCAAGACAGAGCAGAACAAGCAATTGGCCAGGATAAATCCGTCGCTTTTGTTGAAAGGTGACAAGCCCAGACTTATAGACGAATGGCAAGTGGCGCCCACGTTGTGGGACAGCATCCGGTTTGAGGCCGATCACAGTTCCGGTCTGGGGCTGTTTATTCTTACGGGTTCTTCCGTTCCGGCAGACATGTCGGAAGTTATCCATTCCGGTACGGGCAGGATAGGCTGGTTGCGGATGCGTCCGATGTCCTTGTGGGAATCGGGAGAATCTACCGGAGAGGTGTCGTTGTCCGATCTTTTCACCGCTCCCGATTCGATAGGCGGAATATCGGGACTGGATCTGGAGGGAATGGCTTTCATCACTTGCCGTGGCGGATGGCCTCTGTCCGTAAGCATGGACAGAGAAATAGCTTTAGACCAGGCTTTCGACTACATCGAAGCTGTTGAGAAACGGGATATTTCCATGGCCGACAACGTGAACCGGGATCCCCAGCGTACCCATCGTATTTTGCGCTCGTATGCCCGCCATCAAGGTGCGCAGGTATCATACGGCACCATCAAGGCAGATTTGGCTGCCAACGAGTCCGATACTTTCAATGAATCGACCATCGCATCCTATGTCAATGCGTTGAAAAAGATTTTTGTAATAGAGGATTCCGAAGCGTGGAATCCGAACCTGCGTTCAAAATCTGCCATCAGAACTTCCGACACCAGATATTTCACGGATCCGTCCATCGCTACGGCGGCTTTGGGGTTGGGGCCTGCCGATCTTGTCAATGATCTGAATACGTTCGGGCTTATTTTCGAGACACTCTGCATAAGGGATTTAAGGGTATATGCCGAAGCCCTGAACGGAAAAATCTATCATTTCAGAGACCGGAACGGTTTGGAATGCGATGCCGTGGTACACCTCAGGAACGGTTCGTACGGGCTGGTCGAGATAAAACTCGGCGGAGACGACCTGATTGACAGCGGGGCGGCCACCTTGAAAGAACTGGCCGGTAAGATCGACACCGACCGCATGCGTCCGCCCTCGTTCCTGATGGTGCTTACAGCCGTTGGTTCCTATGCCTACCGTCGCGAAGATGGGGTTTATGTGGTTCCCGTAGGCTGTCTGAAGGATTGATTGTATCATATTCGAAGCTGTGTTGTAAAAAAAGAAATGCCTTTTAAAGGCAGCCGTATTGGAATTTATGATTATTTTTGCAACGTTAGTATATTATTTACCTCCAAGGGTCGTGTTTTTGCCCCGTTTTTTTAAATTCAAAAACCAGACGTATGCGAAAAATTTTTCTTTTTCTCGCGCTCTTCGTTTCCCTGTTGGGAAATGCGCAGAGTCTCATCTTTATCACCAAGGACAATGTCAATATCCGTAAGGCCCCGCAGAACGGTGCCGTGCTGCTTAAGGCGAAAACCGGCATGGTGTTCCAGAAAATCTCCGAAGAGAACGGATGGACGAAAATCACTGACCCTACCGGTCTGGAAGCATTTGTCAGCACCCAGTTCACCGATGCCCTGACAGCCGAAGAGCTGACAATCTACAAGGCTACGGGCATCATGGTCTCCACGCAGGATGCCGAGGAGGCAGGCTATGAAGGTCCGTACATGGAGAGCGAGACAAAATCCGGCGGCAGTTCCGATGTTTCCTGGATTTTTTACGGAAACAAAGAAGGAAAGGACATGAAGGTCGGTGCCTGCTACCGCAACCGGCTTATCTACAACAACGGCCGGATGCAGACGGTAGAGAACTATTACGCCGGTCAGCGCAAGGGCTGGTACATCCTGCTCACCGAGAAGGTGGATTACGAAGGGAAAGTAGAGGGAAAACTCGAAAAGCCTATCCTTGTCTATCCCGCATTCTCAAATGTCAGTGGCGTGTTTGTGGACTATCATTATTATCCCGACATGCAGGATTCCGACAATTGGGAATAACACTTCACCTTAACAAAAATAGAAAAATGAAGAGAATTTCAATCAAGACAATGGCCGTCGCACTCTTCGGCTTGTGCCTGTCGGCCTGCGGAGGAGTGAACCAGTCGGACCCCGAGAGCGTGGCCGAGGCTGCCATGGAGTGCTACATAAAGGATGACTACGAAGGCATGATCAAACTGGTAGATCCATCGAAGACTTCCAAGATAGATGAGTTGACCCAGCGAGCCGAATTTGTGAAGCAGAACGCCGGCAAACCTACCTCCACCAACCGGAGCGCCAAGTTTGACACGCTGGTCTATTCCAGTATTTATCCCAACGAGGCTTCGGCCTATTACAGTTACACCTTCACGGACAAGAGAGGTGAGGAGAACACCTGGAAAATGAAAGTGGTGCTGGAGAAGAAAGACTCGAAGTGGTGGGTTGACCGCATAAAATAAACAAGGTGCCTCTTCCGCCTGAAAATGGAAAACGCCGGAATCGTTTGGAAAAACGTCTCCGGCGTTTCTTTTGTCTGAAACCTTCTCATGACATGTTTTTTCCGCCGGCCGCTCCAAAAGGAAGGATAAAGACTTGGAAGAACGGCAGAATAAGTTTAACTTTGCCAAATACTATTTTAGGGAAAATTCAGAAGAAGGAATATGAAAAGTCTCCATATCATCACTCCCGTCAAGGATTCCATCGACTCCACGCTCACTACGGTGAGGGCCATACAGGCTTCGGTACCCTCGGCAGACTGGACGTATACGGTCTATAACGACTTCAGTACCCCCGAGAACACGCGGCGGCTGGAGCAGGCTTCGCGTGAGCTGGGCTTCAGGCTGGTGAACCTGAGCGACCTGACCGATCATCCCTCGCCCAACTATCTGCTGGTGCTCCGGACGGCGCGGCGCGAGGCCCTGGCGGCCGATGCGGGACTGCTCATCGTGGAGAGCGATGTCACTGTGGGAAGCGATACCTTGCAAGGTCTGTGGGACGGAGCCTCCCGCCGGCCCGATTGCGGCATTGCGGCGGCGGTCACCGTGGACGAAGGGGGGGCCGTCAACTATCCTTACCTGTTTGCCCGCAAATGGGCCGGAGGGGTGTATGACGTGAAGAAGCACCTCAGTTTCTGCTGTTCGCTGCTCACGCCCGAGCTGATGCGGCGGTTCGACTTCGACCGGTTGGACGCCTCGAAAAACTGGTTCGACGTGACCATCTCGCACGAATCGCTGGCCTGCGGCCTGCACAATTATCTCTTCACGACGCTGCCCGTGCTTCACCGCCCCCACGGCAGCCGGCCGTGGAAACAACTGAAGTATACCAACCCGCTGAAGTATTACTGGCTGAAGTTTACGCGCGGGCTGGACAAGATATAAAAAAGACCGTGATATGACGGAAATGAACAAAGCGGCGGCCGGTCCTCTGGTTTCGGTGGTGACGCCGGTCTATAACATGGAGCCTTTCCTGGGCGAGATGCTCGACAGCGTTCTCGCCTCAGACTATCCGCAGCTGGAAGTGGTGCTGGTGGACGACGGTTCCACGGATGCCTCGGCTGCTGTGGCCCGTGCCTATGCCGCGCGCGACAGCCGGGTCAGGCTGCACTGCCAGTGCAACGGCGGGGCCTGCCGTGCCCGCAACAGGGCGGTGGAACTGGCCCGGGGAGAGCTGATTCTGCCCGTTGATGCCGATGACCGGTTAGAGCCGGACTTCATCTCGAAGGCCGTGGCGGTGCTCGCCGCCCGTCCCGAGGTGAAGGCCGTGGCCCCCGGAGCCGATTTTTTCGGCGACCGCAGCGGTCCGTGGAAACTGCCTCCCTTCTCCCTCCGTCTGTTGGCGCGGAAGAACATCCTGAGCGCAAGCGCCCTCTACCGGCGCGAAGACTGGGTGCGTGCCGGCGGCTATTGCGAGGAGATCGTGGCGCGTGAGGACTGGGAGTTCTGGATATCCGTGCTTAAGGACGGCGGCACGGTGGTGCGTTTGCCGGACATCGGTCTGCACTACCGCATCCGCAACCGCTCGAAGCGGGTAAAGGACCGCGGGCTGAAGCGCCATGTGGTGCGCACGCTGAACCGCCTCCACCCCGAGTTTTTCGAGCGCGAGCTGGGCGGTCCGCTGCGCTACCGGCGCACGTGGTCCGCACTGATCAACCGCGTGGAACGGCTGCTGCGGCCGCGCCGCGTGACGGTCAGTCCCGACAGCCGCGCGGCGGAATATTTCGTGCGTTCGCTGCCGGTTCTGTTCCGTACGGGCCGGGGTCGCGTCATCCACAGCGGCCGCAACGAGCTGCGCGAGCTGGACTTTGGCGGCGAGACGTATGTGGTCAAGTCGTTCCGTGTGCCCAACCTCGTCAACCGCATCGCCTACGGCCTGCTGCGGGCTTCGAAGGCACAGCGTTCCTACGAGTATGCCCTGCGCCTGCTGGCCTGCGGCATAGGATCGCCCGCGCCGGTGGCCTGGATGACTTTGAGAAACGGCCTGCTGCTCACCCGCAGCTATTATGTCAGCCGCAAGTCCGGCTGTCCCTATACCTATTCCGACCTCATCGGCGGAGGTTTTCCCGATGCCGACGTTTATCTCCGCGCCATAGCCCGCACCACGGCCTTGCTCCACGAGCAGGGCATGCTGCACAAGGACTATTCGCGCGGCAATATCCTTTTCGGTCCCGGACCCGACGGTCGGCCCGAGGTGGAGATCATCGACCTGAACCGCATCCGCTTCCGCCGCCGCATAACGATGGAGGAGGGCTGCCGCAACTTTGCCGAGCGCCTGCCCGCCACGCCCGCCATGCGGGCCGTCATGGCAGAGGAATATGCCCGAACCCGCGGGTTCGACAGCTGCGGGTGTCTGGAACTGATGGAGCGTTTCAACGTGGAGAAGAAATAAAAAAAGAAAAAAACAATAGAGAGCCATGAGACTGATAAAAATGACCGGCGGACTGGGCAACCAGATGTTCATCTACGCCTTTTACCTACAGATGAAGAAAAGGTTTCCCAACACGAAGATCGACCTTTCGGACATGATGGACTACCATGTCCACAACGGCTACGAGATCAACCGCATCTTCAAGTTGCCCGTTCCGGTTGACGAGTTCTGCATTTCCTCCAAGTGGAAAAAAGTTATAGAGTTCTTTTTTTGCAAGACCGTGCTGGAGCGCAAGCAGAATCTGGAGACGATGGAGGCTTTTACCCGCAGTTACGTCTGGCCGCTGGTCTATTTCAAGGGCTTCTACCAGTCCGAGCGTTTCTTTGCCGACGTGCGCGACGAGGTGCGCCAGGCCTTCACCTTCAATGTGGATATGATCAGCAGACTGACCAAGGCATCGTTGCGCTGGATAGATCGTGAAAAGGCGGCCTGCTCGATACACGTGCGGCGAGGCGACTATCTGCAACCGAAGTACTGGGAAAACGCCGGCAGCGTGTGCACCCTCGACTACTACCGCAATGCCATTGCCCGGGTACGGGAACTCTATCCCGACGTGTACTTTTTCATCTTCTCCGATGATCTGGAATGGGTGCGCGAGAATCTGCCCTTCACCGATGAAGAGGGCTTGTATATGGACGGGAACGAGAGGCCCGAGGACAGCTGGCAGGACATGATGATGATGAGCCATTGCCGCATACACATCATCTGCAACAGCACCTTCTCGTGGTGGGGAGCCTACCTCTCGGACAAACCCGGCAAACTGGTGCTGGCGCCCGAACGCTGGTTCCGCCACACCGAGACCCCCTACATCTATCCCGAGGGATGGGTAAAGATTCCCGTTGAATGAATTTTACGGATATGCTGAAAAAAATATTTCCCGCCCTGGCCGGCAGTTTCCGGACCTTCCGGTTTACTCCGCGGCCGCGGTTGGTGATGACATTGCTGGTGAAGAACGAGGAGGAACTGCTTGAACGGAACCTGCTCTTCCACAAGGCGGCGGGCGTGGACGCCTTTATCGTCACGGACAACAACTCGACGGACGGCACCCCCGGGATTCTCGAGAAATACCGGAAGAAAGGCTGGATTGCCGAAATTATCCGCGAGACGGCCACCGACTATGCCCAGAAACAGTGGGTGGACCGCATGGTGGGGCTGGCCCGCGACAGATATGGCGCCGACTGGGTGATCAATGCCGATGCCGACGAGTTCTGGCATTCCCCTTCGGGCAGCCTGAAGGATGCCCTCTCGCATACGCGGGCCAATGTGCTGGACTGCGAGGTGCGCAATGTCCTGCCCGAGGAGGACACGGACTTTACGCAATGGGACAAGACGGTGCGCGAGGTGCCCGACCGCGAGGCCTTCGACCTCTCGCTCTATTCCATCTTCGGCCGCGCCACGAAGAAGGTCATCCACCGCACGGCCGGTTACTTGCAGATATCCATGGGCAACCACAAGGTGGCGATGCTGCCGCGCCGCAGCGCACCGGCCGATGTCGTGGTCTATCATTACAACATCAGGGGCCGCCGGCAGTTCATGGAGAAGATGGTCAACGGCGGCCGTCAGCTCGAACAGCGGCGCAAGCAGCACGGCGGCCGCCACTGGCGTTACTTCTATGCCCTCTGGAAGGACGGTCGGTTGGAAGCCGAATACGACCGCGTGACGGGCGTAAGGTTCCGCGACCGCCTGCTCCGCGAGGGCTATATCCGGCAGGACTGTCCGCTGCCCCGGATCTTCAGGAATTTAGAAATACAATGAAACATATCGTTTTTACCATCGATGAAAACTTCGTCAGGTTCTGTGCCGTGACGATGGCTTCGGCGCTTGCCTCCGACAAGGCGGCGGACCTTACCTTCCACATCGTGACCGACGGGCTGAGCGAAGAAAGCCGGCGGACTCTCTCCTCCCTTGCGGAAAAGCAGGGGGCGGCCGTGAGATTTTACGAGGTGTCGCCCGAGGATACGCAAAAATTTACCGTGAGATGGGAAAAACATCGCATCTCCGCCGCTACTTTCTGGCGTTGTATGTTGGGCGATATTCTGCCGGCGGACATCGGCAAGGTGCTCTATCTGGATTGCGACCTGCTGGTGCTCGGCCCGTTAGACGAACTTTGGAATACGGAGCTTGACGGCTATGCGTTGGCCGGCGTACCGGATGACTGGACCCCCAACCTCCGGCATTTCGAGCGGTTGGGATATGATGCCGCGCATTGGCATTATGTCAATGCCGGGGTGTTGCTGATCAATCTCGACTATTGGCGCGGGCACCGTCTGGCCCGGCAGTTTGAGGAGATCTACCGCAGGCAGCCGCGGAATATCATGCACGACCAGGACCTTATCAACTATCTGCTCCATGAGCAATGCCTGCCGCTTCCCTTCCGCTGGAACGTGCAGGAGGGGTTCTACCGTCCGCGCAAGGAACAGCAGGACGAGAAGTTCCGCGAGACGATCCTCCATCCCTCCATCCTCCATTATTCTTCCATCAAGCCGTGGCAGTACAAATGCATGCATCCGCTGCGCCACCTTTATTTCACCTATCAGGACCTCACACCCTGGAAAGGTGTTCATCCGCTTGACAGCCGGAGCGCGCGCCTGCACCGTTTCTGGCATCTGCTGCCCTACACCTTGGGGTGGAAACGCGCGAAGTATATCCGGCTGTGAGGAAGGGCGTGCCGGCACGTTTTTTGCCGGTCCGATGTGTCGCAGTTTCGCAAATAACCGCTATATTTGCATAAGACAGGCTGCACCTCGGCGATCAAACAGAATAAAACATAAGGACTATGGTACTTCAGAATCTGCCCATCGGCATCCAGAACTTCGAGAAAATCCGCAACGACGGCTATTTGTATGTGGACAAGACGGAGTTCGTCTATCGTCTTGCTACGACCGGCAGTTATTACTTCCTGTCCCGTCCGCGCCGCTTCGGGAAAAGCCTGCTGATTTCCACGCTGCATGCCTACTTCGAGGGGAAACGCGAACTCTTCGACGGCCTGGCTGTCTCGCGGCTGGAGACCAAGTGGGAACGGCATCCCATCCTGCATCTTGACCTGAACACGGAGAAGTACGATACCCCCGAGTCACTCGACAATCTTCTCAACAACGCGCTGGCACAGTGGGAGAAACTTTACGGTTCGGAGCCGACGGAAGTATCGCTCTCGCTGCGTTTTGCTGGCATCATCCGTCGTGCATGCGAGCAGACGGGGCATCGTGTGGTCATCCTCGTGGACGAATACGACAAACCCATGCTGCAAGCCATCGGCAACGAGGCTTTGCAGGACGAGTACCGCAACACATTGCAGTCCTTTTACGGCGCCTTGAAGACCTGTGACGGGTACATACGTTTCGCCATGCTCACGGGTGTGACGAAGTTCGGCAAGCTGAGCGTGTTCAGCAGCCTGAACAGTCTGAAGGACATCTCCATGCGCAAGGATTTCCATGCCGTCTGCGGCATCACGGAACAGGAATTTCGCGACAACTTCGCGCCCTACGTCCGCCGCATGTCGGACGAACTGGACCTTACTCCCGGGGAAGTGCTGTCGGAAATGGCCCGCATGTACGACGGATACCATTTCGTGCCCAACTGTCCCGGACTTTACAATCCTTTTAGCGTGTTGAACGCGCTCGATGCACAGACCTTCGGGAGCTATTGGTTCGCGACGGGAACTCCGACCTACTTGGTCAAGCTGCTCCGGCTGCACGATTATAACCTGCAAAGCCTTTCGGACGAATATGTCACGGAGGACATCCTCAACAGCATAGACGTGGCGTCCACCAACCCCGTTCCCGTGATCTATCAGAGCGGCTATCTGACCATCAAGGACTATGACCCCGAGTTCCGCACCTACAGGTTAGGTTTCCCGAACGAGGAGGTGGAGGACGGTTTCTTCCGCTTTCTGCTGCCTTTCTATACATCCGTGGACAGGGTGGAGGCACCTTTCCATATCCAGAAGTTTGTTGAGGAGATCCGTGCCGGTCAGCCTGAGGCATTTCTGCATCGTCTGAAGTCGTTCTTCGCCGATACTCCCTACGAGTTGGTCAAGAAGCTGGAGAACCACTACCAGAACGTGCTGTACATCCTTTGCAAGTTGCTCGGGGTGTATGTCCGGGCGGAGTACCATACGAGCGCGGGTCGCATAGACCTGGTGTTGCAGACGCGGGACTATACCTATGTTATCGAATTCAAGCTGGACGGCACGGCGGAAGAGGCTTTGGAGCAAATCATGGACGAGTCCTACTCCCTTCCCTTTGATACGGGCACGACGCGCGTATTCCGCATCGGTCTGAACTTCTCCTCCGAGACGCGGAACATAGAGAAGTGGGTCATGGGCTGAGACCTTTGGCTACTGTCTTTCCGGCTTGTGGTAGCCTCCGGCGCGTTTTTTGTCGGTCTGATGTGCTGTTGTTTCGCAAATAACCGCTATATTTGCATAAGGTAGGCAAACAGGATAAAACATAAGGAACATGACACTTCAGAACCTTCCCATCGGCATCCAGAACTTCGAGAAAATCCGCAATGACGGCTATCTGTACGTGGACAAGACCGAGATTGTCTACCGTCTCGCCACATCGGGCAGCTATTACTTCCTGTCCCGTCCACGCCGCTTCGGGAAAAGCCTGCTGCTCTCTACGCTCCAGGCCTACTTCGAGGGCAAGCGCGAGTTGTTCGACGGACTGGCCATTTCCCGTTTAGAGACGAAGTGGGAACGATACCCCATCCTGCACCTTGACCTGAACACCCGTAACTACAAGGATGCCGAAGCACTGACTGGTATACTGAACGAATATCTGGAGAAATGGGAGGTCATCTACGGTGACGCGAAGAAAGATCGCGTTCTTGAGGAGCGGTTTACTTATGTCATCGAGCAAGCGTATGCCAAGACGGGACATCGTGTGGTCATCCTCGTGGACGAATACGACAAACCCATGCTGCAAGCCATCGGCAACGAGGCTTTGCAGGACGAGTACCGCAACACATTGCAGTCCTTTTACGGCGCCTTGAAGACCTGTGACGGGTACATACGTTTCGCCATGCTCACGGGTGTGACGAAGTTCGGCAAGCTGAGCGTGTTCAGCAGCCTGAACAGTCTGAAGGACATCTCCATGCGCAAGGATTTCCATGCCGTCTGCGGCATCACGGAACAGGAATTTCGCGACAACTTCGCGCCCTACGTCCGCCGCATGTCGGACGAACTGGACCTTACTCCCGGGGAAGTGCTGTCGGAAATGGCCCGCATGTACGACGGATACCATTTCGTGCCCAACTGTCCCGGACTTTACAATCCTTTTAGCGTGTTGAACGCGCTCGATGCACAGACCTTCGGGAGCTATTGGTTCGCGACGGGAACTCCGACCTACTTGGTCAAGCTGCTCCGGCTGCACGATTATAACCTGCAAAGCCTTTCGGACGAATATGTCACGGAGGACATCCTCAACAGCATAGACGTGGCGTCCACCAACCCCGTTCCCGTGATCTATCAGAGCGGCTATCTGACCATCAAGGACTATGACCCCGAGTTCCGCACCTACAGGTTAGGTTTCCCGAACGAGGAGGTGGAGGACGGTTTCTTCCGCTTTCTGCTGCCTTTCTATACATCCGTGGACAGGGTGGAGGCACCTTTCCATATCCAGAAGTTTGTTGAGGAGATCCGTGCCGGTCAGCCTGAGGCATTTCTGCATCGTCTGAAGTCGTTCTTCGCCGATACTCCCTACGAGTTGGTCAAGAAGCTGGAGAACCACTACCAGAACGTGCTGTACATCCTTTGCAAGCTGCTCGGGGTGTACGTCCGTGCGGAGTATCACACGAGCGCGGGGCGCATAGACCTGGTGTTGCAGACGCGGGACTATACTTACGTTCTGGAGTTCAAGCTGGACGGCACGGCGGAAGAGGCTTTGGAGCAAATCATGGACAAGTCCTACTCCCTTCCCTTCGATGCGGGCACAACGCGCGTATTCCGCATCGGACTGAACTTCTCCTCCGAAACGCGGAACATAGAGAAGTGGGTTATGGGCTGAGGCCTTTGGCTGCTGTCTGCTGATTAAATCTGTCATACTATTTATTAAAATGTATACCATGAAGAATACCGAACCTCAGAATACTTCCGGTGGTCGCTTACCCGGTGTGGCTTTCATTCACGATGAATTTCCGTGTGGTGGAGCCGAGCGAGCAACGATGGATATTCTTGAATATCTGTCGAGAAACGGTTACAGCGGACATGTGTTGACTTGTACTTTTCATGAGAATCTTTTACCTTCGGAGAAAAAGCATAAATTCAGAGTGGAAGTGCTTCCAGAAAGAAATCCGCGACGTTCCAGAAAGGATGCCGATGCCATTATCGCTTATATAAAGGAGCATGATATCCGTTTTATCATTACCCTTTCTTTTTTGCGGCATATTGATTATATCCGGGACCAGACCGGAGTAATATATATATATACCATTCATGGCGAGCCTTTTTGTGAAAGGTTTATTGTTGAGGAGAGTTATAAACGCAAGAGAAAAGGTACGATTTGTAGTAAATTGAAATGGTATTTGTTCTTATATCCGAAGATTTACTGGTTCCATTATTATAAAAAGAAATTTATCCGCCTTTATAAAGAAACCATCCGCAAATCGGATTGCTATGTTACGCTTTGTGAGGAGTACCGTCAGGAAATCATAGATAAACTAGGTTTGCAACTCGAGTTGCGTAGCAAACTGAAAGTCATCGGAAATTCCGAACGTCCTGTGGAAGTGGTGAAGAAGGAAAAGAAAAAGCAGGTGATTTATGTGGGCCGTCTTTCTTTTTCCGATAAGCGTGTGGACCGGCTGATAGAGGTGTGGAAGAAGATTTGCGGGCGGGTGCCCGGCTGGGAGCTTCTCATTATCGGCGACGGCGAGGAAAGGCAGAATCTGGAACAGGCCGCCGCAGGCATGGCGAACGTCCGGTTTGTAGGCGCCGTCAGCAATGTGCAGCCCTATTATGACGATGCCGCCGTGCTTTGTCTCACTTCCGCTTCCGAGAGCTGGGGATTCGTTCTCACAGAGGCCCAGTCCAACGGAGTCATTCCCGTCGCGTTCGACTGTTCCGCGGGAGTGCACCATCTTCTTGCACCGTCCGGCACCAACGGAATTCTGGTTTCTCCCGGCGATATTGAGGGCTATGCGCGCGAGCTTACGGCTCTGCTCAACGATGATGAAAAACGCCGCAGGATGCAGCTCAGCGTGATAGAAAAAGCCCAGGAGTATTCCATGGAAAAGGTGGGCCGGAAATGGCTGGACCTGTTTTCGGAATTGCAGGCTTCCGGCTGCTGAAAAGAAAACGTAACGAAAAGAAATCTCCGTCTCATGAATACTCCTTCTTCCTTCCCCCTGTCGGAACGTCAGGCCCTGTTGCTGGTAGCCTTCCTGAGTGTTTTTCTGCTGTTTCCCTTTCTGGGCGACACGCTCTTCAATACGCGCGGCGAGCCGCGCGAGGCCGTTGTGGCCCTCTCCATGCTGCGCGACGGCAACTGGGTGCTTCCCGTCAACAACGGCATAGACATTGCCTACAAGCCCCCTCTCTTTCACTGGTGCATCGCCGCGCTCTCCGCGCTTGCGGGCGGCGTGACGGAATATACCTCGCGCGCACCGTCGGCCATAGCCCTGACCGTCATGCTGCTCTCGGGCTTCCTGTTCTACGCCCGCCGCAGGGGAGTGGAGGCAGCTTTTGTGGCCGCTCTCGTCACCCTCACCTGTTTCGAGGTTCACCGGGCCGGCGTGAACTGCCGTGTGGACATGCTGCTGACGGCCTTCATGGTCATGGCCCTTTATGCCTTTTACCGTTGGACGGAAAGGGATCTGCGGGGCCTGCCCTGGCTGGCCGTGGGCTGTCTGGGCGGGGCGGCGTTGGTAAAGGGACCCGTAGGCGTGGTGCTGCCTTGCATGGTCTGCGGGGTGTATGTGCTGTTGCGCGGCGGGTCGCCGGTCCGTGCGTTTTGGAAGCTGTTCCTTACCGGTGTGCTGGGGCTGGTCCCCCTGTTGCTGTGGTACTGGGCCGCCTATCGGGAGCCGGCGGGCGGACAGCGCTTCTTAGAACTGATATACGAAGAGAACGTGTTGCGTTTCACGGGGCAGATGTCCTACGAGAGCCATGTCAATCCGTGGTACTATAACGTCATGACACTGGTGACGGGCTTCCTGCCCTATTCGCTCCTGCTGCTCGCGGCGTTGCCCCTGCTGCCGGTGCGGCGGCTGCGGGGAGTGCGCCTTTCCGCTTTCGGGAAGGAAGGCTTCGGCCGGTTTGCGGTCCGTTTGCGGGGCATGGATCCCGTGCGGCTCTATACGCTGGTGTGCATCGTCGTGATGTTTGTCTTCTATTGCATTCCCAAGAGCAAGCGGAGCGTCTATCTGCTTCCCCTCTATCCCTTCATCGCCTACTACGTGGCCGAGTTCCTCCTTTACCTGAACCGTCGCCGTCCCGTCTTTCTGCGGGTGTGGGGCGGAGTGTTGGCCGTGCTGGCCGTGGCGTTGCCGGTGGCGCTTGTTGCCGTGAAGAACGAATGGGTGACGGCCGATATTTTCAGCGGCCGCCATGCCGCGGAGAACGCCGCCTTTCTGGTGGCACTGATTAGCGAGCCGATAGGCGTGGCACAGATACTGTATATGTTGCTGCCCGTGTGGTGTATCTTGCTGCTGGCGTATGGGCGTACGTTGCTTTACGGTTGCATCGGCATGGTGTGGAGCCTCTTTCTCTCGCTCGATGCCGTCTACCAGCCTCCGGTGCTCAATGTGAAGTCCGACAAGTCTGTGGCAAGGTGTGTGGCGATGATCGTTCCCGACGGCCGCATCTATTCCTATCGCGTGGAGAACTACGATGCCAACCGCCTGCATCCCTTCACCGTGAATTTCTATTTAGGCGACCGTGTGGTTCCGTTCGACAGTTTCAGGCCCGAAAGCGGAATGCTCCTTGCCGACCGTTACGCCCTGCCGTCATTCCTTGCTGCCTGGCCCGATTATGAGGCGGAAATGGTCTACGACAGCTACCACCGCAGCTGTGACGAGAAGTCCGTGCTTTGCCTGTTCCGTTTTTGGAAAAAAGGTGCGGCTGCCGAGACCGATTCCGAAGCGGAAGAATACAACCTTTTGTCGATTCACCGTAAGCGTCGATAAGGAAAACGGACTTGTAGGACCAAATGTTAGCGCAGGTTAATTAACATTTGGATTTCGTCCGCAGATACGGTATATTTGCACTACCAAAGTAGAAGAACCCTGAAAAGCCGCCCGTTAGGCGGCTTTTTTCGTCACTCAACGTGAAAAAAAGATAGGATCTTGTTGAAAAAAGGTCCTATCTTTTTTGAAAAACATACTATCTTGTGAAAAATAGGTCTGTTCCCGTTCAATTTCCAAAAACTCTAAAAGTTAAACCTTTTGGAGATACGTTAAACTTTGTGTAGGGATTTTTTTCAAAAAAATTCCGGAAATCAGTAATCGGCAGCGTGAACGCCCCCTCCGTTTCTTCTCTATATATTTATGAGGAGGATTCCGTACCTGCCTCTTCCGGTTTTTGGGCGGGATGATCCTGAAAATTGTTCCATTCCGAAATTCTCGGAATGCCGCACCGTATATTTGCACTGTCGACACACACAGAACACAAGAGATGAATCTGCGCACGGCGCCGTGCCTTTTTATTACACACACTATCCCTAAAAAAACAAACGTAACAACCATGAAAACAGAGAATCTGGGCATCCGTAACTGCAATCCGCTGAACATCCGTCATTCCGCCGCCAACCGGTGGCTGGGGCTGCACCCTGCGCAGCCTCAGGTGAAAGGTTTCTGCCGTTTCGTCAGCATGGCTCACGGCTATCGGGCCGCAGTGGTGCTGATCAAAAATTACATACGCCGCGGCATCGACACTCCGGCGCAGATCATTGCCCGCTGGGCCCCGCCGTCGGAGAACCGCACGGAGCTGTACATAGCCTGTGTGTGCGGCCGCAGCCGCTTGGACCGCGACGGACGCATCAGTCCGGAGGGCGGGGGCATAGGGCGTCTTGTTGCCGCAATGACCCGGCAGGAGACGGGGCTGCACATCACGCCCGAAGGGGTGGACGAAATCCGCGCGAAGTTCGGAGTATGAGGATTGGGAAATCCTTGAGGAAATTTTTTTTGGAAAAAGAGAAAGAATGGTGGTGTACCTATTATTATTAAAGACAGAACAAGACATGAAACAGCAAGAGACGATGAAGAGACTGCCGCGCGGATGGATGAGCCGGCGCGGACTGGCACTGGAATACTTTCCCCAGACGGACGGCCCGTGTGCCGTGGCCCGCCTGAAACGGTGGGTGAAGGGCGACCCGGAGATGATGGACGAACTGCGCCGTGCGGGCTACCGTCCGCGCCAACGCTATTTCCCGCCCCGCACGGTAAGCGTGTTCCGTCGCTTCATGGGGTGAGCGTGCCACGGCATTTTCCGCCGCCGGAGTCATTTTCCGGTGGCGGAAAGTGACGCTTTTTGAAGGGTGCTCCCTGGCATGGTGTCTGTGCAGATGATTCTGCCGGTGTGTTCTCCACTGTATCAGAATAATTTAGTACTTTTGCATTTAGGTATCATTATTCCCAATTATAAAAATCGTGTTCTGATACGCGTTCACTCCTAAACCTTGCATAACCTTTATGGATAGTGTTCAGAAACTTTCATCGTTTGTCAACGACATCCGGTCTATCATGTCAGAGGCGCGTGCCGAAAGCGCCGATGCCATCAACCTGGCTATGATCAAGGCATATTGGCGTATCGGCAAACGCATTGTCGAAGAAGACCAGGGCGGAAGTCTGCGTGCCGAATATGGCGATAGGACATTATGTAGGATGTCGCAGGAACTGACCAAAACTTTCGGTAAAGGATATACGGAGCGAAACCTCCGTAATTACAGACAGTTCTTTATCCTTTTTCCTGATGAAAAGATTTGGCACACATGTGTACCAAATCTCACTTGGTCGCATATCAGAACTTTGCTCCGTGTTGATAATCCGGAAGCTCGCCATTGGTATATGACGGAAGCGGCGGAACAAATGTGGTCGGTCCGGACACTTGACCGCAACATATCCACGCAATATTACTTTCGTCTGCTCTCATCCCACTCCAAAGATAAAGTAGAGGCGGAGATGAAAGAAAAGACTTCCGGTGTCTCGTTCTCCCGTTTTACTCCGGCACAGTTCATCAAGTCGCCGGTCGTTACTGAATTTCTGGGTATAGACAAGAATACCGATTTTACCGAATCCGACCTTGAAAAGGCGCTCATAACCCATTTGCAGCACTTTCTGTTGGAACTTGGCAAGGGTTATGCTTTCGTGGAACGTCAGCAGCATATCGTTACCGACACAGACGATTACTATATAGACCTTGTGTTTTACAATTACCTGATGCGCTGCTTCGTGCTTATTGACTTGAAGACTACCCGACTGACACATCAAGATGTGGGTCAGATGGACATGTATGTACGTATGTACGATGATTTGAAGCGCAACGAGGGCGACAATCCTACTATCGGCATACTTCTTTGCGCGGAGACGAGCAAGGACATTGCCCGCTACTCCGTGCTCAATGGCAGTTCCCAACTGTTTGCTTCAAAATATCTGACCTGTCTTCCTTCCGAGGATGAATTGTTGCAAGAGATAGATCGCCAAAAGGAATTTTATCTATTGCAGAAGAAAGAAGGTAACGACTGACGGACATCATTGTATTTCGGGAAGCGCACATCGGTTCCCCGTTTTGCCATCCGCGGAAAAAATTGTACTTTTGCCCTCATGCAGGTTTCCTGCTTACTGTTACAAACCAAAAGCATTCCGATATGTTCAGAGATACTCCCCCCATCACCAAGAATCTTATTATCATCAACGTGCTGGTCTATATGGCCCAACTCGTCTTTGAGCAACGCGGCACGGACCTGGCCTCGCTGGTCGGCCTGCACTATGTTCTGGCCGAGGACTTTCATGTGTTCCAGTTCATTACGTACATGTTCCTGCACGGCAGCTTCACCCATTTGTTTTTCAATATGTTCTCGCTCTGGATGTTCGGGCGCATCATTGAGCGTACAATGGGGCCGCGGCGCTTCCTGCTCTATTATTTCGTGTGCGGCGTGGGCGCGGGCCTGTGTCAGGAACTGTGGCAGACGGGCGAGTACTTCATGGAGGGACTGGCCGACTACCAGTGGGTGAATATCGGCGGAGCGCTGCTGCCTGTGGGCGAGTACCTCAACTACTGGACAACGATAGGGGCTTCGGGATCCTGCTACGGCATTCTGCTGGCCTTCGGCATGACCTTCCCCGAGGAGCGGCTGATGCTCCTTATCCCGCCCATTCCCGTCAAGGCCAAGTATTTCGTGGTGGGCTATGCCGCCATCGAACTGTTCGCGGCGTTCGGCTCGGACAGCAACATCGCCCATTTCGCCCATCTGGGCGGCATGCTTTTCGGCCTGCTGCTCATCTTGTGGTGGCGGCGGAAGGACCGGAACCCCGGCAGCGGTTTCGGCGGATGGGACACCTGGCAGCCCCGGCGCCGCCGTTCCATGTGGACAGACCTGAAGGACCGCTTGCTGCGGCTGTCGCCGCGCCGGCCCCGAATGGAGGTGAAAAAAGGCGGGGGCACGGCCTTCAAGGACCGCGGGGACGACTATGACTTCAACCTCCGCCGCCGCGAGCACGAGGAACGCATAGACCGGATTCTGGACAAGATAAAGCGTTCGGGATATGACAGCCTGAGCGAGTCGGAGAAGCAGGAACTCTTCCAGAACAGCCGGAAATGAAAACGGGGACGAGGAAAAAGAGCGCTTCTTTTCTTTCGCGCTTCATTGCCGGAGCGTCATGGATTTCCGTGTTGCTGCTGTGGGGATGTGCCGCGAGCGTCTATGTAAGTCCGGAGTGGTTCCGGTTTGTCGGGGTCATAGGGCTGGGCTTTCCCTTTTTTCTGGGCGGAACGCTTTTCATGCTGGCGGTGAGCCTGTTGTTTGCGCCGCGCCGTGCCTGGATTCCCCTGCTGGGGCTGGCGGGCTGCTGTTGCTCGATACGGACGTACTGCCCGTTCAATCTGACCTCGCCGCCGCCGAAAGGATGCCTGAAGATACTGACGTACAACACACTCAACTTCGGCGGGCTGGAGAATGACGAGAAGGGTCGTAACCGGGTGGCCCTGTACATGGGCAGCACCCGGTCCGACATCATCTGCTTTCAGGAAGGTTCCACCTATAAGAACAGTCTGTATGAGGACATGTGCCGTCTGGCCGGTGCCACGTACATGGACACGGTCAATCTGAAAAACAACATTCTGGGCTGTTATTCCCGTTACCCGATCGTGGGCAGGGAGGTGATTTGCAGCAATGCGGGCAACGGCAGTGTGGTGTTCCGCATCCTGCTGGGGCGGGGCGACACGCTGCGGATGGTGAACTGCCATCTCGCTTCCATGCAACTCACCGTGGACGACCGGGCCATGTATCACGAAATGGTGCTCAAACCCGAAGAGGCCGATGTGGGCCGGGAGTCGCGTCTGCTCGTCTCCAAGATTGCCGCGGCCGCAGCCCGCAGGGCGGGACAGGCCGACAGCGTGGCCGAGTGGCTGTCGCGGCACAAAGGGGAGAACATCGTTGTCTGCGGTGACTTCAACGACAGCCCCATCTCCTATACCCGTCGTCGCATTGCCGAGGGGCTGACAGACGCCTACGTGGCTACGGCCAACGGCATAGGGCGTTCCTTTAACCGAGATGCCATCTATGTGCGCATCGACAATATTCTGGTAAGCGACCACTGGAAACCGTATTCCTGCCGGCTGGACCGCTCCGTCCTCCTTTCGGACCACTATCCCATGTCCTGCTATCTGAAACGGCAGAAAGACGCGAAAGTCAGGTGAGCGGCGGAAATTCCGGAGGGCGTAGTTGTTCCCTCCGATAATTTTACTTATTTTTGCGAACTGTAATAAAAATGAAACTATAATGGCTGAAAGAAAAGTCAGGGTGCGCTTTGCGCCCAGTCCCACCGGCCCTCTGCATATCGGCGGTGTGCGCACGGCACTTTACAATTATCTCTTTGCCCGCCAGCATGGCGGCGACATGGTGTTCCGTATCGAGGATACGGATTCGAACCGTTTCGTTCCCGGTGCCGAGGAATACATCATCGAGGCTTTCCGTTGGTTAGGAATCGGCTTCGACGAAGGAGTGAGCTTCGGAGGCGACAAGGGACCTTACCGTCAGAGCGAGCGGCGGGACATCTATAAGAAATACGTTGACCGCCTTCTGAACGAAGGCAAGGCTTATATAGCATTCGACTCCCCCGAAGAGCTGAACGCCAAGCGGGAGGCTACGGCCAATTTCCAGTATGATGCCCGCACACGCGGCGAGATGCGCAATTCGCTGACACTGCCCGCCGGTGAGGTGGAGGCCCTCATGGCCGCCGGCCACCAGTATGTGGTGCGTTTCAAGGTGGAGTCGGGCGAGGAAATCCATGTGGACGACATCATCCGCGGCGATGTGGTGATCAACTCTTCCATTCTGGACGACAAGGTGCTTTACAAGAGCGCGGATCAGTTGCCCACCTATCATCTGGCCAATATCGTGGACGACCATCTGATGGAAATCAGCCATGTCATCCGCGGCGAGGAATGGCTGCCCTCGGCTCCGCTCCATGTGCTGCTCTACCGCGCCTTCGGCTGGGAAGACACCATGCCGTGCTTTGCCCACCTGCCGTTGCTGCTCAAGCCCGACGGAAAGGGCAAACTCTCGAAACGCGACGGCGACCGTCTCGGCTTCCCCGTGTTCCCGTTGGAATGGCACGACCCCAAGACCGGCGATGTCAGCTCCGGATACCGCGAGAGCGGCTATCTGCCCGAAGCCGTCATCAACTTCCTGGCACTGTTGGGTTGGAATCCCGGTACCGACAAGGAACTGCTTTCCATGCAGGAACTCATAGAACAGTTCGACCTGACGAAATGCTCCAAGAGCGGCGCCCGTTTCGACTATGTGAAAGGACAGTGGTTCAACCGCGAGTATATCCTGGCCCGCGACAACGCGGAACTGGCTCCCGCCTTTCTTGAAATACTGGAAAGAAACGGCATCGAAACCTCTCCCGAACGAGCCGCTGCCGTGGTGGGCATGATGAAGATGAAGAAGATCAGCTTTATCCACGAACTGTGGCCTCTGTGCGACTTCTTCTTTACGGCTCCCCGGTATGACCGGGAAGACAAGTTCACCCGGAAGAACTGGAAAGAAGGCAGCGCAGCCGAGATGCAGGAACTCATGACCTTGCTTGAGGGACTTGACGACTTCGGAGTGGAAAGCCAGAAAGCTGCGGTGGACCGCTGGGCCGAAGAGAACGGAAAGAAACCCTGGAATCCCTGGCGCGTGGCGCTGGTGGGAACCGGTAAAGGACCGGATATGTACGAGCTGGCGGCCTTCCTCGGAAAAGAGGAGACGCTGTGCCGGATGCGCCGGGCCGTTGCCGAGCTGGGATAACCTTCTAAAAAAGATACGAGAACCGTGTATTCTTTTGCCATTTACCTGATGATGCTTGGTGCGGGCATTGCCTCGCTTTTCAACGCGAAAGTGAGGAAGATGGTGCGCGGGCACCGCGAGACCTGGCGCCTTCTGCGCAGTCTTTCCGGTACGGGCACGTATGTCTGGTTCCATGCCGCCTCGCTCGGCGAGTTCGAGCAGGGACGGCCCCTGATGGAACGCCTGCGCCGCGAGCATCCCGAAAAAAAGATCCTGCTTACGTTTTTCTCCCCTTCGGGCTACGAGGTGCGGAAAAACTACGAGGGTGCCGATGTGGTCTGCTACCTTCCGTTCGACACGCCCCTGAATGCCCGCAAGTTTGTGCGGCTGGCGCGTCCCGAGGCGGCTTTCTTCATCAAATACGAGTTCTGGCGCAACTACATCGACATCCTTCACCGGCGGGGCATACCGGTCTACAGCGTGTCGAGCATTTTCCGCGAGAACCAGATATTCTTCCGCAGCTACGGCCGCAACTACGCCCGTTGCCTGAACCGGATGAGCCATTTTTTTGTACAGAACGAGTTGTCGCGCGATTTGCTGGCCCGTCTCGGAGTTGACTGTGTCACTGTCTGCGGCGATACCCGTTTCGACCGGGTGCTCGACATCATGCGGGCCGCCAGGCCCCTGCCGCTTGCAGAGCAGTTTGCCAGCGGACGGAAAGTACTTGTAGCCGGCAGTTCCTGGCAGCCCGACGAGGAGATCATCCTGCCTTATTTCAACAGCCGGCCCGACCTGAAGCTCGTGCTGGCGCCCCATGTCATTTCCGAGGCCCATCTGCAACAGATAGAGGCCGGACTGCGCCGGCCCTTTGTGCGCTATTCGCAGGCCACTCCCGAGAGCATTGCCCGGGCCGACTGCCTCATCGTTGACTGCTTCGGGCTGCTGTCCAGCATTTACCGTTATGCCACAGTGGCATACGTGGGCGGCGGTTTCGGCGTGGGCATCCACAATGTCACCGAGGCCGCGGTCTACGGAGTGCCCGTCATCTTCGGTCCCAACAACAAGAAGTTCCGCGAGGCGCAGGCGCTCATTGCCAACGGCGGTTGTCGCGAGATAGGCGGAGCCGAAGACTTCGGCCGCGAGATGGACCGTTTCCTCTCGGACAGCGAGGCTCTGAAGCGGGCCGGAAAGGCCGCCGGCGACTACATCCGCGACAACGCGGGAGCGGCCGACAGGATTTATGATTTCGTTTACGGATAAGAATCACCATAGTTTTTTTGACGGATAGGAGGTTTCGTCTTCTTCGCGGAGCGGAGGCGCCTGTCCGTTTTTTTATTTATTCGGTATGGAAACGTATTTTGATATTTTGATGGTGTTGATTTCCACTGTTGGCGGTTTTGCCGCCGGTGCCCTTCTGGAGCGCAGCCGCCTTAAAGAAGAGATAGATACTGCGCGTCTTGATAAAATGAAAGCAAAGACCCTTCTTGAAAGCGAGCAGAAGTATTCGGAGAGGGTGCTGAAGAGGCAGGTCGAGGCCCTGCGCGCCGAGTTCAAAGTCGTGGCAGCGGACCTGATGCGCGCCGAGAGTGGTACCCTGCGTGCCGAGCACCTGCACACGCTGGAGGGCCTGCTCCGTCCGCTGGGCAAGGACATCGACAGCTTTCGCGACCAGTTTGTCAAGAGTCATGCGGCGATGGAACGCTATGTGGAAAGCCTCGTGAAGTATTCCATGGCCGTGGGGCAAGAGGCCGAAAAGCTGGCGAGCGCACTCAAAAACAATACCAAGTTGCAAGGCAACTGGGGCGAGGCTGTCCTTGCCAATCTGCTGGAAGTGTCCGGCCTGACCAAAGGGCGCGACTTCACGGTCCAGGCTTCCACCCTCAACGAGGAAGGGCGGCGGCTCATTCCCGACGTAGTGGTACACCTGCCCGACAACCGCAACCTGATTATCGACTCGAAAGTGTCGCTCACCGCCTTTGCCGATTACGCCAACTCTACCGATGACATTGAGCGCGACCGCCGCCTCAAGGACCATGTGGCCTCCGTGCGCCGCCACATCGTCGAACTTTCGGACAAGGACTATGCCAAGACCGTGAAGGGCAGCATCGGCTACGTGCTCATGTTCATCCCCAACGAGGCCGCCTATATCGCCGCTGTCACCGCCGACACCCGCCTGTCCGCCGATGCCTATGCCCGTCGCGTCATCCTGCTCAATCCCACCAACCTGCTGATGGCCCTGCAACTCACCTACAACCTCTGGCAGAGCGAGATGCAGAGCCGTAGCGTCAGCGACATCTACGCCTCGGCCGAACGCCTCTACAAGAAGTTCGCCCTTTTCTCCGAGAGTTTCGTCAAGATAGGCGACAGCATCGGCCGCCTGTCCGATGTCTACTCCAAGGCCCGCGGACAGCTTTCCACCGGCCGCGGCAACATCATCTCCCAACTGGAAGGTTGGAAGAAGAAAGGCCTCACGCCTTCCACCGAAATAAACGCCGCGCTCCGTTCTTCCGGAGACGGCGATGAAGAAACGGACTGAATTTGGTCCGTTTCTTTTTTGGATTCAGAAAATAGTTTATACCTTTGTCCGGTGTTTCGGCAGAGCTTTCCGCCGATTCCGTGAGAAACTGTTGGACGACATACACATACATCCGTATAGATTCAATTCCGAGTATGAACTGGTTGCAGGAAACCCTCTTCGTGCCCTCGGCTGTTCAGGCCGTCATCATCATCTGCCTTATCTGCGCGCTTGGCCTCTCGTTAGGTAAATTCAAGGTGCGTGGCATCAGTCTGGGCGTCACCTACGTTTTTTTCATCGGTATTCTTGCCGGAGCCGTCGGCTTGCGGCTCGATCCCGACATGCTGGGCTATGCCGAAAGTTTCGGTCTCATTCTCTTTGTCTATACGCTGGGTCTTCAGGTGGGTCCGGGCTTTGTCAGCACCTTCCGCAAGGGTGGCGCCGAGCTCAACGGCCTGGCCGTGGGAGTGGTGCTTTCCGGTACCGTCATGGCATTGGCCGGCGTCTGGGCCGGATGGATCCCCCTGCCTGACATGATGGGCATTCTCAGCGGAGCCACCACCAATACTCCCGCTCTCGGTGCGGCGCAGCAGACACTCAAGCAACTCGGGCAGCCCGCCTCGGGAGCCGCCCTCAGTTGTGCCGTGACCTATCCGTTAGGCATGGTGGGCGTCATTCTGGCCCTGATCCTGATGAAGGGATGGCTGCTGCGGCACGAGACGCCCCGCGAGGCCGGCGAGAAGGAAGACGAGGCTTTCATTGCCTCCTTCGTGGTGTGCAATCCCGCCATCTTCCACCAGACCATCGGCCAGACCGCCACGCTCGACCATTCGCGTTACGTCGTGAGCCGCCTGTGGCGCAACGGAAAGGTCATCCTTCCCACTGCCGACACCGTCCTTGAAGAGGGCGACAGTGTGCTGGTCATCACCGTGGCGCGCTACGTCAACGCCCTCACTGTCTTCTTCGGGCGGCGCGACGAGAAGGACTGGAACAAGAGTAACATCGACTGGAACGCCATTGATTCCAATCTTGTCTCGCAGCGCATCCTCATCACCCGTCCCGACATCAACGGCCGCCATCTCGGCTCCCTTCATCTGCGCAACCGCTACGGAGTCAACGTCAGCCGTGTGCAGCGCAGCGGCATCCAGCTGGTGGCCACGCCCGATCTCACGCTGCGCGTGGGCGACCGCGTCACCGTCGTGGGCGAGGCGCAGAGCATCGAGCAGGTGGCCAAGGAACTGGGAAATGCCGTCCGCCATCTTGACGAGCCCAACATGGTCACCATCTTCATCGGCATCGTCCTGGGTCTGTTGTTGGGCAGCGTTCCCCTGCTGCTGCCGGGCATGTCCTATCCCGTGCGGTTGGGACTGGCGGGAGGTCCCATCGTCATGGGAATCCTTATCGGCGCCTTCGGGCCGCGCTTCCACATGGTGGCCTACACCACCACCAGTGCCAACCTTATGCTCCGCTCGTTGGGCCTTTCCATGTATCTGGCCTGTCTGGGCCTGGATGCCGGCAGCGATTTCGTGGCCACGGTCATGCAGCCCGCCGCCCTGCTGTGGATAGGCTTCGGCTTCGCCATCACGCTCGTTCCCGTCATGCTCATGAGCGTCGTGGCCGTGAAGTGGGACCACAAGTCGTTTGCCACAACGGCGGGAATGCTCTGCGGAGCCATGGCCAACCCCATCGCCCTGAACTATGTCAACGACACCCTGCCCGGCGACAAAGCCTCTGTGGCCTACGCCACCGTCTATCCGCTCTGCATGTTCCTGCGCGTCATCATCGCGCAAGTCATCGTCATGCTGTGGTTTGCCTGAGCATCCCCCGGCCTGCGGATTAAAAAGAAAGTTTTTGTCAGGACGGATGTCCGGTAAGGACCATAACTTACCGGACATCCGTCATTTTTTTCATACCTTGCAAGTTTTTACATGCCTTGTAAAAATATTTACACGGCATGTAAAAACTTTTACAAGGCAATGTAAAAATATAAATTCCGATGCCCTGTAAAAATGGAGTTATCTGCTTTTTCCTACACGAATCCTTCTATAAATTAACAGCCTTTCAGAATTTGTTAATTACTTTTTATGTAGATTCGGAACCCCGTAATAAATATTAAATTTGGAAAAATTACCCCCCCCCGATTTGGTTAATGTATATAAATAATATATTTTTGCTCCGTACTATGATTGCTTTTTCGGACATGGTTTTCGTTTGTGCGTCTGCTCCGACTTTACCCGGTCGGAAGTTTCCTGAAACAGATGGGCATACGTGGGGCAGAGCCGGAGGGACAGGGTGCATGAAACTTAAAAATTACTTGTTTTTATATTATTACAAAAATGTTATGAGAAAAATTACTTTTTTCTTGATGCTCTTTCTTGTATGTACAGGGAGGATGCAGGCGCAGTTTACGGTGACGGAGACTCCGCTTACGGAAATTTCCGACGGCCAGACAGTCCTGGTCAAAGAGCCTACGGGAACCGGTGTTTCCGGATGGTCTAATGGTCGCTATCTGAATGCTTCGGCTACCAGTACGGTGGTAAATGCCGAGTATTCCGCCATCTACAAGTTCATTAAGGACGGTGAGAAAACGGAGGGTGAGAACACGTATGATGTCTATGTGTTGCAGAACCTTTGGAACGGCCAGTATCTGAAAGCAAACAATTCCTATACCGATGCGAAGGATCAGGCTTTTCATTTTACGGCCCGCAAGGCGGAAGTTAAGACGAAGATAGATAATAATGATTGGGAGGATTATTCCAATGCCGTCAACGTAGGTCCGGCAGATGACGTGATTGCCAGCTCCTGGGTATTCTGTTCGTCAACAGGAAAAAACTACCTGGGTTTTGTTGGGAACCCTTCCACAATGGGTTATACCGATACGAACTATTGGTTTCTTTACGGTGTGACTGTCAACGAAGCGGACTATGTCAACATAAAGTTCAACTACACGCTTTCGGACGGTGCCACGGTTTCGATACACCCTGAGGCTGTATTGGCTCCCCATACGTTTGAAATCCCTCAGCTGGACTTCTGTTCCAACTACCAGACCGAAGCGTCATTGAGTGAATCGGGTACGGTGGCCGTGACGTGCGATGTGAACTATCCCGTGCAGTTCCTCACGGTTGCCAACAAGGAACTGATGGCTTCCGACCACTGGTATACGCTCTATATGCGCGGCGAAACCAACAATCAGGTATATACCAACGGAGAGACGGCCAAAGTGGGAGCTGCCGTGGAGAATCCCGGTGCCGACAGGCTTTTCGGCTTTGAACGGGTGGGTAAAACCTATCCGGTGCAGGTTCGTGTCTACTGTCTTCAGGAAGGAACCGACCGTCCTCTTTCCGTAGCCAATTTCAACAACGATACGAAAGCTTCGTGGACGGACGGGAACAAGATATTCAGACTGACACCGAACGGAAACGGCTTCAATATCCAGCAGTTGAATGGAAACAAGGCTTTAGACCATAATAGAGGTAATGGACTACTGGGAATCTGGACTGCTGGTCTCGGTTCTCAGACGAATGCCGTTGCGGCTAAGGTGGACCTGACTGCCGATATTGACGAAAGCAAGATGTACCAGATCGTGTACGAACGCGGCAGTGCCATACTGGGCAATTATGATGCCGTGGCCGGTGAGGACGGGCAGGTGAGCCAGTCTGCCGAATCACGCAGGGTGGTTACCGCACTTTCCGAAGACGGCTATCCCTATGTTTCCTCGCTCTGGAAGTTCCACAAGCAGGGTGACGGCAAGGTGAAAATCACGGCTGTCAATTCCGGTTTCTATCTCGGAAGTGTAGACCAGCAGCATCTGGTGACAACCCAGTTGGCCCAGTGGGGACGCAGCTATACGCTGGACGGAGCTTACGGTACCGGTATCTTTGCTTTGTATGACGAGACGGTCAGCGGTGATAACTATCTGAATTCCTATTATAATCCCGCAGGAGGAAATGAAGGCCATGACATCTGTTATTGGAATAGTTCTATCCGCGACGGAGGAAACAGAATCCTCATCAATGAGGTGGAGTCTATTCCCGTTGCGATCTCTTCCGTGGGTTATGCCACGCTGCATTTGCCGTTTGCCGTGACGCTTCCTGCAGTGGGCAACGTGAAGGCTTACGTGGCCGCAGACAACGGTACGTATGTGACGCTTACGGAAATCGAGGGTGGCGTGATTCCCGCCCGGACGCCCGTGATCCTGACCGGCGATGCCGGAACACATGACTTTGCCGTGGCATACGACAATACCGATGCCCCGCTCTCTACCGCCTTGAGTGGAACGCTGACCAAACAGACCGTCGGTACGGCCGGAGAGGTGTATATCCTTGCCGCCAATGCCGCCGGAGAAGCAGGGATGCGTCAGGTGACGGACGAGAATGACCGTACGCTGCCGGCCAACAAAGCCTATCTCGGCTCTGCAGACGGTACGGCCGCCGTCAAGGCCTTCAGCTTCGGCCCTGCCACGGGCATCGGCAATGTCCCGACGGCAGCCGGTGCCGATGAGGTGTTCTATGACCTTCGTGGCCGCCGCGTGTTCTATCCCGCTCACGGCGTGTTCGTGAAGGGCAACGGACAGAAAGTATATATCAAGTAAAAAAACTCTCAAACAAAAGATTGATCACCATTATGAAAAAAATATATTCAAGTCCGCGGACGGCGGCCATAGATATCCGTCTCGAATCGCACATACTCAGTGCCAGCCTTACGAAGACGAACGAGCCGGGAGTGGGAGCCTCGTCGGCCCTGACCAACAAGCGCGGCAGCATCTGGTCTGACATGGACGATGAACTGACCGAAGAATAAACGAAAATATACGAATAGGTTCGCCGGAGAAGGCGCCCGTGAGGTGGTTTAGGGTAATTTCCACCTCCGGCGCTTTCTCCTTTTTTGGTATCTCTGTTTCAGGAGAAGGGGTGCGTTCGGGAGGTGCGTTTGGTAGGAATGTTGTATCTTTGTAGACAAGATACAGAAAAAAACGGAACGGATGAGGATTCACTTGTTTTTGGTGGCGGCTTTGTTATTCCTGCCTGCTGCGGCACAGAAAACAAAGACCGAGCTGGAGATGGAGCGGCAGGGACTGACTGATGTGGCGGAGGCGGTTCCCGGGGTGAAAGTAAGCCTGATGTACGGTAGGGCCGACAATTTTACGGGACGTGTGCTCTATACGGACCTGCGCCGGGCCTATCTGCATCCTGAGGCGGTCCGTGCGTTGCGGAAGGCGCAGGAGGAGCTGCGGCGTCTGCGGCCGGATTTGTGCCTGAAGGTGTACGATGCGGCGCGGCCCATGAGCGTACAGCAAAAAATGTATGATGTGGTGAAAGGCACTCCCAAGAATATCTATGTGAGCAATCCGCGCAACGGCGGCGGTCTGCACAACTACGGTCTGGCGGTGGACATCACGCTCTGCCGGGCCGAGACGGGCGACACCCTGCCCATGGGGACGCTGATAGACCATCTGGGCCGCGAGGCACACGTGAAGGCCGAGGCGGAGATGGTGCGCAGCGGACGCCTGACGGCCCGCGAAAGGGAGAACCGCCGCTTGTTGCGCCGCGTGATGGCGGCCGGCGGTTTCAAGGTGCTGCCTACGGAATGGTGGCACTTCAACCTGAGGACCAGGGCTGAGGCCCGTGCGCGCTACAAAGTGATCAGATGACAAGAACGGGAGGTAACGTTATGCTGGAAGAGGATTTCATACGTGAGCACCGCACGCGGCGCGTGGAGGAGGTGGCCCTGCTGCTGGCCGGACGGAAGGAACTGGATGCCGGGCGCGTGTTGAGGCGCATCGAGGGCTGGCAGCGGCTGCGGCAGAAGGTACCCTCGTGGGCCGCCTGCGAGGATCTTGACTATCCGCGCCGGCTGGCGCTGGAACAGTGTTCGGGCGAGGCTGCGGCCCGCTACAAGGCCACTGTGGCCGGAAGGCTGCTGCCCGCCGGCGGCACGATGGCCGACCTGACGGGCGGGCTGGGAGTGGACTTCTCGTTTGTGGCGCGTAGGTTCGGGCGGGCGGTCTACGTGGAACGCCAGCCCGAACTTTGCGCGGCGGCACGTCACAACTTTCCCCTGCTGGGCCTGCCGGAGGCTGTGGTGACGGAGGCGGACGGAACGGATTTTCTGCGGCGTATGAAGCCGGTGGACCTGCTCTTCATGGATCCGGCCCGCCGTGACGGTGCGGGGCGCAAGACGGTGCGCATCGGCGACTGCGATCCGGACGTGGCGGAGTTGTTGCCCCTGTTGCTTGAAAAAGGTCGCTATGTCATGCTGAAACTCTCGCCCATGTTGGACTTGCACGAGGCTCTGACGCAGCTGGGCTGCGTGGAGGAGGCCCACGTGACGGGTGCGTCGGGCGAGTGCAAGGAACTGCTCCTGGTGCTGCGGAAGGGGGCGGAAAGCCCCGTCCTCTGTTGTGCGGACTGCGATGTGGCGGAGGCAGAGTTTCGTTTCAGGCCTGAAGAGGAAGAGGCGGCGCGGCCCGTGTGGGCGGAGAAGGTGAGAGCCTTTCTTTACGAGCCGTCTCCCGTGCTGCTGAAGGCGGGTGCCTTCAAGCTGGCGGCTGTCCGTTTCGGGCTGGAAAAGCTGCATCCCAATAGCCATCTCTACACATCGGACCGAGAGGTGCGCGGTTTTCCCGGCCGCTGTTTCCGCGTGGAGCGGACGGCGGGGTTCGGCAAGCGCGAACTGCGGGACTTCATGGCCGGAACGGAGCGCGCCAACCTGACGGTGCGCAACTTCCCTGCCTCGGTGGCCGACCTCAGAAAGCGGCTGCGCCTGAAGGAGGGTGGCGACGAATATTGGTTTGCCACAACACTGCGCGACGGTACCCGCCGCCTCATTGCCTGCCGCAAGATATAGATGGCCGTGTGCGCGGCCGTTGTCTTTTTCTTTGTGCGGATGCGTATCTTTTTTCGGGAAAAAGACAAAAAAACTTCATTTTTTCTGTAACCTTTTCCTCACTTGTCCGTCTTATAGTCAGAGAGCATGAAAGAGATAGATTTCAGATACGACCTGTTGCCGCTGAAAGACAAACTGTTTCGGTTGGCGCTGCGTATCACGCTCGATACGGCAGAGGCGGAAGACATCACGCAGGACACCCTGATCCGTGTATGGACGCGTCGTGACGAGCTGAAGGAGCTCGCATCGCTGGAAGCCTATTGCCTCACCATATGCCGGAATCTTGCGCTGGACCGTAGCGAAAAGAAGGTGGCGCAGCATGTCTCTTTAGACGAGCACTGCCGCGAGACGGCGGACAGCGTCCGCCCGCCGGACGAGGAGATGGACCACAGGGAAAAGCTCCGCCGGGTGAATGACATCTTTAACAGCCTGCCCGAAAGGCAGCGCACCGTGATGCAGTTGCGTGACATCGAGGGGCGCAGTTGCCGCGAGACGGCGGAAATCATGGGTACGACCGAAGACTGGGTGAAAGTGACCCTTCACCGCGCCCGGCAGGCAGTGAGAAAGCAATACGAAAAAATAGAGAATTATGGACTATAAATACATCGAGCAACTCTTGGAACGTTACTGGGCATGCGAGACGTCGGTCGGCGAGGAGAAGATCCTCCGGGCGTTTTTCTGTCAGGACGATGTGCCGGCACATCTGAGCCGCTACAAGGCTTTGTTCGAGTACGGCCGGAACGAGGCCACTCATTCTTTGGGCGAGGATTTCGACCGGCGGCTCTGCGCCCTCGTGCAGCAGGAGAAGCCGGCTCCGGCGGTGAAGATACGCCACCTCACGCCGTCCTACCGGTTGCGTCCGTTTTTCCGCGCCACGGCTTCGGTCGCCATTGTCTTGCTGCTCGGCATGGCCGCCCAGCATTCCTTTAACCGGGAGGAGAATGCTTCCGGCTGGGACTATAACATGGCAACCTATACCGATACCTACCAGAATCCGCAGGAGGCCTATGAGGCCGGAATAAAGGCTTTGGGCATGTTCAGAGCCGCGGCCGATTCGGTGAAGCCGGCCGTGACCAACACAACCGGGAACGAGCAATGAGACACTTCTTCTGCCTGTTGTTGCTGTCGGTATGGCTGTCGTTGCCGCTCGCGGCCCAGCGCGAGCAGGATTTCGCCTCGCGCTACATGAGCCTGTATGGCGGAAGTGCGGACCTGACATGCACCACCATCAGTCCGCTGATGATGGAAAAGATGATGAAGCTGGACCGTCTGGACGGAAACGATTCGCTGCGGCAGGTGCTTGCGCAGCTCAGAAGCATAAGGGTGGTGACCGGCCGCCGGACCGCCGAGGCTGAGGACCTGCTGAAGAAGTCTCGGGAATTAGCTCTTGCCAACCACAAACGCTACAAGCTCTATGCTGAGGCGGACGAGAAAAGCATTTTTGTGCGGACAAGGGGTAAGGTGACCGTCGAGATCGTGCTGATGCTTAAAGCAGGCGGAACGTTCGTGTTGACGGACCTGACGGGAAACATGACGCGCTCTTTCATTGAAGAGCTGACAAAACTGAGAATACAGGAAAACTGATATATATGGGAAGTCCTGAAACGCAGGACTTGAAAAGTGAAACGTCACTGCATTATTAAAACACCACCATCAGGAGCGGCCGCGCGGTCGGCCGGCTTCTTTTATCCGGCGGGATAAAGACAAATGATAAATGGGGAAGTCCGGCTGTGCCGGGGCTTCCCTTTATCTTTTTGGTCCGGAGAGAATGATGAGAGGAAATATCAGATGGAATCGCGGTAGATTTCTATCAGGGAATGGATTTCCTTTTGGGAGGACTGATGAGAATGTACTCTGTCGCTGTCTTTGTGGATTGCCTCCATGATAGCCCGGTTATAATAGTGGCTGTGGTGGCGTAAGTCCATGTATTGTTCCAAATTGGTAATCCAGGTTTTTGTCTGAAAGTCGTATAGTCTTAAATTATTTATATTTGATAGTCTATGAGTCATGTAATCTTTGAATTTGAGGACATTTTCCAATACACCGTAGTGGTCGAGCACTATAAATTCTCCGATGCTGTAGGGAGGATAGTATACAAACCATTGGATGGAATCGGAAGAATTGATGAGGATGGGGAGAATGGAATTGTCAAAATTTTTCTTTAATAATTCAAAGGAGTAATTCTCGCCTTCATATTCATTTTGCTTCATGGCTTTGTCGAAGGCTTCTTTCAGATATTTCCGTCCTGACGGAGATTGAAAATGGTAGAGGCCTTCTTCTTCCGTCGGGTGAAGAAGGATGTTTATGCAATTCTTGAGTGAAGTGTAGTTGTAGATGTATTCGTAGTCGTTCCATATATTATCATCATAGAGATAGCTGTCTACTACGGACCGATCCCTTGCAAAAGTAAAGAAGTCGATATTCAGAATGATATTTTTGGCTTTTCCTTGTGACAGGATGTAGGGAAGTATTATCTGGTAGTCATTATAGGTAGCTCCCATCAGGCTGAAATTCTTCGTCTTCCATCCCCATAGGGAGTCAACCTGGCCCGGATAGTGGTTCATGGACATGGAGCTGCCGGTAAAGAAAGCATTGTAATCCTGATTCTTTGCGATTCCGCCTATCTCAAGCCGTTGATTTCCGCAGTAGGTGGACCGGCTGCGGTATTGCTGGTAAGGATCTATGGATATGACGAAAACTGCTATTGCAACAAGCAGAAGCGAAATGGCGGAGATGCACCTGATGAAAAGTTTTTTATAATTAGGCTCGTCCATGTTTTTATGTTAAAAGTTGAAGTACAGGAATGTTACGACTCTTGATATGAATAATATGCCCCCGACGAAACATACGATTGTCATGAGTTGCCGGAGCCGGTGCCCTTTGTATTCTGTCATCAACTGATAGCCTGTGGGACCGATGATAGCTATGAGCATGGCGGCAAACAGAATAATCGTGTTGACAGAGTTGGGAAGTATGGACGGCAGATGTGACGTATAGGCTGGGGTAAGTGTCAGGCTGGTGTTGTCGAACATTGACTTTATGATGTTCCAGGCTGTTTTCAGATTGTCGGCCCGGAACAGCACCCAGAGAATGTTGATGAAGAAGAAAGTGATGGCCATGCCTAATAAATCGGGCATCCGAAAACCGGATTTGCGCCACCAGCGTGAGATTATTACTCCACAGCCGTGGCAGATGCCCCAGATGATAAAGGTCCACCCGGCACCATGCCAAAATCCGCTTACAAAAAACACCAGCATAATATTGAACAGTACCCGGGGCTCGCTGCAACGGCTTCCTCCCAGTGGAATATACAGATATTGGGTAAGGAACCTGTTCAGGGTCATGTGCCATCGTCTCCAGAAATCCTGAAAATTCTTGGCTCTGTAGGGAGCGTTAAAGTTTAAAGGCAAATTGATATTGAACATTTTCCCTATGCCGATCGCCATATCACAATACCCGCTGAAATCGAAATAAAGCTGGAATGTATAGCTCAGTGAAATCAGCCAGGCTTCGGCCATTGTGAAATGGTCCAGATTCAGGGAAAAACCGGCATTCGCAAAGACGGCGATGGAGTCTGCTATCAGTACTTTTTTGGCCAGACCTAAAGAGAAAATGAATAAGCCGTCGTATAAATTCTTATAGTTAATCCGGCGGTTGGATTTGTTTTCAAATTGAGGAAGCATTTCCTCGGGAAGAACGATTGGGCCGGCAATAAGTTGGGGAAAGAAAGTGACAAAATTGCAGTAGTCTGTAAAACGAGGCATGCTCCCCTTGTTTTTATAACTGTCTATGACAAATGCAATTTGCTGGAATGTAAAAAAACTGATTCCTAAGGGAAGCAGGATGTTGCAAAGAAGATAGCTGGTTCCAAACAGGGCGTTTATATTCTCTATGAAGAAATCCGTGTATTTAAAATATCCCAACAGCCCTATGTTGAATAGAACTCCGATAGACAAAAGCGAGACTCTTATCCGATTTGTCGCCCCCGGGGGTGGTTTGTGGGGGTGGGTGGGGATCTACGGGGGCCCGCGGGCGGCGGCGCGTGGGGGGGGGGGGGGGGCGTGGGAAAGATAGCTGGGGGGGGGGGG
>VSQE01000080.1 GCA_009775705.1 Prevotellamassilia sp.
GACGGGAATTCAATGCAGACACACCACCCACGTAAACCTCTTCAATGGTGTTGTCAAGATAGCCGGTCAAATCAACCGGCCCGATAAGTGGCGCAACAATCACAGACTTATGCTTGATGGGCAAGGCTTTGAAGAGAGGCATCCGATAATCGGCCATAGTTTGGTTTTCTACCGTACAACCTATCAACACGTTATCATATCCATCATGCCAATCCTCGGGCAAACACTCCTGTAGCCGATCAATACGCTTGGTAAAGAAATAAAACCGGCAATCCTTACGTATCTTCATCATCAGCCAGCATTCCTCCCTCCACTCATCTGCGTCTTTGAGAAGAAAATCGGACGTGAAACAAGTGAAGACAATACTGCCAGCAGGAATCTTCCAACTGCCATCACGTTTTTTCTTCAAAGGCAAATTGAAAGCTAAAGTCTTGCGACATTCGCTACTGGCAACGGAACTGCCATACATCTCGTCCTGCCGATATACATAGCAGTATTTGCACCCCGGACTAATCTTTGTGCACCCATGCCATGGATTCCAATTCTCGTAGATCACATCCATGCCATTTGTTTTTCTTTTGCCGGAAGATGTCTTCATACTCACTCCCTGATAAAATGTGGAAACAGTTCCTCTCCATGATCAGGAGAATATCTGAACCCCTCGTAGGCAAAAGATCTCAGTTGTTCCGGCAAGGTTATTTCGTTTTCGAGAATATATCTCACCATAGCTCCACGGCATGATTTTGCCCACACAGCCTGCATCCTAAGTGTTCCATTGGGCTGACGGACATAGAATAAGGGATGAACGATCTTAACCTCTTCCTTCACCCGTTTCCAGTCAAAAAGATGCTCGTACTCTTCTGTAGACAGATGTATCAAAATACCATCATCCGACTTCACGCTATCTATCAGCACATCTGTCAGTTTTTCTTTCCAATATAAACGGATAGGCTTGTCGTTTGTTGTCTGCAAACTAACGCAATGTTCCATACGGTAAGGCACTATCGCATCCATCGGTCTGAGCAGTCCATACAGAAAACTGGTGATCCAAAGGTGTTTTTGACCGAACAACAAGGTTTCATCCGAAAGCGTGTTTGCCTTCAGATGTTTGTAGGCTTGACCATTGTAGGCAAGGATGGCAGGCATGGAAGTTGCACAATGAAAGTTCTGATAGCGTCTCCAATTTTCAGTGGCCAACTTTCTGCTGCAATTCAACTGACGGGCAAGCTCATCTATATCCATCAAAGCCATCTTGGCAGCCAATTCGTTGGCCACAGATTGGAAGAGCGGAGTTGTAAGAGTTGCCTTCCCAGCCCTATCATACATTATTTTTGCGTTAGCGAGAAGTATCTGCACAAAATCAGAGTTACATTACTATATCATTAGATCATGCTGCCTGCTTCTTTCCTTTGCGGATGGCATCGGTTATCTGACTACCCCTTTTATATATGTAGTTCAACATCTTTCCCAAATGGAGCAAGAGATAATCCAGCCATCTTAAAATGCTGCCTGGCAAATGGAATGCCGATAATGGTGATAAACAACAACGTTCCGAAGAATATGTGCATCAACCATGCCCAAAGACCACCGAAGACAATCCATAGGATATTCAGCGGTATACGGATGCAACCAGTGGGACTTCCCGTATCCTTAACCTCTGCTCCGAAAGGCCACAGACACAACAAACCTATCTTAAACGTCTGTAACGCTACAGGAATACCGATAATGGTTATGGCCATAGCCAGACTTCCAGTGAAATAACCGATGGCTGCTTCGAGACCACCGAAGAGCCACCACAGCAAATTACCTATTATACGCATATTCTATTCCTCTTTATTCCTTTTCTTCAACGAAACACTGTGTGATTCACAATTCAGTGTCACTCCATACTTCTTGAGTATGTGGAACACAGCACACTCCTCGGACAATGTTTCAACCATTCGGATAACCCAAGAGGGCTTTGCGTCAGGGAAAGCTCATTGAAGAGGGTTCCAGCCCTGTGCTTTCAGTTCGAATTCCTGTCCGTCGCGGGCTATCAGGGCGCAGCCTTTTTCGGGATGCGTGATGTGTCCGATGACACTGACATCTTCCAGAGCGCAGACTTTCTCGTGATCGGTGAGCGGAACAGTGAACAGCAATTCATAGTCCTCACCACCGTTTAAGGCACATGTAGTCACGTTCAGGTTGAACTCTTCGGCGGCTGCGGCCGTCTGGTAGTCAAGAGGGATGCGCTCTTCGTAGAGGCGGCAGCCGGTATTCGAGGAGTGACAGATGTGCAGGATCTCCGAAGACAGTCCGTCACTGATGTCGATCATGGAAGTGGGACGAATGCCGGTTTCGCGCAAGGCCTCAATAATATCACGGCGCGCTTCGGGCTTGAGAATACGTTCTATCAGATATTCGCGGCCGCTGAAGTCCGGCTGTGCAGCTTCCGCATCGGAAGCAGGCCTCGAATTGAACACAGCCTTTTCGCGTTCCATAATTTGCAGGCCCATATAGGCGGCCCCCAGATTGCCGCTGACGCAGATGAGATCCGTATCGCAGGCACCGTCACGGCGTGCGATGTCCTGTTCTTCGGCCTCGCCGATACAGGTGATGCTGATAGCCAGACCGGTCAGCGAGGAGGTGGTGTCGCCTCCCACAATATCAACCCGGTGCTTCTTACAGGCACGCCGCAGGCCGGCATAGAGCTGTTCCAGATGTTCGACGGAGAAACGCCGACTCACAGCGATACTCACCAGCAACTGACGGGGAGTACCGTTCATGGCATAGATGTCCGAAAGGTTCACCATGGCCGCTTTGTAGCCCAGATGCTCCAGCGGCGTATAAGTGAGATCAAAGTGGATGCCCTCCATCAGCATGTCTGTCGTAACAAGCATACGGAGTTTCGGGTCCGTTCCGAGAATGGCGCAGTCATCTCCTACACCTTTAAGAGTGCCTGCGTTGAATTGCGGCAGGTCTTTTGTCAGCCGGCGTATCAGGCCAAACTCCCCGAGAATGGATATGTCAGTCATGAGAGAAACGCGTCAGAAATAGAATCCCAATCCGATGCGCGCTCCCACAGTGCTGTTACCGCTGAAGTCGTGCAGACTCATCTTATAATAAAGTGCCGGCTCGATCGTGATGAAGTGGTTCAGGTAGAAGGCGTATCCCACCTCAACGGGAATCATCACATCGTTATTGTTTTTTGTGAAGTGATTGTATTCTGCTCCCGCTCCAAGGAACAGGCCGTTCTGGCTGATGTAATAACGTGCCCCTAATCCGACACGTACATCATCGACGTTACGGGTGTGTTCGTAGCCGATGTTGGCTTTGAGCAGAAAACAGTCGCTTACGAAAAGACCGCCGTCAAGATCGAGTCCCAAACGAAAGCGTTCGTTGGTGCTATATGATATGCCCAGTCCGGACAAGGAGGCACTCAGGTATTTTGTTCCTTTGTCGAACTGTGCATAGGCGCCCGTTACGAAAAGGAGCAGCAGAAACAGTGTGATTACTTTTTTCATGATTGTTCAGTTCTGAGGGTTTGTCTTGTGTTAACTGTTATCTTACATTGTCACATGGTGGATGCCGGTTGTGGAGCGGCGGATGATTTTAAACTCGGAGTGTACTTCGCAGAAAGCGTTTTCCTCGATCACGGTGTTCTCGGGAACGTAGGCCACTTTCAGGTTGGGGCAGAATTCAATGGCATAGCTCTCGATCTTTTCCGTTCCCTCTGGGAATACGATTTCCGTAATGCTGTTATTCTTGAAAATGAGGCTTTTCCCGATCACTTTCATAGGTTTCAGTTCCACACGTGTCATGCCTGCCGGAATATAGCAAACGGAGAAGGTGCTTCCGGACTTATAGTAAACAATACCGTTTTCGCTGGCGAACTTTTTGTTGGTGGGATCCACGTAGATCATCTCCAATCCCTTGTCGTGCTCAGACAGCAGGAAAGCGTTATCTCCGAATGTCGTGATGTTCGAGCCGATATAGAGTTCGCGGATATTTCCCGGCAAATCACAGTCCGGCATGAAGGAGGAAATTTTATAACCGCCAATACTGTAGGGCAAAACCAGTTTTTCCGAGCTGTGCTTGACGGTCTTTATGTTCAGATTCTTGTCATGAAAATTATAGACAAACTGTTCGTCTTCATAAAGAACGGCATCAAAATGATAAGGATCCAGGTGTGTGTATGAGGAGAGCGAACTCATGAGGAAGCTGCCATTGTTGGTGGGATCACTCACGTACCAAGTTCCGTCTACGCACACATAGTTCCAGGCGTGTCCGCCTATGGGTTTCAGGTCTCCGTTTACCAGAATACACGGTATGTCCTGTGAATGCAGCATGATTTTCAAAAGGTTGGCATATCCTTGACATATAGCTGTTTTGTTGATGAAGACCGAATAGGGATTGTTGTCGGTGCCTTCATACGAATAGCGGATGTTGCTGACAATCCATTTGAATATCTTCTGATATTTTTCTTTGTTGTTTGCACATTCTTTTACAAGGTCATCCGTGAACTCTTTGATTTCCTGATATTGCGTTTTTTCTATCACCTGATAACCTAAAGAATTACCAATGGCGGGATCCGCATTTTCCAACAGAGCACGGAGCTTGTAAGCAGCGGTCCCTCTCAGTTCTTTGGCACCGTCGTCAACGGGGAACAGACTTTCATCGACTGCTGTGGGACGGGCGGCAATTTCCTCGACTGAAGTGACAATCGTTTCGGTATCGCTGGAGCACGCACTAAAAAGTGCAGCCAGTGTCAGACAAAATGTGTAGTGAATCTTCATATTGTAATTTTATGTAAGTAAATAATTACAAAAGTAAGATTAATTTCAGTGCGAGATGGTTTGCCTATCGCTTTTTAACTTTTGTTATACCGGAGGGCGGGTATGGGCAGTAAGACGGCTTCGATTTCCCGGGCATTCGGAGTAAGTATATGTCGGGGAGAAAGGGTATCGCTGCCGGCAGACGGAACAGGACGAAGCGTAAAGAGCAACTCTTGTCCCGGGGCAGACAGACGGGTCAGATTCAGGGCAACATGCCCCATTGTGCGCCGCAGATTGATTTCCACACAAGGATGTATGGCAATGGTTCCGGATGATGTGCGTACCAGCATCATGTCGATTCCAAGCGGCCCGCGGTAGTCTGTGCCAAGTAGCAGGGCCAACTGTCGCGGCAGCTCCTGTTTCAACAACTCCAGCGAGGTTCCGGTTTCGGCCGGAGCGGCCGATAGCAGTGTTGCCGTCAGTTCCTCTTCCCGACCGATCATGTTTCCGGCATAGTTGCGTGAATTGGTTGTGCGAAACACGGAGAGGCCTTCATAGCGGACGTTTCCCGTCCCATCTGCCTGAAATTCCAAAGCAAAATCGGCCAGCCGCTCGTAAAAAGGTTCCGCCTCGATGGCTCCTTGCAGCCGCAGGATCCGCCGGATGCGGGACAGGGAAGATCTGTCATCGGGTCCGTCCACTCTGAACACGCCGCGTCCGCTGCCCGACCACGGTGCCTTCAGCATGGTCTTTCCATATTTATCCAAGGCTTCCCACACTTCCGCCTCGGTGCAGCACCAGAGCGATTCGCCTGCAAAGCAACGGTGCTCCCCGCATAGCTTTTGCAACAGACGTACGCTGGTATAGCGGCTGCTCAATTGCCGGATGGCACGCAGTTGCGGCCCGTCGGGCAAAAGCCGTTCCGGTGCTCCCAGCCGCCGTAGCCGTTGCATCACGGCGGAATCCCATCCCCACGGTTCGATACGCTCCACGCCGTTCCAGAAACTGGTGTCCGCCTCATGCGGATAGATGGCACGCACACCGTTTCCTACCCACCGAGGAGGACCTGCGGACTCCGCGTCCAACAAGATGCAATCCTCGTCCGCTGCCCACCAGACGGGCAATAAGGCCAGGTCTTTTTCCAGTGTCCGTGCGGCTTGTGCCGGATTATAGAAGGGAGAATTCGAAGCAAGGGCTTCGTCATGCGAGGCGTTGAAAAGGTGGAGGACCATACCGTCAGAAGGAAATAATAAAACTGCGAGAAACCATGTGGATGCCTACCGGAATTTTTCCGGAACTTTGCCTCCCAACGCTTTAGCCGCACAAGCATATCCCTCTTCATAAAGCTCGGTCAGACGTGTGACGTCCTTTTCCAGCCGTGTGACGCGCATGGGTCGTTCGGGACGGATGACGAGGATGCGCCCTTCATCCTCAAGGCGCTCCATCAGGTCGAGCTGTCTGTTATAGCAAGCATGGCGACGGCTCAGAGCCAGCCGCAGGCGCGGATAATCGCGGTAAACGAAGCGTGGAATCTTGATGTCCTTGTCAGTCTCACGAAATCCTCTGTTGCGGGTGGAGACGACAATGTTGAACGCATGCCCCGTGGCAATGGCCCGTTCAATGGGGATGGAATCTACAATACCTCCGTCCAGCATGGGCTGGCCGTCAATACAAACAATGGGGCAGACGAAAGGCAGGCTGCTGGAGGCTTTGGCGATGCGTATGAGGCGAGAGGGGCTGCTCTTCTCTGTCAGGTAGCAAGGCAAGCCCGTCCGGCAGTTGGTCGTTACCATCTCAAAAGTCATCGGGTTGGCAAAGCCGGCGGAATAATCATAGGGCAACACCTCGTTGGGAATTTTCTCGTACATAAAGCTCTGATCCAGGATGCTGTGTTGCCGCCACAGATACTTCATGCCGATATAACGGTATTTTTCGAGCAGGTCTATGCTCGATATTCTGGCCCGTCCTCTCTGACGGCTCAGGTAGGAAAGACCATTACAGGCACCCGCTGATACACTTACGCAGTAGGGAAAATAGATGTGATGGTCCAGCAAAAAGTCAAGAACGCCGCAAGTGAACACGCCGCGCATACCGCCGCCTTCAAGTACAAGGCCTATGTCAGAGTCCGGTGTCATAGATGATGAGGATTTCCTATAATGTATTGCATCAGCAAAATTACGTCTTTCTGTGCAAAATGCCGTTGCCCGAAAATCTAAAAATTGTCCTTTTTGCTTATCTAAACTAAACGTGAAGCGTCTCGGAATCTTTTTCGGGGAAGAGCAGCGAGCTGTCGCCGTAACTCAGGAATCGGAAATCATGGTCGAGAGCATATTCATAAAGAGACCGCCAGTTGCGCTCACCGATGAAGGCTGCAACGAGTAGCAATAGGGTGCTTTGCGGCTGGTGGAAGTTGGTGACGATGGCTTCGACTACATGATAGCGGTAGCCTGGAGCAATGATGATCTGTGTGGCAGCATGAAGAATCTCTAATTGATGACGGTCCATGTAGTCCAGAATTTCCTGTAAGGCCTGCGGAGAAGTGAGCGCAGGTCCATCGCTGTCGTTGGCCGGCTCGTAGGGAAGCCATTGTGGCACGCGGATATCTTCCGGAGCGGTATCGGGCTGTTTGTGCAACTGTGTGCCGATATAGTAGAGGCTTTCGAGGGTACGGACCGAAGTGGTGCCTACAGCGATACATTTCCCTCCGTGGGCCAACAACCGCCGAATAATATGGCGGCTGACAGCGATCCATTCGGCGTGCATGGTGTGGCCTTCTATCTCTTCGCTCTTGACGGGCTTGAAGGTCCCGGCTCCCACGTGCAAGGTGATTTCCGCGCGTTCTATGCCGGCACGGTCCAGGGCATCGAGCACACGGGGCGTGAAATGGAGGCCGGCGGTGGGTGCCGCCACACTTCCTTTCACTTTTGAATAGACTGTTTGGTAAGTGCGCAAGTCGGCTGCTTCGGTGGCGCGGTTCAGGTAGGGAGGGATGGGCAGCTCGCCGATAGCTTCGAGAATCTCAGCAAAGGAGATGCCGTCATCAGCCCAGTCGAACCGGATTTCGTGTCCTGTTCCACACTGTCCGATGCGTTCGGCCGTAAGCGATACAGGCTTTCCGTTTACTTCTATCCGGCGAAGCAGTTTTCCCTCTTTCCATTTTTTCAGGTTGCCGACAAGGCAGGTCCATGTCACGCTACGAGTCTGTGCAAACGATTGCTGATAGTCGGAGGGACTATGGGGTTCCAGACAGAACACTTCTATAAGGGCACCGGTATCTTTCTTAAAGTGCAGACGGGCCTGTATGACTTTCGTATTGTTGAAGACCATCAGTTTTCCGGTCGCGAGGAAACTGGGCAGATTCACGAAAGTATCTTCCGTAATCTTTCCGTCCCGATAGACGAGCAGTTTGGACGAGTCACGCTCGCTTTTGGGATATTTGGCAATACGTTCATCGGGGAGTTCGTAAGAGTAGTCCTTGATTTGTATGTGTTTTGTCTGGGTCATCGTGTTTATGTTTGCACCCGCAAAGATACACAGAAATTCCCTACCAAACCGTATGGACGGAGCCAAATCGGAAATAGAAAAAGGAAGGACATGCGAAACTTATTTCATGAACAACCCCCCCAACAACCGACTTCTTCAGATATTTTTTGTAATATTGCATTTACCAGTTGAGAGTAAGTTGGATTCTACACACAGAAGCTTTTTCTATTTTCAGACAATCAAGACATCCCCTTTGACGTTTTTTTTGTATTTTTGCAGAAGACAGGCAGCGCTCGGCAATTTACGAGTAAACTTGCCTTGCGTTCATTAGCCCTGTCTTTGCTTCTTCCAATACAGAATTTACATGACGGTTCTATACTTCTTCGTGCCATTATTTTTGTCCTCGCTGGTCCTCAACTTATATTACTTTCGGAAAAGCCGCCACTCATCCGGACCAAAGGAGATCCTGTCTGCGAACGTTCTTATAGAAACGCTCCTGCACCGCCTGAACTGCAAGCCCGAAATAAGCGAAGACTCGGAAATCCGCAGCTACAAATTCAAGTATCAGAGCGGGCTGTTCATCCTACAGCCTTTGCCGGACATGCACAAGGCTTACCTCAAATTCCTGTATATCGGCGAATGCGATCTGGAAAAACTGGACTGCATGCGTCAAGTATGCAACAACTGTAACCTGCACGACAAGCATCTGAAGGTGGCCTACACCTTCAATCCGGAAGAAGGAAAGACGTATGCCCACATTCTGGGCGAAGTGATGCTCAATACGAGCGCCGATACCATATTGCCGGATCTGGAATTCCGGCTACAGGAATGCTTCTCTATGCGGAACCTATTTTCCTCACTCATGCAAGACATGGAAAAGGAAACGGACCGAACCGATACCAGCGATCACGAAGCCGAAAACATATACAGGCAACGCGAGGATTTCCTGCACAACGAACTGGAAATAGCCTATTACGAAAAAAAACGACTTCCCCGTCTCAACGAGACGGAACACCTCACACTGGGCCAGCTCATAGCCACATTCTTCAAAGAGAAAGCAGGCGCCCCCATCCAGTTGGAAATTATCACCCATGAACTGAAACTCCTGACTGAAATAGAAGACATCCAGAACTTCGATCTTCTCTCTCCCCTTATTTTCGGAGAAGGGGAAAATGCCGTTTTCGTACGGAACGATGCTACCCTTATACTGACTTATCAGACCACAGCACTTCCGGAACCCCGCACACTGCACATTGCCCTGCACAAGGAAGGTTTTACGAAGGAAACGCTTTACGTGCGTCTCACCGTCTGCCTGCCTGCCACTGCCCCCGACATCAGCTCCTCCCTGCTCAATCCTGAAAACAAAGCCACAGCCTACAGCTTCATTGCGGCATACGACCGAATCCCGGCAGAACAGCTCCGCAACGAGTTTCAATACATGTGGCAGGACGCACAGGAAAAGACTACCGAGGGAAAAACCGACGAACTTACGGACGAACAACGGATCATACAATATTGCACCTACCCTGACGTGGCTGCCAACCTCTACCGGGGCCGTAGCCTGATGCGGCAGAAACGCTTCTACGAAGCCCTGCTCCATCTGGAAAATGCCCAGAAAATTCTGAACGACAATTTCCACATCCTGCATTCGTCCTACAAAGAGAAATTCTACGAACTGTGCCATTACATAGGACAATGCTATTGCCAGCTGGGGCTATACAGACTGGCCTACTACTATCTGGACATAGCCTTCCCGCAAAACAACATACGCTACACCGAAGAGTATGTCAACTGTCTGGTCTACTCGGACGATTTCAGATCTCTGCCGCTCGTGACAAATCTGCTGGAACAGGTGGAAGGCAAACTCGAAGAAAGCGATGAAGAACCGAGCGAAAAGATCCGTTCCTTCCACAACTTCCTGCGCCGTCGCAAAATATCTATCTATCTCCGGCTGAACTGTCTGGAACTGGCCGAGGAAATACTCAAACCCATGCTCGACGATCCGGATTGCAGCGACTACGCCCTTAACGAACTGGCCCGTATACAACGGCTCAGAAAAGAAAACAATACTCCTTCCTGACAACACAAACCTTTACAACTCACATACTATTATGCCACTGATTTCCCCCTCACTGCTATCGGCCGACTTCGGTCATCTGCAACGTGACATCGAAATGCTCAACAAGAGCGAATGCGACTGGTTCCACCTGGACGTAATGGACGGTGTGTTCGTCCCCAACATATCCTTCGGCTTCCCTGTCATGGAAGCTATGGCCTGCCATGCCCAAAAACCTCTGGACGTGCACCTGATGATTGTCCAACCCGAAAAATTCATTCCACAGGTAAAGGCTTTGGGCGCAAAAGTAATGAATGTACACTACGAGGCCTGTACCCATCTGCACCGAGTCGTACAACAAATCAAATCGGAAGGTATGATGGCCGGTGTGACCCTCAATCCACACACTCCCGTATCAGTCCTCGAAGAGATAGCTCCGGACCTTGATCTTGTGATGCTCATGTCTGTCAACCCCGGCTTCGGCGGACAGAAGTTCATAGAGAATGCCGTGGACAAGACCCGCCGCCTGCGCGAACTGTTGGACAGCAGACAGTCTGCGGCTCTCATAGAGATTGACGGAGGTGTAAACCGGGAAACCGGGCAGCGCCTGACGAAAGCCGGAGCAGATGTTCTGGTGGCCGGCAGCGCCATTTTCAATGCCCCCAACCCTCAAGAGGAAATCCACATCTTGCGTTCACTCTGATTTTCGGAACCCCTACCCTCATGAACAACTCTTGCCCCATGCTTGCTCCCCTGCTCTCCCCAAAGGAAACTTTCGATTTAATGCGCATCATAAAGAACTCGCGCCGCATACTT
>VSQE01000081.1 GCA_009775705.1 Prevotellamassilia sp.
GGGAGAGACGGACCCCGAAATCGTTTCCAATCTAACGCAACGGAAACAATCCCGGAGGACGGGGGAGTATCTTTGCAGAAGAAACTTGTTGAACTTTAAATTTTAGTTATTCGAATAATTATGAAGAGACATCTGTGTGCCGGACTATTGTCTTTCTGTCTGGCTGTTTTTCCCTTTGTTGATGCCGTGGCGCAATCCAATCGGACACATCTGTTTGTAGGAGATGGGGAATACAGTGTTGCACTGGTGGCCGTATTCATACTTCAGATTTTCCACATATACACCAGGTGTGACAACCTTGTAATTGCCCGAGCGGGTGACGAAATAGCTTTTCCCGCCGTCTTGCGAGCGCAAATTGTAGTAGGTGCCGTCTCTTTTCAGGACTTTGTAGTTGATGGTACTGGCGTTTGCTCCGGCGTCCAGTTTCCAAATTCCGCTGATGGATTCTGCAACGGCATCGAGCGGCAGTGCGGATAGTGATAGAAACAGTGCGGTAAGTGCACACTTGATCTCTGTTGTTTTCATGGTAAGGTGTTTTTGGGGTTGGAGCCGCCGGATTTCCGTCTCCTGGTAATTATTGGATTTTCCGAAACGTATAATCCGGTGCCCTCCTTCGTAAAGGAGGTTGCAATTCGCTTCGTGTAGTCGGCTGTTATGGTCCGCCAACTTATGCCGACAGCGCAAAGATAGGGAAATTTTTCAATACATGTGTTGTGTCTTCGTATTTTCCGCATGTTCTTTTTTGCATTTTTGCGTGAATGCTTTATTTTTATTCGTTTATGTGAGTATTTATTTGTAATTTTGTGGCTCAATTCCCGTAGACTATGCGACAACTAAAAATTAACAAAAGTATTACCAATCGTTCCAGTGCAGCATTAGACAAATATCTGGTAGAGATTGGGCGTGAAGAATTGATATCAACTGATGAAGAGGTGGAGCTTGCACAGCGGATTCACCACGGAGACCGTGAGGCCTTGGAGAGGTTGACGCGTGCGAACTTGCGTTTTGTTGTCAGTGTGGCCAAACAATATCAGAATCAGGGCTTGGCTTTGAATGACTTGATTGATGAAGGTAATTTAGGATTGATAAAAGCCGCGCAGAAGTTTGATGAGACACGTGGCTTTAAGTTTATCAGTTATGCGGTCTGGTGGATTCGTCAGAGCATACTTCAAGCTATATCAGAACAGAGCAGAATCGTACGTATGCCTTTGAATCAGGTAGGTTTTCAAAGCAAACTGACAAAGGCCATCGTGAATTTTGAGCAGGAGTTTGAGAGACGCCCCTCCGTGCAGGAACTTGCCGATATTTTGGATACGGATGTGAGCAAAGTGCAAGAGGCTATGGGGACGAACGGGAAAAAAGTATCAGTGGATGCTCCTTTTCAGGACGATGATTCCAACTGCTTAATAGATATCATGACGGATGAATCGGCTCCGAGTACGGATAATCTGATGGAGAAAGAATCTCTTTCGTCTGATCTGGATGCCGCTTTGTCAACCTTGTCAGAGCGCGAAAGACAAGTCTTGAAAATGCTGTTTGGCATTGGGCGCAATGAAATGACGGCTGAAGAGGTTGCCAACAACCTGAACTTGACCCGTGAACGTGTAAGGCAGATAAAGGAGCGGGCTTTGCGCAGACTTCGTGAAGCTGATAACATAAAGATTCTGACCAAATATCTTGGTTGATGAATATTTCTCGATACAAGGAAGAACAGGGCTTTTGCGATACTGTATTGCAAAAGCCTTTTTGTATGTCTGCTGTATCTATGAGGAACGATGATGACGACCTAATATATGTTGTTTGAAAATCAGTTTATTAACTTCTATAAGACTTATTTGTTTGTTTACTTTAACATTTTGTCGGGCTAAAAAAAATGTCTGAAAGCATTCTTCTGATTTATAAATTGTATTTTTGCATTAAACAAAAGGAGTTTAGTTTGTGCTCGGACCAGACGGGCTTCTTCTTTTTTGAGTTGATAGATCATGAGGAGACAGTTGGAAAAAATCCGTGAATTGATAGGAGCGGGAATGCCTGATGAAGCCATCAGGCAGGCTGATAAACTTTTGATAGATGATGAAGGGGTGCACGAGAAGGAAAAGGCCCGATTGCTATATTTGAAAGGGCTTGCATATATGAAGTATTCCGATTGGAAAAGAGCTTTAGGTTGTTTTATGCAGTCGCAGGATTTTGATGCGGAGGGCCCCGCGGTCGAAGCACGGCAAATGCTGACAGATATTATGGATTTCTACAATAAAGATATGTTTAATCAATAGGGTTGTGCCCTGTTTTCTATAAATTGCGAATTGATTATGAGCAAGATGAAAGGAGCAGTTGTCATTGATATGGAGAGATGTAAAGGATGTAATCTTTGCGTTGTCGCCTGTCCGATGAATGTGCTGGCTCTTTCGACAGGAGAGGTGAATCATAAAGGTTATGTCTTTTGTCGGGAGATTAATGAAGGTTGTATCGGTTGTGCTTCGTGTGCTATTGTTTGTCCAGACGGTTGCATTACAGTATACAGGAAAAAAGATTAATGACGTAAAAAATTATGATTGAAGATAATGATATTCTGCTATTGAAAGGAAATGAGGCTATCGCACATGCGGCAATTCGTTGCGGATGCGATGGCTATTTCGGATACCCGATAACTCCGCAGTCTGAAGTGCTGGAGACGTTGGCTGAATTGAAGCCTTGGGAGACAACCGGGATGGTAGTCTTGCAGGCTGAGAGCGAATTGGCTTCCATTTATATGCTGTATGGTGCCGGAGGTACGGGAAAGCGGGCAATGACATCCTCTTCGAGTGTAGGTATAGCCCTGATGCAGGAGGGAATAAGCTATATGGCTGGAGCCGAGGTTCCGGGTCTGATTGTCAATGTGCAGCGTGGAGGGCCCGGATTAGGAACCATCCAGCCTTCTCAGAGTGATTATAACCAGGCAACACGAGGTGGTGGCAATGGCGATTATAATTTGATAGTATTGGCACCGGCATCGGTTCAGGAAATGGCGGATTTTGTAGACTTGGCGTTTGATCTGGCTTTTAAGTATAGGAATCCGGTGATGATTCTGTCTGACGGAGTGATTGGGCAGATGATGGAGAAAGTTGTACTTCCTCCGTTTAAGCCGCGGCGTACGGAAGAGGAAATTCTGGCAGAATGTCCTTGGGCCGCAAACGGAAACGGTCTGCATCGGCGCGGAAGTAACATCATAACATCGCTTGAGTTGGATCCGGCAGTGATGGAAAAAAAGAATCTGCATTTGCAGGAGAAATTCCGTGAGATGTCACAGAAGGAAGTTCGTTATGAGGCAATGCTTTGTGATGATGCCGAGTATGTGATTGTCGCTTTCGGGTCGGCTGCGCGTATATCCCAAGAGGCAATGAAGACCGCGCGAGAGCATGGAATGAAGGTAGGACTATTCCGTCCGGTTACGCTATGGCCGTTTCCGGAAAAAGAATTACGAGGGTTGGCTGAAACAGGCCGTGTGAAAGGTTTCTTGACGGTGGAGATCAATGCCGGTCAGATGGTTTTTGATGTCCGTGGAGCTGTGGAGGGGCGTGTTCCTGTCAATCACTTCGGGCGTCTGGGGGGGATTGTTCCCGACCCGGATGAAATTATTGATGCATTGATGAAGTTGTCACGTTCATGATTTAGAGTATGCCTTCTGACGAACGGAATATATTGGAACGTCTGGAGCATCCCGAGTGGGAAACCGAGAGGAGACGGGAGGATAAAACTCTTTTTATCCGTAATATTCTGAATGGAATCTTCATGATATTGGCTGTTGTTGCAATGGTTGGTGTCCTGGTCTTTTCCGAATCCCGACGTGGAACCCTCTTTAGTTACGCTCTGGCTTTGCTGGCTGTGGTAATAAAAATGGTGGAGGTAATGATGCGCATGCCGGGGATGATGAGAAAACCGTCGGCTACGCGTTTTAATTATAAAAGAGATTATGACAAGAGAAGAAATAATCAGTCCCGAGAATCTGATTTATAAGAAACCGGACCTCTTGAACGACATGTCGATGCATTATTGCCCGGGATGCTCGCATGGTGTGGTTCATAAACTTATAAGTGAGGTGATTGAAGAGATGGGAATGGAGGAGAAGACAATTGGAATCAGTCCTGTCGGATGTGCGGTCTTCGCATACAGGTATATTGATATAGACTGGCAGGAAGCTGCACACGGGCGGGCTCCGGCATTGGCAACGGCTTGCAAACGACTTTGGCCGGACCGTCTTGTCTTTACCTATCAGGGAGATGGCGATTTGGCCTGTATAGGAACGGCGGAAACGATACATACCCTTAACCGGGGAGATAATATCACAATCATATTTGTGAACAATGCCATATATGGGATGACCGGAGGACAAATGGCTCCGACTACTCTCATCGGCATGAAGACGGCAACCTGTCCGGATGGAAGAGAAGTGCGTTTGCATGGTTATCCGTTGAAGATGACGGAAATAGCGGCACAGCTTGATGGTACGGCTTATGTTACGCGACAGAGCGTACATAATGTTCCAGCCATTAAGCGGGCCAAGAAAGCCATCAGGCATGCTTTTGAAAATTCCATGCAAGGGAAAGGTTCCAATCTGGTTGAAATTGTGGGAACTTGTTCTTCGGGATGGAAGATGACACCGGTACAAGCCAATCAATGGATGGAAGAGCACATGTTGGATTTCTATCACATAGGGGATCTGAAAGACAAGCAATAATATGAAACAGGAAATTATCATATCCGGATTCGGAGGACAGGGAGTGCTTTCCATGGGGAAAATTCTGGCGTATGCTGGTCTGATGGAGGGCAAAGAGGTGACGTGGATGCCTGCGTACGGTCCTGAACAGCGTGGAGGAACTGCCAATGTAACGGTAATAGTGAGTGACGAGAAAATATCATCGCCAATTCTAAGTCGTTATGATACAGCCATATTGTTGAACCAACCTTCATTGGATAAGTTTCAGAACAAAGTGAAGTCCGGAGGAAGTCTGCTTTACGACTCATTCGGTATTTTGGACAAGCCGTCCCGTGAGGATATAAGCTCGTTCCATGTCAATGCCATGGAGACGGCGGCAGACATGAAGATGATGAAGTGCTTTAATATGATTGTTCTGGGAGGGTTGCTGAAGTTACATCCGATCGTATCGTTGGAGAGTGTGATGAAAGCGCTTCGTAAGACCTTGCCTGAGAGGCATCATCATTTGTTGCCGATGAATGAGCAGGCAATACTAAAAGGCATGGAGATAATTTGTAAAGATTAAAGTATAGAATTAAATACAAGGATTATTATGGCAAATAGAAGAAACTTGAAAAAGAGCATCAAATATATTTGTGGCGAGCTCTTTGCAGATTGTGTAGCTCTTAATCGGTGCGGACAGGCCGATAAAGAAAAGATCGAAACCCTGATGGCAAACCTTTTGGTTTTGCATGGTGATTATGTATCCCGGCTAAGCCATTGTGAGAGAGGGCACGGTAAAGTCTTTTTCAAGAAACTACGTGAGGATTTTACACGGGAGATTAATGAATTGGCTGACAAGATTGTAAAGGCCTGAATAATAGTAACAGAGGGGGAAGAGCATAGATACGTGTCTATACTTTTCTCTCTTTTATTTATACCTTTTATACAATAATGTTACAGACAATTTGCCGGAAATTGTTTTTCGGTGTGATGGGCTGGAGAGAACAGGTAACGGTTCCGCGTTATAATAAGTGCATCATTTGTGTCGCCCCCCATACCAGTAATTGGGATTTTCTGATTGCTGAAATTTATTATCGCGCCATTGGCAGGACTGCCGGTTTTCTGATGAAGAAAGAATGGTTTTTCTGGCCTTTGGGAAATCTGTTTCGCAGAATGGGCGGCATAGCTGTTGAAAGGAGTCGCCATACGAGCCTTACGGATCAATTGGCAGAAAAGGCATTGAATTCTGAACGTTTTGAATTGGCTGTCACGCCTGAGGGTACACGCTCGCTGGTGCATACATGGAAACGTGGTTTTTATTTTATCGCTCTCAAAGCCGGACTTCCGATCATGCTGTATGCCATTGATTATGAAAAGAAACTCATTGTCTGTACGAAGACCATCCATCCTTCGGGAGATGTAGAAGCTGACATGCGGGTAATTATGGATTACTACCGTGCATTCAAAGGACGACATCCTGAAAAATTTGCTGTAGAGGAAATGTCATAGAGTTTCAATATTATAATAGGTGCGGATGAAAAGATTCGTTTCGTTATTCTTTATATTCAGTCTGTTCACAGATTGCTGGACGCAGTCTGTCGAAGTTGACCCCATGTTGCAGAATGCGCTTAAAACTTATTTCTCAGGCTATAAATTGGAAAACTATCGGCCTTATGGAAGCATGAAAGCCGACAGTATGTGTGTGGATGAGCAGGAGAGGAATATCATTGTCTATACGAACGAAGCGTTTTCCTCTCAGCCTTTTACTCCACAGACGGTATCGCGAATTTATAAAGATCTGTCTCGTCGGTTGCCGCCTCCTTATAACACTTACCGGCTCTCGTTGCGTGGTAAGCGCGGTGTGGATATCGAAGAGTTGATTCCCAACATTTACAAGGAAGACGGAGGTGATAAGAGACGTTTGTGGGGCGAGGTCAATTATAAGGGTAATCCTTGGGTACAGAATCTTTCCCGTCCTTTCAGTATTACTCAGGGACTTGCCGGACGGCATCTGATGGTATGGCCCAGTCACGGTCGTTACTATAAGGCCGGCGATTGGGTATGGCAGCGTCCGTACCTGTTCTGCACAACGGAGGATTTGTTTACGCAGTCTTTTGTGTATCCTTTTCTCATACCCATGTTGGAGAATGCGGGAGCTGTTGTTTATTGCCCCCGTGAGCGTGACATACAGACGGCGGAAGCTGTGGTGGATAATGACGGTGGCGACCGGCAAGGCCGGTATGAGGAGTTTCCTCAAAGTGATTATCCGTGGAGCACCCTTTCCGATTCGGCTTTTGCTCCTCCGATGGGTTTACTCACAGACAGTGTGTTGCCGTTTCGTCTCGGCACGGCGCGTTGGGCGAATGCTACGAATCGACGCTCGCGGCTGTCTTCGGTGTCATGGACACCTCATATTCCCCGGCGTGGCCGCTATGCGGTGTATGTATCTTATGTGTCACGCCCCAATAGCGTCAGCGATGCGCGATATACTGTCTATCATTGTGGAGGACGTTCTCAGTTTAGTGTCAACCAGCAGATGGGAGGTGGTACGTGGCTTTATTTGGGGACATTTGAGTTTGAAGAGGGAGAGAACCGGGACGGTAGGGTAGTTTTGACCAATCAGAGCAATTATCGGGGTGTAGTTACTGCCGACGGTGTCCGCTTTGGAGGTGGAGTGGGGCAGACCGATCGTGACGGATATGGTACGAGCGGTATGCCCAGATTTTTAGAGGCTGCCCGTTATCACGCCCAATGGAGCGGATTACCCGATAGTCTTTTTAATGCGGATGATGGGACGAATGATTATAATGACGATTTGCGCAGTCGGTCGAATCTGCTCAATTATTTGGGAGGAGGTAGTGTATATCAGCCACGGACGGCTGGCGGTGGTGTACCCTTTGAGTTGGCTCTGGCAGTGCATAGTGATGCCGGAGTACGTCATGACGGTGGAATATTCGGGACGTTGGGAATTTGCACTACCGTTGACGGTGAAGGGAAAACAACTTATCAGACCGGTCTTTCCCGAAAGTCGTCTTTCGATTTGGCGGATATGCTGATGTCTACAGTGACGAACGATCTTTCGGCAACCTTCCCCGTTGAATGGACCCGCCGTGAACTTTGGGATCGCAACTATTCGGAGACGCGGAGCCCTCATGTGCCTTCGGCTATTCTTGAGATGCTTTCCCACCAAAATTATGCAGACATGAAACTGGGGCATGATCCGCTGTTCAAGTTCACGATGGCCCGTGCTGTCTATAAAGCGCTTCTGCGTTATGTGAATTATTCTCACGGCATCCGTCATTATGCTGTGCAGCCTTTACCTGTCTGTTGTTTTTCCGCTTTGTTGAGCAAGGAGGGAAATGAGGTTCGTTTGAGCTGGAAACCTCGGACCGATAAGATAGAAAAGGATCTGGCACGTCCTGAAGGGTATGTTGTGTATACCAAGATGGGGGATGGCGATTTTGATAACGGACATTACTTTGCCGGTAAGACGGAGATAACGTTGCCCGTGAATGAAGGTGTGCAGTATTGCTTCAAGGTGACGGCTGTCAATGCCGGCGGCGAGAGTTTCCCATCGGAGACACTTTCGGTGTTTAAGGCGCGTGGCGGGACGAAGCACGTTCTTATTGTCAATGCTTTTGAACGTCTGGGCGGTCCGGCACAAGTGGAGACTGCTGACAGCGTAGGGTTTGATCTTAAGAAAGATATGGGAGTGCCTTATCATTATACGGCGGCCTATTCCGGTGAGCAGCTGAATTATGATCCGTCTGCTGCCGGAAATAAAGGACCGGCTGGGTTGGGGTATTGTGGCAGGGAAATGATGGGCAAGATTTTTGCTGGTAATACTTTTGACTATGCGGTCGTTCACGGCTCTGCCATCGCCGCCTCAGGGAGCTATTCATTTTCTTCGTGTGGAAAAGAAGCAGTTATGGGGGGGTGGAATGCGCTTGGGGACTATGACATGATAGATTATATCGCAGGACTGGAGAAGGATGTGAGCTATAATTTGAGGAGCTATAAGACGTTCCCTCCTTCTATGTGCCGTATACTGACGGATTATTTGCGAGAGGGAGGCCGACTTTTCGTTACTGGTGCCTATATCGGTTCCGACATGCAACAGGTGGAGGAGCGGGATTTTACGGAGAAGGTTCTGAAGTACAGATATGCGGGTTCGGCTCGCTCCGATTCCACGGACTTTGTGCGTGGATTGAATTTGCAGTTTCCGATTTTCCGAAGCCCTTCTTCTCTTCATTATGCTGTGTCGGATCCGAATATTCTTATGCCTGCCGGAAGCGGGGCATTTTCCGTTTTTGCCTATGGAGGAGGAGCCGGTGCCGGAGTGGCATATAGCGGAAAAGATTATCGTGTGGTTGCAGCCGGTTTTCCTTTTGAGTGTATTCGGGATGCATCGGTCCGTGCAAAAGCGATGGAGGCCATTATCCGTTTTCTGACGGAGTAGCGTCGTTATTGTTGGAACATTGTCAGTATTTCAGCGTGAAGTCGTCTGCATCGTTCAGAACTGGGAATTTCTGTCTGAATGCTTGCAGACCGTGTAGGTCCGTCTCGGAGGTTCCGGCTTTTTCGGTATCTCCCAGATTCAGAAGTTCTCTGCCGTAGGCATCGATGATGACCGAGCCGCCGGCATAGCTGCATAAAGGATCGCATCCGGTGCGGTTCACCCCGCATACAATGCATTGGTTTTCTATGGCTCTTGCTTTCAGCAGTGTTTGCCATACGGCCTGCCTGCTTTCCGGCCAGGAAGCGATGCATATCATCATGTCGTAATCGTTCCGATTGCGGGCAAAGACGGGAAAACGCAGGTCGTAACATGTCAGCAGGAGTATTCTCCAACTGTTCAGTTCGCATACTATGCGCTCATGCCCAGCCGTAAAGGTGTTGTCTTCTCCTCCTATACCGAACAGGTGGCGTTTGTCGTAATGGACTGCCGAACCATCGGATTTTACAAGATAGAAACGGTTGAAGATCCGGTTCTTTTCCATGACGGCTACGCTGCCGGCAATGGCACAGTTGCGTTCCCGTGCGTTTTTTTGCATCCACTTCAGGGCATTGTTGCCAGTTGACAGTAGCTGGCGTATTCTGTCGGAGGTATCAAATCCGGTGTTCCACATTTCAGGGAGGATATAGAGTTCACTGCCCCCTTCTCCATCCATCATTTGCTCCGCTTTTTGTAGGTTGTAGGTGCTGTCTCTCCAGTGTATATCCGTTTGTAATAATGTAATTCTCATTTGTGTCAGATAATCGTCAATGAATTTTCTATCAGATCCGTTTTACATAAGTGGAATCAGGAAGTTCCGGATGTTCTGTGTATATTCTTCTTTGTGGTCATGGAAAGATGCCGCATGTTCGGATTCCGGAGCAATCCATAGTTTCTTGGGGGCCGGCTTGGCGCGATACAGTTCGTATACCATATATGTGGGGACAAACTTGTCCGCACTGCCATGAATGAAGTACATGGGTTTCTTGCAATGTTTTACTTGCTTCAGGGCAGAAGCTTCCTCGAAGTCCCATCCGTAACGCAGGCGGCAGAGGTGTGAGGCGATGTTCATGATTGGAAACGAGGGGAGATGAAAGCGCTCGCCCAGTTCTTTATGGAACTGTTCCCACACGGAGGTATAGCCACAGTCCTCTACATAGGCTCGCACGCGGGGTACATCTTTTTCGCCCGATAGCATCATGGTAGTGGCGGCTCCCATAGAGATTCCGTGTACTACGACCGTGGCTGTGTCACCGAATAGAGAGGGAATGACATGAAGCCAGCGGATCAGATCTTTCCTGTCTTTCCATCCCATTTGCATGTGGTCGCCCCCGCTGTTACCGGCGAAACGCAAGTCGGGCAGCAGGATGTTATATCCCAGATTCCGCTCGTACATGTATCCCAGCGGCATCATCCTTATGGCATTGTCAGTGTAACCGTGTACTAAGATTGCCGTGTGGCGTGTGGGGCGGGCAGCCTTTACAAAAAAAGCATGTAGTTTCGTTCCGTCTTCAGCTTGCAGTGTGGTATCGCATAGTGCTTGGAGATGTGTAAGGCTGTCGCGCCACTCTTTTAGTTCTGGATAGGCCTGTGTGGTTTCTTTCCATGCTTTTTCAATGTCATGCCCGCGGGAGCTGGGGGTCAGGGAATAGTCCAGCAGGTACCATGCGGCTCCGACAGACAGGGAAAGGAGAATGGAAATAATAAGGAGTGACCACTTGAGTACTTTTTTGAGTTTCATTGCTTGTTGTCTCTTTAATAATTGAAATTTCAGAGTTTTATATCTGCAAAGTTACTACAAAAAAGTGAAATGCGGAAAGATATAGTGATAGAATTGAGTTACAGGGGTTTCAGTCGTGCTT
>VSQE01000082.1 GCA_009775705.1 Prevotellamassilia sp.
TCTTTGCACCTCTGTTATGTGGGGAGCTATCTTTAATATGGCAGTTGAAGGGCTTGGCAAATATACGGCGATTGCCTCAGGCATCTTTATGACCATGGTCTTTGGTTGCGCTGTGATGATGGCTATTCAAGGAGCGGTTGCAGACTTTACAGATTACGTTACCAGTTTCTGGGTGGTGGTATTCTGTGCCGCATATCTTCTGTTCTATGCTCTTGTGGGCAGCCGTGTGAGCAAGAGTGAAGAATAATTCCGAAAATCGATAGATGATATATTAACCTATAAAACACTAATCACATGAAACTGACAATAGAAGACGTCCGCAGTCGCTTCCTGAAACATTTTGATGGCGCTACCGGTTCTGTATATGCATCTCCCGGACGCATTAATCTGATCGGTGAACACACAGACTACAACAATGGTTTTGTTTTTCCCGGTGCGGTAGAGCAGGGGATGATTGCAGAGATCAAGCCGAATGAGACGCGTAAGGTACGTGCCTATTCAATTGATTTGAAAGATTACGTGGAGTTTTCTCTGGATGATGAGGAGGGTCCGAAAGCATCATGGGCACGCTATATCTTTGGTGTTTGCCGTGAAATGATGGCGTTGGGAGTGCCTGTAGAAGGATTTAATACCGCTTTTGCGGGTGATGTTCCTCTTGGAGCTGGCATGTCATCGTCTGCGGCTTTGGAGAGCGTATATGCTTTTGCTTTGAATGATATATGGGGCGGAAATAAGATATCCTTGATGGAATTGGCTCGTGTGGGGCAGCGTGTGGAACATAAGTATTTGGGATGTAAGTGTGGTATCATGGACCAGTTTGCTTCCGTACATGGCAAGGCTGGTAGTCTCATGCGCTTGGACTGTCGTAGCGGTGAATTTGAATATTTCCCGTTCCATCCTGAAGGCTATAAATTGGTTTTGGTAAATTCTCAGGTAAAACACGAATTGGTAGGTTCTCCCTACAATGACCGTCGTGAAAGCTGTGAGCGTGTGGCTGCTGCCATTTACAAGCACCATCACATGGTTGAGTCTTTGCGTGATGCTGATTATGCGATGCTTGATGAAGTTAAGAATGAAGTATCGGAAGAGGACTACAAACGTGCTAAATATGTTATCGGTGAAAAAGACCGTGTACTCAAAGTCTGTGAAGCATTAGAGAAAGGAGACTATGAGACGGTTGGTCAGATGATGTACGCTACGCACGAGGGTCTGAGCAAGGAGTATGAGGTATCCTGCGAAGAATTGGACTATTTGAATGACATTGCTAAGGAAGCTGGAGTGACCGGTTCCCGTATTATGGGCGGTGGTTTCGGCGGTTGCACCATCAACTTGGTCAGTGAAGAGCTTTATGACAATTTTGTGAAAGTCGTAAAAGAGAAATTTGCTGCTAAATTTGGAAAAGAACCTGTCATCATTGATGTTGTTATTGGCGATGGTTCCCGGAGATTGTGCTGATTTCTTCAGCAACGAAATGTCTCGTACCCCCCCAAAAATGGTGTAAAGACGTAAGATATTTCAGAAATTCAATATGAATAGGGTAGGAGGTAAACACAAATTACAACAGGTGTTTATCTCCTGCTTTTTTATTATTATCGGTAGACTTTCGGAGTGCGGTAGAATTTAGGCGATATTCACATCATATAGCTTAAAGTAAATTATTGCAATCCGGAAAGTTAAGAACATCATAAATGGAGCAGGAGAAACTAATGAGATGATCCTATCCATTTATCATTCCAGTAAACTCCATCGATGCGTTCAACGATAACACCACGTGAATTGCTGCAATGGATAAACAATTTGTTTTTCAGATAAATGCCGACATGACTGCATTTGTTTCCCGATTTGGAGGAACGAAAGAACATCAGGTCACCTTGTTTCATGGACTTCTTCTGTGTATTAATGTGAGTTGCCGTTCGGTATTGCTGTTCACTGCTCCGAGGCAGTCGGATGCCGTATACTCTTTCGTATATTCTGCATGTCAGTCCGGAACAATCTATACCGTCCTTTGTATTTCCCCCGTATTTATATGGTGTGCCCACCCATTGCGCAGCTTCCTGGAAGAGGGCATGATTGTCATTTTCTGCAATTTCAATACCCAATTTCATGCCGGCTTTTGCCAAGCTATTGAAATCAATGTGAGCAATGTTGCGTTTACCTATGCACGATACGAATGAATGAGCTAAAAGGACCGCAAGGAAAAATTTTACAGTTTCCTTGCAGCCCTTCATTTCCGATATGCGGATGTCGTTTCTCACAAACCGTTTTCCGACAGATAGCGTTCTGCATCCATTGCAGCCTTGCATCCGCTTCCGGCTGCGGTAATTGCTTGACGGTAGTGCGGATCGGCAACGTCACCTGCTGCGAATACTCCGGGAACATTAGTCTTGGAAGTTGCACCCTCCGTGATAATATATCCGATTTCATTGGTATGGACCCATGGTTTAAAAATTTCGCTGTTTGGTTTGTGGCCGATGGCCAAAAAGAAACCGTCTATGGCTATATCTGATACTGTCTCTTCTGCCGTTCCTTTTTTATGGACCAGATGGGCACCTTCAACTCCTTCCGAGCCAAACAAACCTACCGTATTTGTTTCAAATAGCACCTCAATTTTAGGATTCGACAGAACTCTGTCCTGCATAGCTTTTGAAGCCCGAAGATATGGTTTCCTTACAATGAGATATACTTTGGATGCAAGGCCTGACAGATAGGTGGCTTCTTCGCATGCAGTATCGCCTCCGCCTACAACGGCAACTGTCTTTTTACGATAGAAGAATCCGTCACACGTGGCACATGCGCTGACTCCCAGTCCTCTATATTTTTCTTCATCAGCCAATCCCAGATACTTGGCAGTAGCTCCGGTTGCAATGATCAGAGTATGGCAGGACACTTCAGAACCATCATCAAAAGTTACCGTATAGGGCATCTGTTCCAGATTGACCTTTATAGCAATGGATGACCGGAACTCCGCTCCAAACCGCTTGGCCTGGTGGGCAAGGTCTTCCATCATTTCATTGGCATCAATGCCATCCGGATAGCCGGGAAAGTTCTCGATTTCAGTTGTGGTTGTCAACTGGCCTCCCGGTTGAAGGCCTTCATAAAGAACTGGAGCCAATCCCGCACGACCGGCATAAATGGCCGCGGTATATCCGGCAGGGCCGGAACCTAAAATCAAACAACGAATAGTTTCCATATATTTCTATTATTTATAACATGATTATCTAAGGTCTATAATTTCTATATCCGGATGTTGTTTCTTGTCAAAGCGGAATATGTCATCTTTCCATTTTTTACCCATTTTAATGCTGTTTACCCGTATGCGCAGCCAGTTGCCTTTTCCCATTTTCGTGCGGACAGAGAGCGGAAGAAATGTCTTTTTGTCTATGGTCAGACGCATTTCCTGAATTTTGTTTTTCTTGTCTTGGGCCACCAGACGCACTTCGTAACAGCTCTTTCCCTGATAGGTTGCTTCGGCCAATTGACGAGCATATCCTTTCTTGTACAGATCTATAAATGCGTAAGGGTTCTGCTGCTGGATTTCTTCTTGTGTCGGCGAGGAAACATTTACCTCGTTACTTCCGGAAAGTTGGGTCCATTGAGTTTTCCCATCGAACCATGTAGACATTTCTTCGGATTGAATTCTGAATTTATTCCCCTGTACCATGATCTTGCCTTGAATGCTCCCCGAGGCTTGTGTCCCATTGAATGATGTCGCTTCAAAAGAAGCCTCTATTCCATTGCTGTTTTTCAGTTTCGTGGCAGTTCTTTCCATAACAGATAGAACATCTTGTGCAAAAAGTCCGACACAGGTTGTCCAAAAGGCAAACCAACATAAGATTAATCGATGGAGGTGTATCATAATACTCTGCTATTTATTATTATAAATACGTTTATTTCAAACTGCTGATTCTCATATCTAACTCTACCTCATCCGCACAAAGGACCTCTCTGGGTTTGGCTCCTCGTGTGGGACCTACGATTCCGGCTTTTTCAAGTTGGTCCATCAAGCGTCCGGCGCGGTTATAACCGATGGCGAATTTGCGTTGAATCAATGACGTGGACCCCTGTTGATGAATAACAATGAGTCGGGCCGCTTCCTCAAACATGGGATCCAGATTTCCTGTATCAAGTTCCTTCCCTTTAGGCTGTCCTTCTCCCTCGGCCAGAACTTCCGGCAGCTCAAAAGCACTGGGATATCCTTGTTGAGCAGCAATGAAATTATTTATTTGCTCCACTTCGGGCGTATCGACAAATGCACATTGTACACGTACAGGATCGCTCTCTGCCAAGAAAAGCATGTCTCCCTTACCTACCAGCTGATTCGCTCCTGTCCGGTCTAATATTGTCCGGCTGTCTATCTGGGAGGTAACTTTAAACGCCATACGCGCAGGGAAATTAGCTTTGATCGTACCGGTGATGATATTTGTGGTAGGACGTTGTGTGGCAATGACCATGTGCATTCCTACGGCTCGGGCCAACTGGGCGATTCGAGCGATGGGCAGTTCCACTTCTTTGCCCGCTGTCATTATCAAGTCTCCGAACTCGTCAATGATGACAACAATATATGGCATAAATTCATGACCGCTTTCGGGATTTAGCCGACGCTCCTTGAATTTGGCATTGTACTCTTTGATATTACGTACTTTCGCTTTTTTCAATAAGTCATACCGATGATCCATCAGGACGCAAAGGCTTTTCAATGTCTGAACCACTTTTGTCACATCAGTAATGATAGAATCCTCACCGTCTGGAATTTTTGCCAGGAAATGATTCTCAAGAGGAGAGTAGACGCTGAATTCTACCTTTTTGGGGTCAATCATCACCAGTTTTAATTCGGCGGGATGCTTTTTGTAGAGCAAGGAAGTTATGATGGCATTGAGACCGACAGATTTTCCCTGTCCGGTAGCTCCCGCTACCAACAAATGAGGCATTTTTGCCAGATCCACCATGTACACTTCATTGGTAATGGTCTTTCCCAAAGCGATCGGTAATTCGTAGGTACTCTCCTGAAATTTTTTTGAATTCAGGATGCTTTCCATGGAGACGATTCTGGGATTCTTGTTGGGAACTTCTATCCCGATGGTGTCTTTTCCTGGAATACGGGCAATAATACGTATACCCAATGCACTCAGGCTAAGAGCGATGTCATCTTCCAAACTACGTATTTTGTTGATGCGGACACCCGGAGCCGGAGTAATCTCGTATAGAGTAATGGTGGGGCCGATGGTTGCCTTAATACTGGAAATCTCTACTCCGAAATTCTTCAGCACTGTAATTATACGGTCTTTATTCGCATTCTGTTCCGCCATGTCGATGGCAGGCGAATTATCCGGATATTTTTTCAGAAGATCTAAAGTCGGGAATTTATAATACTCCAGATCGCGGCGGGGATCGTAGGGCTCCAATCCGGAAATTTCCTCAACAGTTTTGCTGTTTGCTTTTTCCTCCACCGCAATATTCTCAATATCCAGACGGGTATCGCATTTCAATTCCGGAGATATGGTGGTCTTGGACTCTGCTTCTTCTAAAATCAGCGATGGTTCTACTCCATCTTCTGTATGATTGCTCAACGAAATGCTGACAGGGAAATCCTCTTCATATTCAGTTTCTTGTTCCTTCGCTTCCTCTTCAGTCGCACTGTCGGAAGAGTAACCTTCCTTCTTCTGTACCAGAGGATTATTGGTGATATTGTTTTTGCGGGAAATCTTGTCTTTTATATAATCCTTGGGATTCAATAATTTACGGATAATCTGTATGGTCTCTCTACTTAAATAAATTAAGTAGCATATTGCGGTTGCAATAACAATGGCAAAGGTTCCGAAGGTCCCGATATAACATACCAGATATTTCCGGATATGCTCTCCATGCAGCCCTCCCAGATAGAACGAAACATCCAGCCATGTCTCCGGAATCAGTGTGTCTTGAGCTAAACTCAAGGCCAATGAACCCCAGACCATCAGAATAGAGCAATTTACGAACCATTTCCACAGTCGCACTTTGTAGGCCCGCATCAACTTCATTCCGGTAAAAATCAGGAACACAGGAATAAAGAAAGAACAGATGCCAAAACAGTCGTTCATGAAATAATAGGCTGTATAGGCTCCCAACAGACCTCCGTAATTTGCCGCATTCAGCAAATTTCCTGCCACTACTCCCGATTGGTCGTATTTTCCGGTCACAAAATTGGAACTGAAAGCCAGTAGCATGAATAGGGCCGTAATGAGCAGCAGCATTCCTGCCAGAAAACGTAAGGTCTCCCCCTGATATAAATCCTTTATTCCTTTGGGAAGGATTGTCTTTTTCAAACTGACATTTTTTGTTTTTTTATTTTGTTTTGCCTTCATCAATGTATTCTCATATTATGTTATTCGGAATAAAAATGTATGAGCCGTTCTATTGCTCTTTGGCAGACCGGACAGAAATCAGTTGCTTCATTTGTCCTCATCCTGCAATTCTGACAAGCTCTCCATACTCCTTTAGACTGATATCCGCCTCCTTCATAAACACCGATAGAAGGGGCTTGCCCTTTGTGTGTCGGTATATCGGCATTGACGGGAAGCATATCTTTCCATTTCTTTTCAAAATCCTTCAATGTCGTTATGTTTTGTTCCCAAGGTTCTATTTCGGGATAATAGTATTCAACGTATTGATCATCATAAAAATATTCATCCGCCAGCCCGGCAAAGCTATGTCCGAACTCATGTACGACAACCGGACGGACTGTCCCGTGTCGTGCTGCTGTCAGGGTGTAGGAATTATAGATGCCTCCACCTCCATAATTATCTGTATTGGCCAAGATGATGATATGCTCATACGGGATTCCGGCGAGAGCATCGTGCAATTGCCTTATCCGTAGTGTTGTCAGATAGCGATCTGAATAAAAGGTGTCGAAATGGGATCCCAGGGCCGTATTTTTCCATTCCCGTCGGTGGGGAATGCTTGTTCCGCTTTCTTCAGACACAAGTCCCACTGCAACGAAATTAAAACGGTCCCGATTCCTGCGAAACGGTTCGTGCGATAATATCGCTTCAACAGCGATTTCCGCATCATTGTAGAATTGGGGAATTTCTTTTTTCGTATATCCTTCGGCAACAATGGCTATATTGATGGAATGTCCTTCTTTTCTTCCGCTTTTTCTTAAATAAACGTATTCCGATTTATTTTTGACAGGCCTGATCAGGATGTCTGAAGGATTTACTTCATGTTTCATTGAAGCTATCGTTTTTCCTTTGAAATCATAAAGCTCAATCTGAACTTTGGCAAGAGCATTCGGCATAGGCAACAAAAAAACGTTCTCAAATGCACGGCGTACGCGTGTAGCCTCTTCTGTCCCCAGCCATTCCTGAAACAGTGTGGAAAACGATGTAGCATATAGGATGCTGTCTGTTTGTGCATCCTTCATAATGAGTTGGCCGTTTCCACGTAGCGGTACGCTGTCCAGATTTTTCCTACGCCCATACCATCCCTCCGAAACACTTAGTTCGTCCAATGAAATTTCCTGTTTCTCCGCATTTCCCGAGAAAATATAGTCTATGCGTAATGTTTTATTGCCTTTGTATTCTAACTGTGCGATTATTTCTCCTGTAAATAGAAGAAAGCACAATACAGACATCGTTATTCTCATTATACTGAAACTCTTAAAAATAAACTACAAACAACACTGTTACAGCATCTTACTCTTTCTTCTATTTTAGAAGAGCATCGATCTTATGCAAAAGTACAAAATAAAAACGACATATTTACAGGCATTCTGTAGACATTCAAAAAATATTATGGACACCGGCAAGCCTGATGCCTTTTCATGTGTTTTTGCTTTCAAAAAATCGGTATTCATTTTGCTCTTCAAGTGGCAAGTGCTAATTTTGCAATCTGATAACGAAATTAGCGCCTGATGCGCATATTTATACCATGACTTATCCCGATAATTTTGAACGTAAAATAGGATTTAGCGATATCCGGACATTGTTGCGGGGACGTTGCATTTCGTCATTAGGCACAGACTGGGTGGACAACAAGCTTAAATTCATGACCGATTACAATGAAGTGTCGGAAGCTTTGGAGCAGGCGCGTGAATTTTCCCGTTTCATGATTGAAGAGGAAGATGTTTATGAGGAGAATTTCTTCGATGTGCGTCGCGCTCTGCTGCATATTCGTCCGGAGAGAACTTTTATGGAGGAAACGGACTTGTTTGATTTGAAACGTTCGCTTCAGACTATTTACAGTATAGTCTGTTTCCTGCAAAAACAGCCGGAGGAAAATGCGGACGAGGTGTCCGGTGACAAGGATTCAAAATATCCGGCTTTGTGGCGTATGACGGCTGAGGTCAAGACCTTTCCTGACATAGTCAAACGCATAGATGCCGTACTGAACCGTTATGGTAAAGTAAAGGATACCGCCTCCCCCGAACTTTTATCTGTGCGTCACCAGTTGGAAGTGACGATGCGTGGAATTTCCCACAGCCTGCGCTCCATCATAGCAGAAGCACAGTCTGAGGGTTACATTGACCGTGATGTCAGCCCTACTTTGCGTGACGGACGTTTGGTCATACCCGTGGCTCCGGCTTTGAAACGTAGAATTAAAGGAATCATTCATGACGAGAGTGCAACGGGCAAGACCGTCTTTATTGAACCTTCCGCGGTAGTGGAAGCCAACAATAAAATTCGTGAGCTCAAAGCAGCCGAGCGCCGCGAAATCATACGTATATTGCAGGAACTGACAGGTATGATCCGGCCGCATATAAGTGAGATGCTGGAATCCTTGCAATTTTTGGCTCATGTTGATTATTTACGTGCACTGTCCGTTTTCGGACAAAGTTTTGACTGCATAGTCCCTACAGTGGTGGCCCGTCCGTACATAGACTGGGTACAGGCCGTCCATCCTTTATTAAGGCAATCGCTTGAACGCCACGGAGAAAAAGTGGTCGCACTGGATGTCACATTGCAAGGGGAAGAACGGATCCTGTTGATTTCGGGTCCTAATGCCGGAGGTAAATCAGTTTGTCTCAAAACAGTAGGATTGCTGCAATATATGTTGCAATGCGGAATGCCGGTCCCGATGCGAGAAAACTCCAAAGCAGGTATTTTCAGGCATCTTTTTATTGACATTGGTGATGAGCAGAGTTTGGAGAATGACCTGAGCACCTATTCCAGTCATTTGCTCAATATGAAGGAAATGATGAAACGAAGCGATGAACATAGTCTGTTGCTCATTGACGAGTTCGGCGGAGGTACGGAACCACAGATCGGAGGAGCTATGGCCGAAGCCATTTTAGACCGTTTTGTACAAAATGGAACCTTCGGGATTATCACAACCCATTACCAGAATCTGAAACACTATGCCGAGTCATGTCCCTCGGTTGTAAACGGAGCCATGTTGTATGACCGTGCGCGGATGCAACCTTTGTTTATACTGCAAATTGGCAATCCCGGTAGTTCTTTTGCAGTGGAGATAGCACGAAAGATCGGTATTCCCGAAGAAGTTATTGCCTATGCCAGCGAATTAGTCGGAAAGGACTATATCTTATCGGATAAGTATTTGCAGGACATCGTGCGCGATAAAATGTACTGGGAGAACAAACGAAAAAATATTCATCGTCGTGAAAAACAGTTGGAAGAGACCGTTGCCCACTATGAGGAGGAAATGAGGACATTCCAACAACAGCGTAAAAGTGTATTGGCGCAAGCAAAGGAAGAGGCCCAACAAATGATTCAGGCCTCGAATGCTAAAATTGAGAATACAATTCGAACCATACGCGAGGCGCAAGCCGAAAAGGAACGGACGCAGGAGGCCAGACGTGAGCTCTCCGCTTTTAGGGAACAACTGGAAGAACAGCAGGAAAAAGAAGATTTCTTAGCCCGTAAAATAGAAAAAATCAAAAGAAGGCAGGAAAGGAAGAAAAACCGCAAGCCTTCCACCGGGAGCGGTAGTGCTGAAAAAGAACAGAAAGTACCCGATAAACCTGTTAGCGCCATCACTTTGCAACCTGGCAGTTATGTTCGCCTGAAAGGACAAGCTGGAACAGGACGTATTGACAGCATTCAGGGCAAAAATGCACGGGTGTTATTCGGTTCATTCTTTACTTCCGTGAAGTTGGAACGTCTGGAACCGGCAGAAGCACCCCAGGAGAATAAAGTCTCTAAAGTTTCCAGTTTCGTCAGCAAAGAGACGCGTGACGCAATGTATGAAAAAAAACTTCATTTCCGACCTGAAATAGACATACGGGGTATGAGGGCCAACGAGGCGTTGAATGCCATTTCCTATTTTATAGACGATGCCATTCAGCTGGAATATCCAATGGTACGGATTCTGCATGGAACCGGTACCGGAGCCCTGCGCGAATTGGTGCGGAACTATCTGGAAACGGTTTCCGGCGTGCGGAACTATCATGACGAGCATGTACAGTTTGGGGGAGCCGGTATCACCGTCGCCGAATTTGATTGACGGTCAGTTCATTTCTCTGATAAGCGTTTTGAACCTGACGCCTTGTCTAATTGTAATAATTATATTTGTCAGATCATCGAGAGAAGCTTTCAAAAGCATCTCTCGATGATGATTGTTCTTCTATGAAAAAGCGTGAGGAGGATCAATTCTCCCCCCCCCCTCAGTCCTGTCGGGCGGAGGGGACCGGCGGAGGCGTCGCGGGTGGGGGGGAGCCTATTATGGGATGTAGGCTGGGCGGGGG
>VSQE01000083.1 GCA_009775705.1 Prevotellamassilia sp.
TTAATTAACTTCCGTTCAGATTTCAGAACATGCGTCAGCTGTGGAAAACTCTGAGTTTTCCACAGCTGACGCATGCAAGTCGTCTTCTCATTCCAAGTCACCAAAATCCGGAATGTCCGGCAGAAAAACGGACGAACATTGCCCGTAATCCATCCGGCAACAATAATGGCTCATGCCGTTGGTCACTATCAGATAGTCCGCCCGCAACACACTGTTGTAAGAAGAAATCTGCGTGAACACCTTCTCCGTTATCTCCACATGCGGAGCCTTATATTCCACGATCAGCCGGGGAGAACCACCTTCCCGCCGGTAAAGAACCGTGTCGCAACGTCTGGATGCTCCGCCCACACTGAGACTTACCTCATTGGCCAGCAACGCCTCTGGATAGCCTTTCCGTTCTACCAGAAAATGCACGAAATGCTGCCTTACCCACTCCTCCGGAGTAAGGGCTATATAGCGGCGGCGCAGAAAATCGAAGACCAGAATGCGTTCCCCGCTGTTTCTCGTTTGCAAAGATGCGGGTGGGAGGTTCAACAAAGACATATTTTTCCGGTTACATATAAAAAATACACATCTGCAAAGATAAGACATTCTCACGGATTACGAGAATCTCCGCCCAACTGCCTGTCATATTTCCCGCACAAAGAGTCCTGCCCTTTCCGCCGGCCGCAAACAAAAGCCTACAGATATTCCCACGAAAAAGCCGGATGCGGCAGAAACTTCACTCATGGAAGAAAAATCCCCCATATACTTTCTTTTTGACAAAAGAATAAGTATAACGTAAATCAAATTGAAAGATGTAAAACTTATTTCGTGTAATAATGAAAGATTTTTCGCTGATTATTTTCCATATTGTCGGCTTTTTTATACCTTTGCAGCATCTTTTAAAAAGAGCCATGTCACGAATACTGGAATTTACCAAAATGCACGGGGCCGGCAATGACTATATATATGTCAATACGCTGAAGTTTCCCGTAGCAAACCCCGAACGCCTCGCCCTTCTTTGGAGCGACCGGCACAAGGGGATCGGAGGAGACGGACTGGTGCTGATCGGCCCGTCGGAAAAAGCGGATTTCTCCATGCGGATTTTCAACAATGACGGGTCGGAAGCACGCATGTGCGGAAATGCCTCACGCTGTATCGGGAAATATCTGTATGACAACGGACTGACGGAAAGCCGCGACATCCGCCTCGAAACACTCTCGGGAATCAAACTGCTGCATCTCACGACAGGGACAGACGGCAAAGTTGCCTCCGTCACCGTGGACATGGGATGTCCCCAACTGGCCGTTCCCTGGCAAATGGCCTCACCCGACGGTTCGATGCTGCGCGGAACCGTCGAAACCGGCGGCCACGCATACACGGGAACCTTTGTCTCGATGGGCAACCCGCATTTCGTTGTCTTCACCGACGATGCGGAAAGCCGCGACATCGCCACAGAGGGATACATGCTGGAACACGCCCCGGTCTTTCCCGAACGCTGCAACATAGAGTTTGCCGCCGTCCGCCCCGACGGCAGCATCCGGATGCGCGTATGGGAACGCGGCTCAGGCATCACCCTGGCATGCGGAACGGGAGCCTGCGCCACGGCCGTGGCTGCCGCGCTGGAACACCGAGCCCCGCGCCGGAGCGACATCGTAATGGACGGCGGCACCCTGCGCATAGAATGGAGCGAGGCCGACGGACATGTCTACATGACCGGACCTGCCGTCAAGATTTTCGACGGACGCATCGAATATGATGGATAACCCGGCCGCAGCTTCTCTTTCAACCGACCGATACGGATAAAAACAAACGGACCCAACACCATGACAACCATCAACGAAAATTTTCTGTTGCTGCAAAAGAATTACCTTTTCGCAGACATCGCCCGCCGGGTGAACGCCTACCGGCAGGCTCACCCCGAGGCCGACCTCATCAGTCTGGGCATAGGCGATGTGACACGTCCCCTCGCTCCCGCCGTCATCGAAGCCCTTCACCGAGCCACCGAAGAGATGGCGGACGGCACTTCCTTCCGCGGCTATGGACCGGAACACGGCTACGAATTTCTGAGAGAAGCCATCGCACGGCATGACTTCGCCCCACGCGGCATCACACTCGACACGGACGAGATCTTCATCAACGACGGTGCCAAAAGCGACACGGGCAACTTCGGCGACATCCTGGGCAGCGGCAACACCATCTGCGTGACCGACCCCATCTACCCCGTCTACATCGACTCGAACGTAATGGGCGGACGGGCCGGAGTATTTGACGGGAACTCCTGGAGCCGCATCACCTACAGTCCCTGCAATGAAGCGAACGACTTTGTCCCTGCACTGCCCGAGCATCCGGCAGACCTCATATACCTCTGCTATCCCAACAATCCCACCGGCACCGTCCTCGGACGCGCAGAGCTGAAAAAGTGGGTGGACTACGCCCTGCAAAACGGCAGCATCATCCTCTTCGATGCCGCCTACGAAGCCTACATTTCGTCTCCCGGCATTCCGCACAGCATCTACGAGATAGAGGGTGCCGAACGCTGCGCCGTCGAGTTCCGTTCCTATTCCAAAACCGCCGGCTTTACCGGCCTGCGCTGCGGATATACCGTAGTGCCCAAAGCCCTGACGGTAAAGACCACCGCGGGCGAGGAAGTGTCGCTCAACCAGTTGTGGAACCGGCGGCAGTGTACAAAATTCAACGGAACGGCCTACATCGTGCAACGCGCCGCCGAAGCCATCTACAGCCCCGAGGGCCGGCAGCAGGTACGCGAGACCATCGGCTACTACATGACCAACGCCCGCATCATGCGGGAAGCCCTCGCCGAAAGCGGTTTCAAGGTTCGGGGCGGAACGGATGCCCCCTATCTGTGGGTCAAGACTCCGGAAGGTACCGGCTCGTGGGAGTTCTTCGAACAACTCCTCACCCAGGCCCGCATTGTCTGCACTCCCGGTGTCGGCTTCGGTCCCGCCGGCGAAGGATATATCCGCCTCACAGCCTTCGGGCGCCGCAAAGACTGCGAGACCGCCATGCAAAGACTGAAAGAACGGACGGGCCGACAGGTCTGACCCTCCCTACACACAAGAACTTCTCTCCCGAAACCAATCAGAACAAGAATAATCCAAATCCTACAGGCACTATGTCAAACCTAAGATTCAAAGTCGTTGAAGAAGCATTCAAAAAACGTCCGGTCGAAGTACCCGCTCCCTCGGAACGCCCGTCCGAATACTTTGCCAAATATGTCTTCAACCAGGAAAAGATGTTCCGCTACCTGCCGCTGAGCACCTACCGCAAACTACGCGAAGTCATCGAGAAAGGCACTCCTCTCCCCATGAGCGTGGCCGACGAAGTGGCCAAAGGCATGAAGCAATGGGCCATCGACATGGGCGTAACCCACTGCACCCACTGGTTCCAGCCGCTTACCGAAGGCACGGCCGAAAAGCACGATGCATTCGTTGAGCACGACTGGAAAGGCGGAATGGTAGAGAACTTCTCGGGCAAGGAACTGGTACAGCAAGAACCGGACGCCTCCAGTTTCCCCAACGGCGGCATACGGTCCACCTTCGAGGCGCGCGGCTATTCGGCCTGGGACCCCGCCAGCCCTGTCTTCATAATCGGCGACACCTTGATGATTCCCACGGTTTTCATCTCCTATACGGGCGAAGCCCTTGACTATAAAGCCCCCCTGAAAAAGGCGCTGGCCGCCATCGATAAAGCCGCTACCGCCGTATGCCACTACTTTGATCCGGAAGTGAAAAAGGTCTCGGCCAATCTCGGCTGGGAACAGGAATATTTCCTGGTGGACGAAGGCCTCTATGCCGCACGCCCCGACCTTCTCCTCACCGGCCGCACCCTGATGGGACACGAGAGTTCGAAAAACCAACAGATGGACGACCACTATTTCGGAGCTATCCCCGAACGTGTGGCCGAGTTCATGCGCGATCTCGAAATACAGGCACTCGAACTGGGCATTCCCTGCAAGACACGCCATAATGAAGTGGCACCCAACCAGTTTGAGCTGGCTCCCATCTTCGAGGAGTGCAACCTGGCCGTAGACCACAACATGCTCGTCATGAGTCTGATGCGCAACATTGCCCGCAAACACGGCTTCCGCTGTCTGCTCCACGAAAAGCCCTTTGCCGGTATCAACGGAAGCGGCAAGCACAACAACTGGAGCCTCACAACAGACAACGGCTGCCTGCTCCACGCACCCGGAAAGACGCCCGAAGACAACCTCCGCTTCATCACTTTCGTTGTGGAGACACTGGTGGGCGTGTTCCGCCACAACGGGCTGCTGAAAGCCTCCATCGTCAGCGCTACCAACGCCCACCGTCTGGGGGCTAACGAAGCACCTCCGGCCATCATCTCCTCCTTTCTCGGATCGCAAGTCAGCGAACTGCTCGACATAGTTGAGAACTCCACCAAGGAGGAACTCTTCACGCTGGAAGGCAAGCACAGCGTACAGCTCGACATCCCGCAGATTCCCGAACTGATGATAGACAACACCGACCGCAACCGCACGTCGCCCTTCGCCTTCACGGGCAACCGCTTCGAGTTCCGCGCCGTCGGTTCCATCGCCAACTGCGCCAGCGCCATGATAGCCCTGAACACCGCCGTGGCCGAGGCCCTGACGGACTTCAAGACCCGCGTGGACGCCCTCATCGAGAAAGGAGAGAGCAAGATCAGCGCCATCCTCGACATCCTGCGCGAAGACATCAAGACCTGCAAACCCATCCGCTTCGACGGCAACGGATACAGCGACGAATGGAAAACCGAAGCCCTGCGCCGCGGACTCGACTGCGAGACCAGCACTCCCCTCATCTACGACAGATATCTCGACCCCTCCAGCATCGGAATGTTCGAGAACATGAAAGTCATGAAAAGGCACGAACTGGAAGCCCGCAACGAAATCAAATGGGAGACCTACTACAAGAAAATCCAGATTGAAAGCCGCGTGCTCGGCGATCTCTGCATGAACCACATCATCCCCGTTGCCACCAAATACCAAAGCGAGCTTGTCGACAACGTACACAAAATCCAGCTGGCCTTTTCCGACCCGAAGCAGGTAAAGGCACTCACGGCCTACAACATCGACCTGATAGAAAAAATCAACAAGCACACCAGCTTCATCGCCGAAAACGTAGATGCCATGGTGGAGAAACGCCGGGAGGTGAACCGGATAGAAGACGTGCGCACCCTGGCCATAGCCTACCACGACGAGGTGGCACCCTATCTGGACTCCATCCGCTACCACATCGACAAACTCGAACTCATCGTGGAGGACGAGATGTGGACATTGCCCAAATACCGCGAACTGCTCTTCATCAGGTAAGAATAAGATGCCACGCTCCATGTGAGAGTCCTTATCCTCTAAGGCCGCCCGCCACTATCCGGTTTTCTCCGAAAGATGGCGGGCGGCTTCATTCGAAAGAGGAAACTTTCATCCGTATATCGGATAGACATCGGATAAAAAGCCTCCCACCCGCACAAGCTATACAGCGTTTTTTTGCACGGTCTGAAAAGTTTTCGTACTTTTGTAGGCATAACCAGTAAGATCCGAAAACGATGAACATATTAGAACTCAGTGAACAAGAAATAGGGCGCCGCAATGCCCTCGACGAACTGCGCCGCATGGGCATCAACCCCTACCCCGCGGCCGAATATCCCGTAAACGCCTATTCCACTGACATCAAAAACGAATTTAAGGACGAAACCGAAAGCTCCCCGCGCGAAGTTTGCATCGCCGGACGCATGATGAGCCGCCGCGTCATGGGCAAGGCCAGTTTCGCCGAACTGCGCGACTCCAAAGGACGCATCCAGGTCTATATCACCCGCGATGAAATCTGTCCGGAAGAGAATAAGGAACTGTATAACACAGTATTCAAAAAACTCCTCGATCTGGGAGACTTCATCGGAATAAAAGGATATGTGTTCCGCACGCAGACCGGAGAGATCTCCGTACACGCCCACGAGCTGACAGTGCTGGCAAAAAGTCTGAAACCGCTGCCCGTAGTAAAGGAAAAAGACGGTGTGACCTACGACTCGTTTGACGATCCCGAACTCCGCTACCGACAGCGCTACGTTGACCTGATTGTCAATCCCGGTGTGAAAGAGACATTCGAGAAACGCGCCACCGTGGTCAAGACCCTGCGCGCCGTCCTCGACGAGGCCGGATATACGGAAGTGGAAACTCCCATCCTGCAATCCATCCCGGGCGGAGCCAGCGCCCGTCCGTTCATCACGCACCACAATTCACTGGACGTTGACCTCTACCTGCGCATCGCCACCGAGCTCTACCTGAAGCGCCTCATCGTGGGAGGCTTCGAAGGTGTCTACGAAGTGGGCAAGAACTTCCGCAACGAAGGCATGGACCGCAATCACAACCCGGAATTCACCTGCATGGAACTGTACGTGCAGTACAAGGACTATAACTGGATGATGGATTTCACCGAGAAACTGCTGGAACGCATCTGTATTGCGGTGAACGGCTGCGCCGAGAGCACCATCGACGGAAAGACCATCAGTTTCAAGGCTCCCTACCGCCGCCTCCCCATCCTCGAAGCCATCAAGGAAAAAACCGGCTACGACCTGAATGGAAAAAGCGAAGAGGAAATCCGGAAAATCTGTCTGGAACTGAAAATGGAAATCGACGACACGATGGGCAAAGGCAAACTCATCGATGAGATCTTCGGCGAATTCTGCGAAGGCACCTTCATACAGCCCACCTTCATCACGGACTACCCCATCGAAATGTCGCCGCTCACCAAAAAACACCGCGACAATCCCGCACTGACCGAACGCTTCGAGCTGATGGTGAACGGCAAGGAACTGGCCAACGCCTACTCCGAGTTGAACGACCCCATCGACCAGGAAGAACGTTTTCAGGACCAGCTACGCCTCTCCGAAAAAGGAGATGACGAGGCCATGTTCATTGACCAGGATTTCCTGCGCGCCCTGCAATACGGCATGCCTCCCACATCGGGCATCGGCATCGGCATCGACCGTCTCGTCATGCTCATGACCGGACAGACCACAATACAGGAAGTCCTCTTCTTCCCGCAGATGCGCCCTGAGAAGAAAGCCCCGCGCGACAGTGCCGACAAGTACACAGCCGCCGGCATCGCCGAGGAACTGGTACCCGTACTGCAAAAAGCGGGCTACAACCTTGTGAGCGACCTCAAAGAAACAAATCCCCAGAAAGTGCAGCAACAAATCGGCGAAATCATCAAAAAGTACAAGCTCGACATCACCAAACCGAGCGTGGACGACATCGCCGGATGGAACGTATAACCGAATAAAAATCCGTGCCGGCCAGTCTCCGTCCTCACGACAGGACTCCGGCACGGGACAGCTGACCATGATTTGTGGAAAAATAGCCATCATGGGTGGCGGGAGCTGGGCCACAGCCATCGCCAAGATAGTGCTCGAAAAAACAGAGCGCATCACATGGTACATGCGCCGCAACGACACCATCGAGGAATTCCGGCGTCTGGAACATAACCCTTCATATCTCACGAGCGTACACTTCGATGTCAGCCGCATCACCTTCTCAAGCGACATCAACGAAGTGGTACGCAATTGCGATACCCTGATCTTCGTCACCCCCTCGCCCTATCTGAAGAATCATCTCAAAAAGCTGAAAGTAAAGCTCCACGACAAATTCATCATCACGGCCATAAAGGGCATTGTTCCGGACGAGAATCTGGTATGCTCGGAATATTTCCGTCAGGTCTATAACGTTCCCGACGAGAATCTGGCTGTTCTGGGCGGTCCCAGCCATGCGGAAGAAGTGGCACTGAGCCGGCTTACCTACCTCACCGTAGGGTGCAGCGACAACGAGAAAGCCCGCTATTTCGCCGACCTCATTGCCGGCAGCTATGTCAAGACCAAGACCAGCGCAGATGTCATCGGCATCGAATATGCCTCGGTACTGAAAAATGTGTATGCCATTGCCGCCGGCATCTGCAACGGCCTGAAATACGGAGACAACTTCCAAAGCGTGCTCATGGCCAATGCCGTGCAGGAGATGAGCCGTTTTCTGCGGGCCGTCTATCCGATTGACCGCAATGTCTACGACTCCGTCTATCTGGGCGACCTGCTCGTAACGGGCTATTCCAACTTTTCGCGCAACCGCGTGTTCGGAACAATGATCGGGAAAGGGTATTCCGTGAAAAGCGCCCAGATTGAGATGGAGATGATCGCAGAAGGATTCTACGGCACCATGTGCATGAAGGACATCAACCGTCACTTCCACGTGAACATGCCCATCCTCGATGCTGTCTACAATATCCTGTACGAACGTATCTCGCCGGCTATAGAAATCAAATTGCTCACCGACTCTTTCAGATAGAGAGCGGACATCCCCCTCCTTCAATTTCTTATAGCACAGTCGTCCCCACAAAAAAGAAATGGAGTTCAGAACCCAAGTAGAACTGCCGGCTGGCGGACCACAACTATCACCGCGCTCCCGCTGTCTGTGGATAGGATCATGCTTTGCCGAACATATAGGCTGTCGCCTGCCCCGTCTGCAAACGCCGCAAGACATCCCGTCCGTCATCGTCAACCCCTTCGGAGTTCTCTACAATCCCGAGAGCATCCGTCTGGGGATAGACACGCTGCTGGAAAGTGCCTTTGACGAAAAATATCTTTTCCGGGGAAAAGACGATCTGTGGCACAGCTGGCTGCACAACGGGGAGTTCTCGGCCGAAGAAAAAAAAGAATGCCTGAGCCGGATCCTCAGCCGTCTGTTGCCGGCCGCCCGGCTGCTCCGGCAAGCCGAAGTTCTGTTCGTCACTTTCGGAACCAGCCGTATCTATGAACTGGGCGCCGGCGGTTTCGTTGTCGGAAACTGCCATCGCGAACCGGCCACCGCCTTCACGGAGCGCAATCTTTCCGTGGAAGAGATCGTGCGGACATGGCTGCCACTTCTCCGGCGCCTGCACCAGTTCAATCCGTCTCTCCAGGTAGTCTTTACCGTAAGTCCTTACCGCTATGCCAAATATGGAATGCACGGTTCCCAACTCAGCAAGGCCACACTGTTGCTTTCTGCCGACCGTCTTGTCTGCGCCGGCGGAAAGGAAGGTCTGCCCGTTTCCCATTACTTTCCCGCCTACGAAATCGTCCTCGACGAACTGCGTGACTACCGCTTCTTCGGCCCCGACATGCTTCACCCGTCCGAGACGGCTGTAGACTATGTTTGGGAACGGTTCCGCGACTGGACCTTCACCTCCGAGATGCGACAATGCGCCGAAGAATGGTTGCGTCTGGAAAATGCCCTCCGCCACCGCCCGCTTCACCCCGGTTCGAAAAGTGCACACGAATTCCACCTCAGAACAGAGAAACTGGCACGCGATTTCCACATCCGGTGGGACATCACCGTCTGAGTGTCCCATACATTACACCTTAAAGCCTTTCACCGTAAAAATAATGCCGGTTTCCATGATCACTTTCGTGCTACCACACACAAGCGAACGGGGACCGTTAAAAACATATACATTGCAATGTCACACTTGCCGGCAGACATTTTGACATTGCAGAAATTCCGATAACGCCGGCCGTCCTTTCAGATAAATGTTATACCTTTGCGCATGTGAAAGAGTTATTTGGCATCATAGCACCGTAAATTACTATAAACCGGACGATTGTAAAATCGTTACCTTTATTTTCAAATACTCTGCTATATACTTCAATTGTGATTGTATCAAATTGATGAAAATCTGAAATATGAACAACCCTACCCACTCTCTGACAGCCGGATCCGTTTCCGAAACCGGTTCCGCCTCCATCGAGAAAATAACCGCCCTGATCGGGGCCCGCCGTTTCGGGCAAACGGAAAGCCACATTGACTGGTTGCTCACCGACAGCCGGTCGCTCTCCTTTCCCGAGACCACCCTATTCTTTGCCCTGCGCACCCGCACCGGAGACGGCCACCGCTACATCGCCGACCTCTACCGCCTCGGTGTACGCAACTTCGTTGTAGACTCCGTGCCCGAAGGCGCCGCCGAACACTATCCCGAAGCTAACTTCCTGCTCGTGGTCAGCCCGCTCAAGGCCTTGCAACGGCTGGCCGAACGTCACCGCGAAGAGTTCGACCTGCCTGTCATCGGCATCACCGGATCGAACGGCAAAACGGTGGTCAAGGAATGGCTCTACCAACTGCTCTCACCCGATGCCGTCGTCACCCGCTCGCCACGCTCCTACAATTCACAAGTCGGTGTGCCCCTCTCCGTATGGCTGCTCACGCAACACAGCGAAATTGCCCTGTTCGAGGCCGGCATCTCCTGCCGCGGCGAAATGGAAGCCCTGCGCACCATCATCCAACCAGGTATCGGCATACTCACCAACATCGGGCAGGCCCATCAGGAAAACTTCGCCACACTGGAAGAAAAATGTATGGAGAAACTCCAGCTCTTCAAGGACAGCAACACTCTTGTCTACAACGGCGACGACCCGCTTGTCGCCGAGTGTGTGGCCGCCAGCGGCTACAGCGGCAACCGGCTCCGCTGGTCGGCACAAGACAGCACGGCCCCGCTCTACATCCGGAAACTGGAAAAAGAGGACGACAAAACGTACATTCACTATATATATAAT
>VSQE01000084.1 GCA_009775705.1 Prevotellamassilia sp.
AAAAGGACTGACTCCTGCAATAGGTGCCAGTCCTAATTTTGTTTTGCCTCAAAAAGTTTTATCGGACAGCAATATATCGCAAAGCATTGCGCGCCTGCCATGGTCGCAGACCGAGACGAACAAATGTTGCAGAGTCGGCACAGTTGGGATCAAAAGGGAACAGAGTAGCCTGGCGGACTCCTTCTTTTTGATGGGACTGTTTGACGGAATCCGACCGCATTTGCCGCTCAAAACTCTGCCACTCCACAGACACCGTTCCCGCTCCACTGTCATTTTGTTCTCTCTTGCTCAAAAGCCAGTAGCGGACACAGAATATCAGAAATATCACCAGCAACAGACAAAATAATGCACGCCGCTCCGATTTATCCAGATAGTACCATCCGTAACGGTTCATCCTCGCTTCATTTTACTTCACGTCCATATATCCGTCCGCCCGTAAAAGTGCTACAACCTGTTCCCGCACGTCACCCTGTATCACGATCTCGCCATCCTTCGTACTGCCGCCCGTACTCAATTTTGTCTTCAGATACCTGGAAAGAACTTTCAGGTCCTCTTCGGTACCGACGAATCCGGTCACCAGTGTAACAGTTTTGCCCTTTCGGCCGGCCTTTTCCATTCTCACACGCAGACGCTGCCGAGCTTTGGGCAAAGTTTCCGTTTCAGGCAAGGTGTCCTCTTCATATACATAGTCAGGATTGGTGGAATAGACCATTCCCAGCCGGCTCTTCCAATCATTGTTCTTCGCCACGTCTTTTTTCTTGTTTTGCATAAACCCAAAATCCTGACCGGGCTGTAATTCCCGGCCAGGACGATATAGAGTATTAATCTTCCAGTTTCCTGTATCGGATGCGCTTGGGTTCCTCCAGCCCCAGACGTTTGGCCTTGTTGCTTTCGTAATCGCTGTAACTGCCTTCAAAGAAGAAGACATTTCCATCTCCCTCGAAAGCAAGAATGTGCGTACAGATACGATCGAGGAACCAACGGTCGTGACTAATCACGACGGCACAGCCGGCAAAGGCCTCCAGACCTTCTTCGAGCGCCCGCAACGTATTTACGTCAATATCATTGGTAGGTTCGTCCAATAAAAGTACATTGCCTTCTTGTTTCAAGGCCAAAGCCAGATGCAGACGGTTACGTTCTCCTCCGGAAAGTACTCCGCATTTTTTCTCCTGATCCGCTCCGGAGAAATTGAAACGGCTCAGGTAGGCCCGAGCGTTCACATCGCGCCCACCTATCTTCAGAAGTTCGTTTCCCTGGCTCACTACCTCGTAAACGGTTTTATCCGGATCTATGTCGCGGTGCTGCTGGTCCACATAGGCCAGTTTGACAGTCTCGCCCACTTCAAAGCAACCGCCGTCTGCCTGTTCCAGTCCCATGATGAGGCGAAACAGAGTTGTCTTGCCCGCGCCGTTGGGGCCAATAACTCCAATAATACCGTTGGGAGGCAACATAAAGTCAAGATCGGAAAAAAGTTTTTTCTCCCCAAAGGCTTTCGCCACATGCTGTGCCTCTATCACCTTGTTGCCCAAACGGGGACCATTGGGTATGAAGATTTCCAAATGTTGCTCCTTCTCTTTCTGGTCTTCATTGAGCAAACGGTCGTAGGAATTGAGACGGGCTTTTCCCTTGGCCTGACGGGCTTTGGGAGCCATCCGGACCCATTCCAACTCACGCTCCAGTGTCTTACGACGTTTCGAGGCCACTTTCTCTTCCATCTCCATGCGCCGCGTTTTCTGGTCCAGCCATGAGGAATAGTTGCCTTTCCAAGGAATGCCCTCGCCACGGTCAAGTTCAAGAATCCAACCAGCCACATCGTCCAAAAAATAACGGTCGTGTGTCACGGCTATCACGGTTCCTTCATATTGATTCAGGTGCTGCTCCAGCCAATCTATGCTCTCGGCATCGAGGTGGTTGGTAGGTTCGTCAAGTAACAGAACATCCGGTTTCTGCAACAACAGGCGGCACAGGGCAACACGTCTACGTTCACCACCGGAGAGATGCTCGGCCTTTTGATCGGCAGGCGGCAGACGCAACGCCGCCATTGCCCTTTCGAGACGGCTGTCCAGATTCCAGGCATCAGTGGCATCCAGCACATCCTGCAATTCACCCTGCCGCGCGAAAAGCGCATTCATCTTTTCCTCGTTTTCATAATATTCGGGCAAGCCGAATTTCTGATTGATCTCTTCGTATTCAGCCAGTGCATCTACTACCTCACGCACCCCTTCCTGCACGATCTCACGTACAGTCTTATCATTGTCCAACTGAGGTTCTTGCGGCAAATAGCCTACACTGTATCCGGGAGAAAAGACCACCTCACCCTGATAATCGTTGTCCAGTCCGGCAATGATTTTCATCAGGGTGGACTTTCCGGAGCCATTGAGACCTATGATTCCGATCTTAGCACCATAGAAAAAGGAAAGATAGATATTCTTCAGAATCTGTTTGTTGGTCTGTCTGATGGTCTTGGAGAGAGTCCCACCATTGAAAAGATAATTTTCTTGTCGTCAACTGTCGCCATATTTTTCTGTTTTTCGCTTATTGGATTATTATATGAAGATAGGATTCATGATTCAAGATACGATAGAATCTGCTCTGCATGGATCTTTGTCTTGATGTCCTTAGGGACAAAAATATGTTCCACTTTTCCCTCGCCGTTCACGATCAATGTGGTGCGCAAGATCCCCATATAGGTCCGCCCATACATTTTCTTCTCACCCCACACTCCCAAGGCCTGCACAAGACTCTTTTCCGTATCGGCAATCAGACGGAAAGGCAACTGGTGCTTTTCTATGAAGTTCCGGTGGGACTTCTCACTGTCAACACTCACTCCAATCACTTCATAACCGGCTTCAGACAGTTCGGCATAACGGTCGCGCAGACTGCAAGCTTCGGCCGTACATCCCGAAGTATTGTCCTTGGGGTAAAAATAAAGAATAAAACTGCGGCCGGCCATCTCACTCAGCCGGATTTCTCTGCCTTGTTCATCTGTTCCCAGCACTTCAGGCAAACGGTCTCCTACGTTTATCATATAAATTCTTGTTTTGTTATTATACATCTATGCGGACCGGACTGCCGCCGCCTCGTCCGGTGTATTTTTCTCTATCACTCATCATTTGGATTGGAAGCATTCAGAATAGCCTTGATCCCCTGTATGAAAGATTTCGCACCTTCCCACATTTTCACACCCAGCATCCTCATACACGCTACGGAAAATAGGGCAACACGCCCTCCTATTCTCGCCACAAACAACATTATGGTCCCGAGAGAGAGGTCGTAGCGCGCGCAGAGCCTGCGATAGGCGGCATTCCAGAGCAACGGGACGCTGACTCCCACCAGCAGGTAAAGCAGGAAGAAAAAATCGAAGGAGGAAGTTTTCTCATGAATCACGGGATGGCATCCCACCTGCTGCCACGGAAGTCCGCAATAAGCCACCTTGACTGCACTGACCAGTTTGAAGGCTACCAGATGGAAGGCAAAGACGTAAAGCGTATGTTCTCCTATATATATCAGTCCACGCTTCAGTACTCCTCCGGCACACACCAGTTTTTTCGAAACATACAATAACAGGTAAAAACCGGCAAGGGCCGGAAGCGGCAGTGACAGAAAATGAACGACATCCGCCTGCCAGCTCATGCTGGAAGGAAAGAAGACGCAAGCGGACACAAGCAGCAGAACACAGACAGCGGCTACCTTCCAGTTCATCGGAACTCTCTCCTGATAGCGGCGATAAAGGAAGCCGCAACTCATAAAGAACACTCCCATCAGTTCACGATAACCTCCTTGAGCAACCCCTGTCACATGGAGACCTCCGAGTGTCTTCCACATTGTTAATGCAAACACTATCCCTAAAATGCTCCACGCCACCTGCACGTCGGTAGTCAGACTTCGGTTCCGTCTCAGTAGTTTGAACAGAAGGAGAAAAGCCAGAGAAGACAAAAATAAAGCCCTGAAAAACCAGAACGAGCCACAAAGGAACTCATCATATCCGGACATGTTGAACACAATGCTCCAAAGGCGCTGGAAGAACGCATGCCATGTATAGGGATGCAACACGCCGCCTTGAGCATTGCCGTACTGTTCGTTCAATATTCCTGTATAGAACAAAAGATTATGTATCAGAAGGAAAAAAACGCTCCACCGCAAAAACGGCAAATACAATCTCCGCACACGTTTACCCACAAACGTCTTCTCATCATCCAGATAGCAGGTATTGAAAAAGTATCCGGCACAAATGAAAAAAGCCGGCACATGAAAAATAAAGACAAAATCCGACAACCATCCGGGTGCTCCGGCATGGGACAGGACCACCAGAATGATGGCCAGTGCCTTGAGAACAGAAAACGTAGCGTCACGCATAAAGAATCAGATAAGAATTAAGGAAATCTGCGACAGAGCCTCACACAAAAGGTGTCAGAAAATGGAAAAGCCAACACCGGAAACGATGCCAACGGGAAAGACCGCGCCACGTCTCTGCTGTCATGCGATAGCACTGCCACTGCTTGTCATGCTCAAAAATACGTTGCAACTCACGGGTAGTTGGCTGGTCGGCAATCAGCAGATTACACTCATAATCGAACGAAAGACTGCGGCTATTCAAATTGGCCGATCCCACAAAACAGTACAAACTGTCTATCATCATGATCTTGCTATGGTGGAAGCCGCCTTGAAAAATATATACATCGGCCCCTTTCTTGCGCAAACGATTGACGTTATACTCTACGATGTCTGGAGTTATGGGAATGTCGCTCTTCTCCGACACCATGATCTGCACATCCACTCCGCGCCGCACCGCATCGCTCAGAGCACGACGGATATGCCGGCACAGCGTAAAGTAAGGATTGATAATCTGTATTTGCCGCCGAGCACTACGTATGGACTCCACAAACGTATCATGTATGATCCGAGGCGTCTTGGCTGGATCCCGGTCTACAACCCCCACCATCTTCCGGCGAACCGTAGTCGTGGTATCTGCCTTCAACACCGCAAATTCAGGACGCACATTCTTCTCGCCTGGATAATACTGAGGACCTGACACTTGCTGGTGTGTGACCACATTCCAAAAATTCAGAAAGACTTTCTGCAATTCTCCGACAGCATCTCCCTCCACACGCAAATGAATATCCCGCCAGTCTCCGAACTCGGGCTTTCCTTTTATATAATAGTCCGCCACATTCATGCCGCCGGTATAGGCTATTTGCCCATCGATGACGACAATCTTCCGGTGATCGCGATGAAGAGCGTGATTGATCCAAGGAAAACGAAGCGGATCGAACTCATAGATCTCTATACCTCGATTCCGCAAATCCGCAAGATGCTGTTTCTTGAGAGGACGGTTGTTAGAACTGTTTCCGAAGCCGTCAAACAAAGCTCGCACTTTCACACCCTGCCGCACCTTTTCCGCCAAGAGATCAAAAAGTTCAGCGGAAATGGAATCGTTGCGGAAGTTAAAATATTCCAAGTGTATGCTTTCGCGAGCCTGCGAGATAGCCTGGAACATGTCATCGAACTTTTCCTGTCCGGTGCTGAACACGACAACACTGTTATTTCTGGAAAACTTGACACCGAAATTTCCCTCCAGAAAACGGACAAGTACAGAATCACTGCTTTCCTCCGCATATACATAGTTGCAGAAAAGAGGAAAGATCAAGAAGAAGCCCAACAACAGGCTCCGCAAACGCAAGGCTATCCCCGTCAGACTATACCGGATATACATAAAACCGTATTCCTTTGAGTATGAGAAATTACATCATTGTCGAGAAATTGTCAACAATACCCAGCAGATGTTTTTCCTCGTCTACAACAAGAACCGAGTGAATCTTATATCGCTGAAGCATTCCGTCAATTTCGGTGATTTTGGTTTCGGGTGACACGGTCTTGGGAGCAACAGACATGATGTCACGGACTTTCAGGTCAAAGAAGTTGTTCTGCGAAGTCTCCATCGCCCTTCTCACATCTCCATCGGTTATGATGCCGACAACCCTTTCGTTCTCTTCAGCCACACATAATCCCAAACGACCGCGACTTACATAAATCACAGCCTCACCCAAAGGCATGGACGGAGACACGACCGGCAAGTCTTCCGTCCTCATAACATCACGCGCCTTTGTCAGAAGCCGTTTTCCCAATGTCCCGCCCGGATGGAACTGGGCAAAATCCGAAGCCTTGAAATTACGTGCCTCAATCAGCGCACAAGCCAAGGCATCGCCCAAAGCCAGAGCTGCAGTAGTGCTGGACGTAGGCGCAAGTCCCAGCGGACAGGCCTCGCGGACTACCGCCGCGTTCAGATGGGTCGTAGCATAACGGGCCAGCAGAGAATCCGGATTTCCACTCATACCGATCACCGGGATATTCCGCTCAATGAAAAAAGGAAGGAAACGGAGTAATTCGTCCGTCTGACCGGAATTGGAAATGGCCAAAACCACATCCTGATCCGTAATCACGCCCAAATCTCCATGAAAGGCATCCAACGGATTGATGAAAAAAGAAGGTGTTCCGGTAGAAGATAACGTGGCTGCAATCTTCGCACCAATGTGTCCGCTCTTCCCTACTCCGGTAACGATCAGTTTACCCTTGCAGTTTAAAACAATCTCGACCGTCTTATCAAATTCCGCATCCAAGTGCGGGATCAGATCCAGCAAGGCCTGCGCCTCATCCCGCAAACACCGGACAGCCGTCTCTATATACTTGCTCATAAATCTTGTCCTAATTTACGAATTAGTTCTTCCAGTTTTTTTAATTCTATCATGTTGGGGCCGTCGGAAAGCGCCTTGTCCGGTGAAGGATGGGTCTCAAAGAAATATCCGTCCGCACCGAAGGCCTTTGCCGCCATTGCCATCGAGGGAATGAACTCGCGGTTCCCGCCTGTCTTTCCGCCAGCAGCTCCGGGCCGTTGCACACTGTGCGTGCAATCCATTATCACCCGGTCGGCATATGGTTTCATCAGAGGAATATTACGGAAATCGACCACAAGCGTATTATAGCCGAAACTGTTTCCGCGTTCCGTCAACCAAACTTCCTTAGCACCGGCATCGCGTGCCTTCTCCACAGGATATTGCATATCTCCAGCCGAAAGAAACTGGGCTTTCTTTATGTTGACAATACGACCAGTCCGTGCGGCAGCGACCAACAGATCTGTCTGTCGGCACAAAAAGGCAGGGATTTGCAGGACATCGGCCACTTCCCCGGCTTCAGCCGCCTGACAGCTCTCATGTATATCCGTCAGAACCGGCAAAGCGTACTTGGACTTCACATCTGCAAGCATCTGCTTGCCCTTTTCAATTCCGGGCCCCCGGAACGAGTGTATGCTGGTACGGTTGGCTTTGTCAAAGGAGGCTTTGAAATAAATATCAAAACCATATTTCTTGCGTATCTCCACCAGTTTTTCGGCAACTGTCTCGAGCAACGCAAAAGACTCTATGACACAAGGACCAGCTATGAATATAGGTGTCATTGTTTCTTTTTTAGGATTGTCGCAAAGGTACGATAAAAATGCGAGATAAGGCAAATGCCGTAACAGATTTGAAGCACATATTCTCACACTCTTGCAAAACCGGCACATTTCACCAGTCTTTGAGTATTTACCCTCTACTGAGCGGTATCTTTCATCTTTCCGGCCTTAAATGCCGTAAGATAATCGGCAACGATAAAACTGCTGCCTCCCACATAGATCATGTCCTCCTCGTCCGCATCTTCAATCGCGGCATTCACCGCAGCAACGACATCCGGATAAGTGCGTCCGGAAAATCCATGTGCTCCGGCTTTGTCCGCCAGTTCTTCTTCACACATGGCACGACGCACCGAAGCTTTCGTAAAATAGTAAACCGCAGAAGCGGGCAGACAGTCCAGTACACCGTCCACATCCTTGTCCGCAGCCATGCCGAACACTATTCGTAACGTCTTACATTGCGCCGCCGACAACTGCCGTCCAAGATATTGCCATCCACCGATATTATGCCCTGTATCAAGAATAACAGCCGGCCGATTGCATACCTTCTGCCAACGTCCCATCAAACCGGTCATTTCCCCGACACGCGAAAAAGCTTCCAGACAGGTATCCCAACCGCTTTTCAACTTCGGAAAAGAGCTGTACAGTCGCCTCACCGCACACAAGACGGTAGCCGTATTCTTAGGCTGGCACCAGCCGATAAGCTCCGCTTCAAAATCTCCCGACCGACAAGTCTCATACCTGAATGTGCCGGTTTCAGTCAATGCTACATTCCGGATTTCATTCTCTTCCTCCGCAAAAAAAACAGGCGCGTTCCTGTCTCGCGCCGCCCTCTCGAATACTGGTCTTGTCTCGGGCAATGCCTCTCCTATGACAACCGGCACCCCTTTTTTGATGATTCCGGCTTTTTCGGCCGCGATTTTTTCTAACGTATCTCCGAGAAACTGGGTATGGTCCAAAGATATATTCGTAATGACCGACAGTTCGGGTGTTATGATATTGGTGCAGTCCAGACGGCCTCCCAGTCCCACTTCGATAACGGCTACATCCACCTCTTCTTCAGCAAAGAAATTGAATGCCAATGCCGTTGTCAGTTCAAAGAACGAAGGATGCAATGGCTCGAAGAAGTTTCTTTCCCGCTCCACGAAATCCACCACGGCGGCTTCGGATATCATCTTCCCGTTTACGCGGATCCGCTCGCGGAAATCCATCAGGTGAGGTGAAGTATAAAGTCCAGTCTTGTAACCGGCTGCCTGCAAAAGAGCGGCCAGCGTATGAGACACGCTACCCTTCCCGTTTGTTCCGGCCACATGTATAGTCCTGAACTTTCGGTGAGGATGGCCGAAGTGCCGGTCCAGTTTCCGCGTATTTAACAAACCCTCTTTATAAGCGTCCCCGCCAACCTGTTGGAATAGCGGGGCACTCTTATATAAATATTCTATTGTTTCCGAATACGTCATCGTTACTCGAAATAAGTACGGAATTTCTTGAAAATCTTCTCTTTAATCCCGACAGCCGGTCGCAAACTCTCACTGTCTTTCATCTGCTCAAACGCTTTCCGTTCGTTCTTCGAGAGAGTCTCAGGAATATACACGCTGATATTGACGACAATGTCTCCCTTACCGTAACCATAACCCTGTACGACGGGCAGACCTTTGCCACGCAAACGCAAAGCCGTTCCGGGCTGAGTTCCGGGTTCTATCTTGATGCGGACCCTGCCGTCTATGGTCGGTACCTCCACGGAATCACCCAATGTGGCCTGTGATACTGTGAGGAGCAAATTATAGATCAGGTCATTCTCGTCACGGATCAGGTCCGGATGCGCCTCCTCCTCGATAAGTACTTGGATGTTCCCGGGAACTCCGCCCCGTGGCGCGGCATGTCCCTTGCCAGGCACGTTTACGACCATGCCTTCGGCCACACCGGCCGGAATGTTGATCTCTACGATTTCCTCGCCCTGTATCACACCTTCGCCGTGACAGGTATGACATTTGTCTTTTATAATGGTTCCCTCACCTTTACAGTCAGGACAGACATCCTGCGTCTGTATCATGCCGAAAACGCTCCGCTGGCTGCGAACAACATAGCCTTGTCCGTGGCATTTGGGGCACGTTTCGGGATGGCTCCCGGCAGCGGCTCCGCTTCCGTGACATTCGGAACATTCCACGTTCTTGCGGACCTTGAATTTCTTGGTCACACCCTCGGAAATTTCGGCCAGTGTCAGCTTCACTTTCAGACGGAGATCTCCGCCCTTGTACTGCGGCCGTGAACGCCGGCCGCCGCCAAAACCTCCGAACCCTCCAAAGCCCATGCCCTCGAAGATGTCCCCAAAGTTTGCAAATATGTCATTCAGGTCCATTCCGGCACCACCGAAACCTCCGAAGCCGCCCTGTCCGTTTACGCCGGCCGCACCGAACTGATCGTAACGGGCGCGTTTGTCCGGATCGCGCAGGACATCATACGCCTCGGCTGCCTGTTTGAACTTTTCCTCGGCTTCTTTGTCTCCGGGATTACGGTCGGGATGGTACTTGATGGCCACTTTCTTATAGGCCCGTTTTATCTCATCGGCCGTTGCTGAGCGTTCCACGCCCAACACCTTATAATAATCCAGCTCTTCTGCCATTTTGTCTGTATTCTGTCTTTTTTATTGTCCCACTACAACTATGGCATGACGCAGCAGCTTTTCATTGAGCATATATCAGGGCTGCACACAATCTATAATCATGATCTTCTTCTCTGCCTCCGGCACGAGAACCAGCGCAAAAGCCTCGTGGAAATAGGAT
>VSQE01000085.1 GCA_009775705.1 Prevotellamassilia sp.
CCTCTCGATGCTATATTGGCGCTCGTCTAAACTGACGGGCTATATCTTCGCATCCTTTGTTTTCGCTGAATAGTTACCCTTATGATCCATACTCGTAATTTTTCTTTATTATAATTTGATTTGATATACTCTTGTTGTTTCACCCCACGGATGATGGCAATTGCCTAAATAATTGAAGCCGAATCTTTCATAATACCCGATATGGTCTGTGCAGAGATTCAGATATTTGAAACTATAGCGGGCGGCATCCTGCATAGCCTTTCCAATAAACAGCTTGCCTAAATTCTTGCCCCTGTGCGATTCTTCAATATACAATGCAACAAGCCAAGGATATAAATCCATTCTGGAATTAAAATCATTTGTGACGAGTCCGGCACAACCGATTATGCCATTGTTGTCTATGAGCAAATACCATTGGGGTAAAGGGTTTTCCGCACCGATACAATTGCGTAGGCAGTCATCATATACCGCCATGGAATTTTCATCAGCCCACTTTTGCTGGAAATAGCGAATTGCGTCATCCAAATATTCAGGGTGTTCACGCAGGGAAACTATCTCTATTTTCATTTCAACCGGGGAATAATGTGCAAAAGCCTTGCTTGTTGAACCGATAGTACATTTCGATACGTTCCGGTGTGTCGTTTCTGAGCAGCAGGAGCAGTTCTTTGGCAAATTCAAGCGTTGCCGAACCGTTTGCCGTCACTATGTTTTTGTCGCGAACCGCTTGCGCATGGACATATCCGTCAGGATTGGTATAGTTGTCTCCACCCCAAAGTTTTATTTGTTCCAACCCGTTGCCGGTATGCTTGACGGTATTGAGGAATCCGTGTTTTGCCATGAACGAAGCTCCGTTGCAGATTGCACCGACAATCTTTCCTTTCTCAATGGCTTGCCTGACAATCGGCACGACCTGCTCTGCGACAGGGGTAGTCCAACCGAAGCCGCCAATCAGCACCAACGCCGCATAATCGTCGGACATCGTTTCAAACGAATAATCGGGTAAAGTCCGGAAGCCGCCGATGGATTTTATAGGCTCCATTGCCGGGGCGACAACCTTATTGACATATTTCGGATTTTCTTTCAACGCAAACTCATCGGAGGCTATGGCTTGTGAAAGATATACAATCTCGTGTGCCGCATAATCAGGCAGGAGGATATATAGGATTTCGTTACTCATAATATTACTTCTTCCAGCGTTTTAGATTCGGAAAGAATTCGCGCATCATTTCTTTCGCCTGCTCTTTAGTCAGATTCTGGCCGGATTGTTTGTTGATTTCTTCGGTGAACCGGGCGCAGTGATCGATCATCTGCTCCATAGTCATGTCTTGCGTAAACTTGCCGTCCTTGTAGCAATAGATGCAGTAATCCTCGTTAGGTGTACCATCGGCATTCGTTCCGAGGATTTCGTTTGTGAGCGGCATTCCGCAGCTCTGACAGAATTTCATTTCCATTGTATTTATTCTTTTTTGTCCATAAGTCCAACAGGGCAGATTGTTAAATGCAGAAGCGCAAACAATCAATGCAACATTCTAAGTCTAAGGTCGTGGAGGCGTTTCCGACGTTCTCGACTTACAAAAATGCATATCGCTTCTTTTTTCGTATATTCCAGATATGAGTTATCACAATCTGGCTGCAAAGTTACTTGTTTTTTATTGGATTAAAGCCTGATATCGCATTCACTTTCGGATATGGCTTCTACTTCTGAACGGATTTGTTGCTTCAACGCTGCATGTTTCTCCTTTTTCATTCGCAATTTTTCTCGGAACCGAAGCAGTTGCCCGTCTGTGAGTTCATCAAAAAACAGATTGTTTGCACGTTGGTATTCTATGTATTCCTTTTCTTTCCGTTCCGCGATGGATATTTGTGCCTTGATCGCGGACAATTTTGACAAGGCTGAATCAAATCCTGTACTCAGGCCGGTACGCTTGTCATAATAGGAAAAGTAAGGATGGATATTCTCTTTGGGATGCAGGCATTCCACATGTAGTAAAAGAAACTGGAGACTGCATTTTCCACCTGATATTTCATGATTCTTCCGTTTGGTGTTCAACATCATTTGTCTCTTCCAGCTGGTGCCATACGGCATCATACATCTCGTGAAGCCAGTCTATATTTTTTGCGCCGAGTTCAATTGTCGGAGACTCTTTGATGAGATTCAGTATTTTCTGCTGATGCTCAGTAATTTTCGTCTCCGACACGTCTCCGTCATTATCTCCTACATTTATCATGTCGGCGGAGGCAAATATGATAGTCTGAAATTGAGTTAGTGTAGATCTGAAAACAGGTTTCAGTTCATCCCTATACCCATCCAATACTTTGGGCTCGTTGCAGATGCGTGTGAGTCCACTACCTCTTTTCTCCATATAGTCCAGTTGGGCCATGACATTTGCAAGTATTGGGTTACGTCTTTCAGAAGAAACGTCAGCGATGTCTAAGTCCTGAATTAGCATACCATTGTACATTCCACTAGGGGACGTGATTGTGAGACGGATTTTGCGGCCAGCTATGACAAAAAGTGCATTCAACCACAACATTTTCTATTTTTATTTTCTATATTTGCAAAAAATAGAAGGAGATACCGGCTCTCCATAACAACCTTAAAACGGCATACCTTTATCACAACATTACCGTATGAAAAAAACAATTCTATCGGCAGGCTTGTTCTGCCTGACTTTCGGAACACTGGACGCACAGATTTCAGAGATTCACCCATTCCCCCAACAAACCCGCGTAGAGGCCAATTCTCAATTTAAAGCCCCCGCGAGCTGGAAAATCGTAACGGACAAGAAATATGAAGGCAACATAGCGACAACTTCCCTCGAAACCGCCGGACCGTACAAAGACGGAAAATCCAAGTTCACCGTATATCTTGGCACGAAGGGCGACAAAGCGGTAAAAGCCATTGCCAAGCTGATACCTGACCGCCGCGAGGGCTATGCCATACGCATAGAGAAAGAAGCCGTCTATATTGGCGGAGCCGATCAGCAAGGCATGTTCTACGGTGTACAGTCCCTGCTGGACATCATGAAAAACGGTAATCTGGAATGCGGAACAGTGACAGACTGGCCGGACGTAGCATGGCGCGGAGTGGTAGAAGGTTTCTACGGCACCCCTTGGAGCCATGAAACCCGCCTGCGCCAGTTCGACTTCTATGCCCGTAACAAGATGAACGTCTACATTTACGGCCCCAAAGACGATCCCTACCACCGCTCACACTGGCGGGAGGACTACCCTGAAACCGAAGCGGCCCGCATCAGTGAACTGGCCCGCTATGCTGCCGGAAAAGGTGTCAAATTCTATTGGGCGATCCATCCGGGACTGGACATCAAATGGACAGAAAGCGACCGCGATGCTTTGGTCAGAAAATTGGAGCACATGTACGATATCGGCGTACGCGCATTCGCCGTCTTTTTCGATGACATCTGGGGCGAAGGCGCAAAAGCCGACAAACAAGCAGAGTTGCTGAATTACGTAGATGATCATTTCGTCAGCAAAAAACCGGACGTTTCCCCGCTGATCATGTGCCCCACGGAATACAACCGAGCATGGGCCGACGACGCCAAAGGCTACTTGCGCACATTGGGCAAAAACATGAACAAGGGAGTGGAAATCATGTGGACCGGAAACTCTGTCGTACACTGTCTGGACAAACCGTCCATGGAATGGATTAACGACCGGATTGAGCGGAAGGCCTACATCTGGTGGAATTTCCCCGTAAGCGACTTCGTAAGGGACCACATTCTTCTGGGCCCAGCCTACGGCAACGGACTGGACATCGCCGGCGACATGTCCGGGTTCGTCTCCAACCCGATGGAACATGCCGAGGCCTCTAAAATAGGCCTCTACAACATTGCGGACTATACATGGAACATGAAAGCCTATAACTACGAAAAAAGCTGGGAAGAAGCCATCCGCAGCCTGCTCCCCTCGAATGCTGCCGCCCTCCGCACCTTCGCCGTCTATAACGAAGACCTTGGCCCGAACGGACACGGGTTCCGCCGCGATGAAAGCCGTGAACTCCAGCCCTGCGCCAAACAGGCCCTGAACGGGGAATCTCAAGCCCTGGAAAACCTACACGACCGCTGCCGTGAGCTCCGGACGGCAGTAAACCTGCTGCTGGCAGACAAAAGCAATCCGGCCCTCATCCGTGAATTGCGTCCATGGTTGCTTCAAGCCAAACTGGCAGCCGAATACGGAACTGCTGTCATCGCTCTCGTCCGTAGCGAAAAAACTGCGACAGAAGCTCCCCTCAGCTCATTCATGACCTACTATGAAGAAGCACGCTCCCTGCAAGCCCAAATGTATGAACTGGAAAATAGTGACGTAAGGCATCCATTGCAACCGGGCATCAAAGTAGCGACAAAAATCCTGCTCCCGACACTCAACCAACTGTTCGCCCAAGCCGTGACATCCTGGAACGAACGGACCCACTCTCATCTTAATCCTGTAGCCGAATATCAACCGTATCATCTGGTCTCCACCGTGCCACAACTCCGCCAACAGCCCATCAGCAGCCGAGGAAACGAGATCAGGATCAATCCGTCCAACGAAGTCATCACATGGCCCTCCGGCTCCGAACTGATCATCGAAATGGAACAGCCCATAAAGCTGCAAGGTCTTGATTTCGATTTCGGCGCCGCCAACCAAGCCGAAAATTTCAAACTGACCGTCTATTCAGGAAACGAATGGAAACCCATCGGCCTGCTTCACTACAAAGAAGGTGAGACCACAGTACATACCGGTAACGAAATTGCCGGAATGAGCGCCAACAAAATAAGACTGACCAATGCCAGCGGTAAAGAGCTGAAACTCTATCTACGTAGCTTCCGCTTCTCCAAACAATAAAGAGCGCCGGAAAATAAGTACATCACAACACACATTAGCTAAAAAACAGGTGGAAGTTCTTGGCTCCCACCTGTTTTTATTGTAATTTTGGCCCATAAAAATCAGTTTACCATGAAAAAAACAATAATTTTTTTATTAGGTCTTCTGCTGACGGCCGCCTTGCACGCTACCATAAAAATAGACAGCGGCAAAAAGTATTATTTCGTATGCGACCTGTGGGAAAGCGGGTCTATGGTATTGGGAAACAATCACGGAGCAGCGCCTTTCATCTATTACGATGCCACATCCGGACAACTCCATGAAGACAGTTATTGGCTGATTACGGAAGACGGTAACGGATATTACACCATCTGCAATGCCCAAAGCAAACAATACTTGGTAGCCGTTGACGGCCGCCTGACAGATGACAGCGGCAACTATACGGCAAAAGGCCTTCAACTGAGAAACACTGTAACCGATGATACCGGCCGATGGATCTTCCGAGAAAACTCAAACGGAGCCGTCTATATTCTGAACGCCGACAATAGTTCTATAGGAGTGAACATCCGCACTGACGGAACGAACCTTGTCGGGACCTATCCTTTCGGAGGCACCAGCAACGAATTGTTCCACATCTACAACGAACAGGGAAAATCCATAACAGATGACTCAACCGATGGAGACACGGACTCCTCCATTACAGGCATGAGCGGGAAAACTCCTAACGGTGAATATTGGGAGCGTACCGGACTGGCTATGCCTATAGTCCTCACAACTGACACGAAGCAGCCCGTTCTTTACAAAATACGGAATGTACGCTCCGGCATGTATGCTGTAGAAAACGACGGGGAGCTCTATCAAAGCAGCAACAACGGCACCAACTTCTACTTCATGGCAGCCAACAACTACATAAATATATATAGTGAAGATGGCAAATACATTTCGACAGAATTCTATCGTTCCGGGAACGGCCGGACTCCCCTTCGTCTCTACACGGGAAATACAAAAGGAACCAATATCTGGGATTTCTCCTACTACAACAGCAACACGCAATATTCGGGATATGCTATAAGCAAACAGGACAACCTGCCGGAAGAAGGCAGCACCGAAATATGGGCACAGAGTTCCTATCTGTTCTGGAACGATTATAATCTGGGAGACAAAAATGTCATCGGTCTTTATGATTGTGACGAAGGTTCCACCTTTATATTCTGTTCATCGGACAACCGCCATCTAGAGCATCTTCTTGAAAACGGCATAACTTTCGATGGAACCGTCACCACCTCCTTCAAATCCTGCATCGACTCTCTGCGCCTGAACGATAAAGATCTGGTGTATGACCAGAAAAACAAAAACTATATGTTCAGCCTGCCCGAAAGTTTGCGGGGAGGACAGACCTTTACAGGGACTGTTCACCTGAAGTTGAAACCGACCGTCCCTGCCGGCACACGCCTGCTCGTAAACGGACAACAACCGGACGAGAATAACAATATCACACTCACAAACGTCTCCTGCGCCGAGCCGTATAGCCTGTCTCTTGTCAATGAAGACAATGAGGTGATTGTCTCATCAACACTCAGCTTCACATTTCTGCCTATCGTAGAAATCAATGTACCCAGTTGTTCTGGTAGCATATATACGACCGGAACCATACGCGTCAACGACGGCGGAACTGCCGGTTACGACTCCACTTTTGTCGCAGCTTACCGTTACCGCGGAGCTTCAGCCCAAAACTATGCCAAAAAAAGCTACGCCATCAAACTACGTGACGAGAGTGGAAATTCCGTAGACCGTGAATTTTTCGGCCTGAGAAATGACAACAACTGGATACTCGATGCAATGGCTGTAGACAAATCCTGTATGCGCAACCGCGTCTCCACCGATCTGTGGAACGATTTTGCCACAAAACCATATCACCGCCGCGAAGGATGGGAGCCCAAAGCCCGTACCGGAACACGCGGACGTTTTGTCGAAGTATTTCTGAACGGCACCTATCACGGGCTGTATTGCATGACTGAAAAAATGGACCGCAAACAGCTTAAACTGAAAAAATACGTGGCAGCCACAGAAACGGAACCTGCCGTCATTCACGGCTCTCTCTATAAATCCTCCCAATGGAATTATGAAGTGCTCATGGGGCACGAAATTGATTCCGAATATTTCCCGAAACGTGCTCCGGCATCCTATAACAACAACCTCCGCCAGGAAACATGGAGAGAATACGAAGTGAAATACCCGGATTATGAGGAAGAGAAAATAGACTGGGGCCCTCTCTGGAATGCCATCAACTTTGTAGCCACAAGTTCGGACGTAGAGTTCGACAATAAGTTTGACAACTATTTTGACCGTCCCGTCATCAACGACTACTACCTCTTCATCGAACTGATGCTGGCCACAGACAACCACGGCAAAAATATGTTCTTCTTCAACTACGACCAACAGGGTGAAAAGCATGCGGAAAAAATAGGCATTACTCCTTGGGATCTTGACGGTACATGGGGCCGAAGATGGGACGGAAGCCGTTCCTACACACAGGCAGAACAGGATTACACCACTTTCCTGTGGGCTTACGAACACGGTACACATACCATCTTCCATCGGTTGGCCAAAAGCACGTATAGGATATGGAGAAATACCCTGATGGAACGCTACGCACAGTTAAGACAGACATATTTCGACGAAGACCAGCTGATAGAACGCTTCACCGATTACGCCAGACTTTTTGCCGAAAGCCATGCCGACCAGCGTGAACAAAACAAATGGAGTTCGCTGCACAATGATATCGAAGGAGATGTGGATTATATCACCGATTGGATCCGGACCCGTCTGGCCTACCTCGACAATCAATACGAGTACACCAAACCCGAGATACCCGATGGCATCGTTTCGATCGAGAACAGCCACCTAGGCATTTCAGGAGGAAAGGGATCCATTGCGATAAACGCCACCTACCCGACGACTTTACACATATACAATGCGGGAGGAGTTCTTGTGCGTACCGTAAACGTCAAGGATAACTTTACAGTGGTTGAAGGATTCACACCTGGCGTATATATCATTGCAGGCAAAAAAGTGATAGTCCTATAAACAAACTATAAAAAGAGCAACAGAAATGTGGGGATGAACCGGCACTATCGGACATTTCCACATTTCTATCTTCATTTCTCCGACTCAAAAAATACGAGGCACTCTGAAAACCTGAAATTATGAAAAATAAAAAAACTGAAGCAAGCACCAAAAACATTCAATCACGAACTCCCAAACACGAGAGCAACCATTCGGATAAGAAAAAACGTTTCATAAGATTATCACCTTATCTATTGGGTTTTATCTTCATATTTATCTTCTGTTCATTTATTTACGGAGATGTCTTCACACGGGCGGAACAAGACAGTTTCTTCACCTTTGATGCCACCTCCATGAAGTTTCTGACAGACCAAAGTCTTGGGTATATCTACTGGGGAGGCCGCTTCATCCTGATCGCTTTCAAGAGCATGTGGACCGGAGCCTTACTACTCAGCCTAATTCTCACAGGCACAGCCTGGTGTCTGGCTTCCTCCATGTCTCTCCCTCCTCGCCTGCGCGGTCTGTCTTTTCTCGTCCCGTTCCTCATATTGGGATGGATGGTATGGCGCGGGACCAGCATCTATTACAAAAACGAACCGTCCCTCATCGTTCTCGTCCCCCTCGGTATCTTGTTGTTGTCGGCTATCTTAGCCGGTGCCAGTGCTTTGCTCCGCAAGAAGAAAGCCAAAGACTCATCGTGCAAAATTTCAGCACTGAACCAAGGGAACCTCTGTATCGTCCTGTTCAGCGTCATTCTTTATAGCTGTACTTTGATATTCAACCAGAACGAGATTCTGACAGCACGCATGCAAAACAGCATTCTCCGCGAAGATTTCAACAACCTGGTAGAAGACGGTCTCAGTGCCCGCCATCCTTCGAGAGCCGTTGCCGCATACTATACCATAGGACTGATACAAACAGATCAACTTTACGACCGTTTGTTCCAAATTCCGTTCAATTTTCCGGAGACAACACGCCTGGACAAAAAAGACGGAAGCGAGGAGTATGGCATCTTCCTGGCCGACTGCAATTTTTTTGCCGGTCTGCTGAACCCCTCCTACCACATGGCCCTGGAACATATCGTAATGAACGGTCCCCGTCTGTACTATCTGAAGCGCTTGGCCATCTGCTCCGTTATGAAAGGAGAAAAAGAGCTGTCACGCAAATACATGAAAATCATAGAAAGCATACCCTTCGAGAAATCCTTCGTTAACAAATATTCCCCCATGATAGACCATCCCGAACTGGCAAAGAATGATCCGGTACTCTCGCGTGTATACGCTCTTGAACCTCTTGAGAATCGTTTTGAGCAAAACTACCGCGCCCCAGCCTTTTTGGGATATAACATAGGCCTGCGGAGCGGACGCGAAGCCGCACTCATTCCTTCGATCATGGCCTGTCTATATTCCAAAGATCTTCCCAACGCCATGGAACGTGCGCTTCAACTGCGCCGGAACGGAACTCCCCTCTCTCCCGCCTTGCAGCAAGCCATCGTCATTTTCGGCCAAAAACAGCCGGGCATATTCCAACATTTCCCGGAACTGGCCCCTGGGGCAGGTGGCAGATTCGGCAATGGATCGGAATTCTTCCTGCGCGACTTCTTCAACGATGTACAAACATACTACCGTGAAAAATACAATGACACAGCCGACTGGAAACAACGCATGACCACCGACCTGAAAAACGGAATCCCCACCGACCTGCTGGACCTGCTAAAAGAAAAATGGCTGGGAAACTACGTATTCTACTATTACTGCCAGAACATACGTCCCAAAAAGCAAGAAGACAACAGTCACAACAGCGGCGTCAATTGATAAAGAAAACACACAAGCAATCAGACAAATATGAAAAAAAACATCTTCCATATCCTTCTTTCAGTTCTGTTATCCGCCGGATGCAGTTCAGATGTATCCATCCCTTCCGACAGTATTTCCACCAAAGAGCAGGCTTCTATCTATCCCGATTACCGCGACATCACCATTCCGCCCAACATCGCCCCTCTCAACATCCAGGCCAAATCTGAAGGAACAGAGTTCGTCATCTCCCTTGAAGGAAAAGGAGGGTCGCTCCTCGCCTCGGCATCTGAAGACGGAAAAATAGAATTCGACTCGCTCGAATGGCGCAACCTGCTCAAATCCAATCAAGGAAACGAACTCACTGTTACACTGTATGCCCTGCGCAACAACAAATGGGTAAAGCATCCTTCCTGGTCCGTCAATAT
>VSQE01000086.1 GCA_009775705.1 Prevotellamassilia sp.
TTTTTCTCCCCCCCCCACCCCCCCCGCGGCCCCCCCCCGGGGGGGGGCGCGCCGGGGTTCTTTAGGGCGGGTCTATAATAATGATTCTAATAGCCGAGCCGGGTGTACTTCGGTTCAGACGTATATACGGTACGGATAAAGCAGGCATGGCTGTCAGCCCCGCCGTCATTAGTCGCCGCATCATTACCATAACCGTTGAAACCCATGGTGAAGAAATTGATGTCAAACGCACACGAGCTTTTAGCCGTTCCGCCAGGAACCCTTGTCCCGCACCAGTATATCGCTCCGGGACGTCTGTAAAGATCGTAAAACAGAGGCTGGTATTTCAAGTCGGCCCTGTTGTACACGTCAAACCTGTCGCTCCGGCCTGCATACCTCAGAGTCCCGGGATTGTCATAATTTCTCCATCCTCCACTGTGCTTCCGGTGTCCATACCCCAAGGCTCCAATAGGCAGGAAAATATGCTTCCCGTTGTTTTTATTGTACACAAAACAGCCACGCATGCCGTGGTCCGTGTCTATTTCATCCCTATCACTCCATACGCGATAGGCGGAAGCCTGCTCCTTCTGCGGCCCGGACGCCCCGTCACCGTACAGTATGCCGTAGGCCTGCTTGATCTCGAAGGTCTCCTCTTTTCCCACTTCGGGAATCAGGGTGTAGCAGTCCTCGCCCGTGGCGATGTGCTCGCCGTAGGGATTGGAAGGAATGCTCCAAGTTCCGAATTTTTCAATGATAGGCTTACATCCATCCCATGTAGCATCTGATTCTGTCGTTCCCCCTTCCTTCAGCACCATGAAGTTGCCTCCCTTCGGATCTACCGCAAAACCGTATCTGTCACGGTCGTTCTTGTCCAATATCGCCGTATTGTTTCCCCTGCGGAACAAAGAACCGGCCTCCATAGGACTTTTGGTGTACACCGGAACTCCGGCCGCATCAAAGCAATAGACATTGCGCGTATGCCACCACAAAAGCCTATCGCTGCGCAGCTTTACCGGTTTATCGCCCACGCTGCAGAAAATGTCGTGCTCGCACGTATAGTTATGGTAACGCACCCTGACCACCGCATGTCCCGTCTCCTCACCCAGAAAGTTGATGTCAAACTTGACAGGATGCTCGGACAGGCCCTCGATGCGCCGTACCCATTTCTGCGGGGTGTTCCCCACCCCGCTTCCTTCCGGAACGGATGAAAGCAAGATGATATTGTCCCCTCCGCTCACGATTTCCGCACTCCATCCGCCCTGCGATTTGAAAGACACGAACGATGCGGTATCATTGTCCTCCGGCAGACGGAGCAACTCCACATGGAATGTATTCCTGCTGCCGGCTTTTCTCCATATACCCTTGGGATTGATGATACGGCGGACCTGTATGATTTCCAGCTGGGTTTCCTGTGTCTCGAAATCCTTCTTATCCTCATTCCATATCTCTGCCGTGATTTTCAGACGTGCCCTTCGCGGATAGGCCACGAAAGGATTGTTCCCCACATAGCCTGTACGCGTACACAAAACCTTGGGACGTGTGAACAAAGGTATGTAGAAAATATGCTCCATGCCGTTGGAACTGGCAGTCACGCGATACGTGCTGCCGTCATCATTGTCGTATGTTCCGGGCACGATCTCATAGTCCCGGTTTCCTTCACCATGCTTATTATAATATTTATGGATATATGCCACGCCACTTGCCGCATCCTTGTCATTAGAGTCCACATCCTTGATGGTGACCACGCGAGATTGCTTCAGCGACAGGAAACTGTTCCACGGCCCGTCATCCTCCACTGCGGAATGCACGATTTTCTCCGCCACATCGTTATTCCAGTAAATCTTGTTCTTGCTTTCGTCCTCAGGCAAAGGAAAGGCCTCCGTACCATCCCCCCAGGGCCTCCAATAAGTATCTTCTTGCGTCTTTGTTTCGAGAATCTGCACTTTCAGCTTGCTGCCCTCTTTCATCTTCCCTACAATCTTCACGGAAGACATCATCATCTTGTTGTACAGGTAGGAGATGTATTGGGGAGAAGTGACATAAATGCCGGGCTTCTCCTCATAGTCAATGTGCCAGTCGGCGTCGTTGCCATATCCCTTGAACTTAAGCGTCAGCTTGTAGTGGGTGTTCCTCAGCGCGCTGTAGCTGGTGTCTTGTTCGGACTTCTGCCCCAGCATATAGCGGAAGGTGATAGATCCCGATCCCATCTGATTGTTCTGAGAGATGCAACGGTAGTAACCTTTCACCTCTACATAGGTACCGAAAGGTTTTTCGTCCTTCCATCCGCTGTTGACGATGTCGATGGAATCATTCGGATAGTCAATCGTGATACCGTTCTGCGATTGTTTCTTTGATTTTCCCTGTCCCTGTATGTTCTCGTAGAAAAAGAGCGAGGCGGAGTTGTGGGCATGTGCCTTCTCTATGCTTCCCCCGTCATTGCCTATTCCCAGATAGGGGTGTTGCACATTACAGACATGCAGGTATTTGTCCGGCTGGATGTCGCTCACGTCACCGGGCAGACTCTGTATATGGATGTGTTTGCCCTTTTCTATTACACCATTGGGATATTTTCCGGCGTCGTGCCTGTTCCTGCGCACCTCCACGCTGTTGCCGTCAAGCCCCTTCCCCGGAGTGTTGCGCAGGCCGAGCGCACATTTTCTGGGAATGTCCTTTACGGCTATGTCGGTAATGAAAATCTGCACATTGTCGTAAAGCCCGCTACCGTCGAATGCCACCGTCACTTTGGAGGCCAGGCGACGCGCCCAACAATGCAGCTTTGCTATCCCCGCAGATACGACAAGGGGAACATCGTCTTTGGCGCTACGATCCGGATTTTCGGTGAAAATGCCGAACATCTGACTGTTATTACTGGTCGTTTTTTCATCCCAGACAAACTCCAAGGCCTTCAGTTTGTCGCGGGTACTTATGTCCAGCATGGGCAGATCCGCCACATTAGCGACAGCATAAATATAATACTTGCCCGACTTCAACTTCATGGTATAGGTCACCTTGCCTGTCTGTGTGTCCTGCAAGCCTCCGTCCGGTGCCTTTTCCTGTTCCAGACGGTTGTCTGCCAACTCATGCTCCACACCGCTGATGTCCTGATGCGCAGTGATGCCGTCTCCCCACACAGGATATATGTCATACAAATTCCCGTCCTCCTTATAGACTACCATATAAAGTGGATTCATGTCCTGAATGAGATCTCCCCTGTCCCCTCCGGATGCACGGGTACTCAGGCTTACCTGCTCCTGGTCGAAACTCACCTCGACAGACAGCTGGGCTTCGCCCTCGGCATAACGGCCGGCTTCTATGCCCAGATCATCCTGGCACGACAATAATACTGCCAATAATGCGACAAACGCAAAAAACAGACTTTTCACTGTGTTCATTTTCTATGTTTTTCTTAACTACTCTATAAGGAAGGAGGGTCTATAGGATTCCTGCCCGCATCATAATATTGTCCGGTTTTAGGGTCCCAATAGTACAAGGGATTGCCCGCATCATCTCTGATAATACGCCATCCCGTACCGGCTTCGGTATCGTAGAACGGGTTCACTGTCTCGACATAATCCCCATTTTCGTTCTTAATATAATAGCGTCCTGTCTTCTCATCATAATAGCAGATGACAGTAATGTAATCATCTCCGTATATAGGTATGTAATGACTTTCCGGACTGTCCAGCCCAAAGTCCGGCTCCAGCTCCACCTCAGCATAGGGAACCAACTGCACGACTATTTTCTTTTGATATATCGTGACATCCACCACGACATTCGTATTGCGGAACAGGGCTTTCAGATTGTCAAAGGGAAAGCTGAATGTCTTGTGCTCATTACGGTCGTCGGTCAGATCGAGTGTCATGGCATACGCCTGTTCGCCGTAGGCACCGCCGTCCGGCTGCCTGAGATGCTTGCTTTCCGGAAGATAGAAAACGGGAAAGACCGCCGTTCCGGGTTCGGGCACTCCCTGATCCGTTGTGGATGCCGGCACCCGGAAGTTCTGCGGCGCATGTTGCGTGACGTCGCCGGAAGTGGTCGGTGGGATGTCGTAATCCGTGATCCAGCCTCTCCTGTCTGCCAGATCCTTGTCATCGGGATTCGCCTGCGATTCGTCCGAGACCCTTTTGAGCCAGTCTATCCAGAAAAGCTCACCTTCACTCCCGTCCGCTTCCCAGAAACTCATCGTGCGGTTTTGCTTGTGTGCCATCAGATACATGGTTCCGGCTATATCCGATACCGATATGCTGTTCACCCGGACTGCCCCGTCGCGGAAATTCCTGAACCGGAACGTGAATTTCGTGGCGGCACGCACCAGATAGAACTGGCATTCCTGCGACTCCTCCTTTACTTCCAACTCATAAGCGGCACTCATCGGGAGAGGACTGTCGCCGTCGGGAGCAAAGATGATTTCGTCTAATTTTTCCTTAAATCCGCCGGAGCCTTCATGAAAAGCATCCAGCTCCTCTTTCAGGTCCGTGATGCTTGTCTCGTTTGCAATCAGATAGATGGTTTTCTTCTCGTTCTGTTTTACCCTGATCAGCTGCCTGCGGTATTCCGTTTGCAGATTCTGCCCGAAATCAACGCATTGGTTATATTCCACCGTGCCCTGAGGATGCAGAACCACGATGCGCAGGGTCTTCATTTTTTCATGCTCCGGCCAGCCGGCCTCCCCGGCATGCGGAGAGCCTATCAGGGCGGTATTCAATACGAGCATCACCGTGCCATCGCCCGCGGCAGATCCCTCTTCCGGACCGGCCTCGGTGCCACAGGCTGTCGGCAGCCATACAAGCAGAAAAGCCGAAACCCATCGTACGGTATGTCGTAAAAGTTCTCTCATATATTATTTTAAAGGGAAAAGTATCAGTCCGACAAATCCGTCCTGTTCACCACCACGTTCCACGAGAGCACCTGTATCTGGGCACTTACCCAGTTGTGGTTCTTGTCAAGGAAGAACGTCATGTTGTACTCGTCGGCACGGTCCAGATATTCCTGCTTGTCCATCTGGCTATGATGCTTGCCCATTACCATGAGCGCATAGTCAATGATGGGAACGGATGCGACCAGCTTTCCTTTGTCCCCGCCCCGTGCCACACGGATGTTCAGCATGGGTTTCCTGTATTTTGTCCAGTCTCTCGCGAAAAGCCTGCTTGTTGTCAGTTCGGCCACGGCCACTTTCACATTCGTGATGCCGTTGCCGGAACCGGCCACTCCGGCCTCGCCTGAATATTTTGCCCACGGTCTGTATGTCACAGCCTGGTTTTTGAACAAGGTATTGTCACAGGCCAGCCAGGCGTTGTCGTCTTCAATGGTAAAATCGAAATCATTCTCGTCAATGTCTTCGCCCGAAAGATGCTGAAGCACCACGCGGAACACATTGGTGTCCTTCGTGAGCGGCATCTCGTAAAGATACTCCCCGCCGTCATCGTCGGCAGGCAGCTCCACGTCTGTCATGCCGTGAAAGAGCGGCTGCAAGTCGGCATCCGAACTCATCGGAGAAGCCTTTGTCCCCGCGCTGCCGTTGAGGCGGCAGTGCAGGTCTTCAATGCGGCACGTGGCAGACGCATCGGGCAGGCTGAACGATTCCTCCCCGCCCAATCCGCACCAGGCCACCAGACGGTATTTGCCCGGGGCAAGCGGAAGCGTCATGACATAGCGGCCGGTGGCCAGCGCCGGTCCCTCACCCGTTCCTTCCCACACCAGTCTGCCTTCAGTGTCGAACGCAAAGAGCCTTACCGTCTTCACTTCGTTGGCAAAGGCATCGGCAAACTTCAGGTTCATGTCATAGCGGAACTTCAGGCGGTAGAACACCGTGCAGTCCCCTTCCTCTTCATAAACAAAGCTGTCGCAGGACGTGCTCAGGACAAGCGCCATCAACACTGCCAAAAACTGCCTGATATGATTCAATCTGTTCATCTTAGTTAATAATTATGCCGGCCTAAACCTGCGGACTCGCTTAATCTCCAACAATCACGTGATGACGGAAGGAAGTGCGGCTCTGGTGCCGCGTTTCCTTCCGCTTCACCTTCATGCCCTATACCCTGGAGATACAAGGCTTTTCGTCAGTGGGGTTCTTACCATTCCAGACTGACATCATTCTTAACTACTCTCCAGGAGAGCACATTCACCTGGGCGGCAATGAACGTGTCATCGTCTTTCGGTTTCTGGGGAATAATCGCCTCCTCAGGATTCAAGACGGGAGTGCCCAGTCCCTTTACGCTATTGATCTTCACTTCATAGATGTGGTTGCGCACCACGCCGTAAAGACCTTTCGTCGCATCTTCTCCGCGGAGAAAATGTCTGAGATCCGTGTAGTAGTAAGTCTTGCCGTCCTGCCATACTTTGGCGCCGGGCACCTGGGAGAGTTTCGCGTTTACGGCAACGGCATCCGCATATTTCGCTTTTTCGATTTCCGCATCGTTCGTGGCGCTCTTGACGGCGGCCGTATAGAACTGGATTCCGGCAGCGTCCTCAGTCAGCTTCAGATAGCTCAGGTATCTCTTGCTGTCCTCACTGTCGTCATCGGCCATTCCGGCATCCTGTCCGCTGACGAGTTTCACGTGGGACGGGTCAATGGAGGCAAAAGTTCTCGGATTCTCTGCCGAGGGCTCGCCTTCAGTGGTCTCATAGAAAATCTCAGACGTGACCTGAGCACACATGGCAGCCAGCACCTGTTCCTCGGTATAGTCCGAACCCGCCCATTTTGCCAGACTTATCGGCAGGGCTGTCTTGCCATCCTCTCCGACGGTCACCAGGACAGCGGCGATGAGAGCCTGCGTGCGGTTACTGATCTGCGAGGCCGGCTCATATCCGGATTTCGTACCGGAAGTAAAGTCGTCGGCAGCATTCTCATAGCAATAGGCAGAGCCTCCGAGGGCAACATCGGCCTGGTTGTAGCTGACATGGCCGAGATTCACTTCTTCGGGATTCATGGCCCAGTAAGAACGGAAAGCGTCCGCATGGTTCCAGGTCCATCCGAGGTTCCAGGCGGCCGTAGTATTCACCTTTTTGAGCAGGCGGGACTTATCGGCCGTTCCGGTCACGTTCCATCCGGTAAAGATGGCATAAACCTGCTTGCCGCCCACCATGATGGCTTGATCGTTTTTGTCCTTCAGCGCCACCGCTTCGTAAGACCGGTCTTTGTAGGTGACGGGCAGTTTTTCCACTCCCGGTATCCATTCCGTGCTCAGCCGGGTCTTGGCCACCAGACGCTCGATGTAGATCTTCACGGGCGAGTCAAGGGCAGCGTTCTCCGACGTACAGAGGTTTTCGGGCTTGACAGTGGCAACCGTTACCGGCCCGTCAACTCCGGCGTAGGACGAACTCGTCATCAGGAAGTTCTCATTTTCAGACGCAACATAGGCTTCCGCCTTTTTCTGAAGTTCTTCAAGCGACAGGGATCCGGCGCCGAGGTTGGCATTCTCGTAATTGGCCACGGCCAGCATGGTATTCACGTTGGCATTGTCGCCCTGCTTCGTATTGATCACGAGAACGGCCTTGAGCTTCAGTTCCACATTGTCCATGGCATCTCCCTCCTCCGTAATGGACGAGGCGGTCACGTGGTTCACGCCACCGTTCACAGTGACGGGATTCCCGGCGTTGTCGAAGAAATAGAAACGCAAGGAATTGATTTTGTTCTCGGCGGCCGAACCTTTTTCGTAGCCGCCGTCATTCTGCTCGCCGGCTCTTGGCTTCACGCCCATCAGACCTGCCGCCGACGGGTTCATCACCTCGACAGCCATGAAACGGCTCTCGCCGCCAACATCGGGGGTTCCGCCCTCCCAAACTTCGCTTTCGGAAGAGCAGGCACTCAGTGCCACCACTCCGAACAGACTCCATAACAGATTTCTTACTCTCATAAAAACTTAAATTTATTAGGTGTTAATAATTTGAATTGTCAGTCAATGTCGCCACGTTCCTTCAACTCGTGCAATACTTTCCCGGCCTGCCGGAGGCCCATTCCAGCGGCCTTTTCCAGATACGCCACCGCAGCCTTATAGTCTTTCTCGCGCACGGCCAGCGCTCCGCGCGCATAGACGGCCTCGGCCGAGGTGCCGGCCTTGTCGAGATACCTGCGCGCCGTGACAAAATCATCGCGACGGATAGCGGCGTTGGCGGCATTGAGGTTTGCCACGGTATCGGTGGGGAACATGCGCACGGCCGTCTCGAAGACCTCCGTGAACTCCTCCGTGCCTGGTTCGTAACGGCCGGCAACAAGATAGAATTCGTTAAGGCTCAGTTTCCGGGGATGTTCCGCCATAATGCGCCTGATCTCTTCCACATCGCTGAAGTTGCGGATGTTGTATTCAATGCGATAGTCGGTACGCCTCAGGGCCGGATAGCAGTGCCGTAGCAGGAAACGGTACTCCTCCGGATAGGTCCGCTTTATTTTCGCCTCTTTGGCATCAGGCTCCATCGCGCTGTCTATCAAAGCCAGAATCTCCTCGCGATGGGCCAGATTGGATTGTTCCACATACCGGCGCAACCCCTCCCAGTTTTCCGGTTCGTAGTCCGTGCGGATGATGCTGTCGGGAAAATGATACAACTGCCGGATATGCTTCTTGAGCGCCCCGGTACGCCCGATGGCCAGTTCCGTGTTGTGCGCATACGGACTTTCGGGCGAGGCGAAACCTTTGAGCCATACCGATGTGATAGTCACGTCCTTGTCCGTCCGCACCGAGTCTATCGTTCCCTCTATCTTCCCCAGCTCCGCCGTATTGCGGCGATAATCGGGATAGATCTCCGTCCGGTCCACAGGGAAGTCGATATAGGCCGAACCGGACAGCGAACGCACCTTCATGATTTCCGCCTCGGGCTGCACAAATACCAGCTCGGGAAAAAAGGCTTCGTTGTGTCGGCCCAATATCCCTTCGTACTCCGCCAATATGCTGTGACAACAGCCCCAGTCGCTGCGATGGAACTTAAGCGTGGCTCCGTCCATCCATGTCCGGTATTCCATGAGGTTGTCGTAGCTCAGGCTGTCGGGCTTGTCGGAGGCGCGACAAACCGTCTCACGCTCGCCGGAGATGCTGCCGCTGCCGCCACGCACGTAAAAGTAATAGCGCCGGCGGCCGTAGATTCCTACCGCCGGCAAATCCAGCGAATCCCCGCCGTGCACCAGACGCGGCGTGAGCAGCACGGCACGGTTGGCATCCACGTGGAGACGGCTCATGTCAATGTCCATCTTCACGGAAAAATACTTATCGCTACGCTCCATTCTCAGACGGCTGACGCTGACATCGGGAAGGATGTTTCCCGCCTCCTGCGCCCAGCCCTCGCGCATAA
>VSQE01000087.1 GCA_009775705.1 Prevotellamassilia sp.
AAATGGTATAGGCATCAAAAAGGAGAACCGCAAAAAAGTATTCGACAAATTCTATCGCGTACATACCGGCAACCGCCACGATGTGAAAGGTTTCGGATTGGGACTGGCCTACGTGAAAAGCGTCATAACCAACCTCAGAGGTACCATACATGCCGACAGTGAAATAGGAAAAGGAACAAAATTTATAATAACTTTACCCACTATTAAATCTTAGACATTATGAATGAAAAAATGAGAATTCTGCTTTGCGAAGACGATGAAAATCTCGGAATGTTGCTGCGTGAGTATTTGCAGGCAAAAGGGTATGACACAGAACTCTGCACCGATGGTGAAGCCGGTTACAAAGCTTTCCTGAAAGACAAGTACGACCTGTGCGTATTTGACGTGATGATGCCTAAGAAAGACGGTTTCAGTCTTGCGAAGGACATACGTCAGAGCAACGAAGAAGTACCCATCATCTTCCTCACTGCCAAAACGCTGAAAGAAGACATCCTGGAAGGATTCAAAATCGGAGCGGACGATTATCTGACCAAGCCGTTCTCCATGGAAGAATTAACATTCCGTATCGATGCAATCCTGCGCCGTGTGCGAGGTAAGAAAAACAAGGACCGCACCTTCTATAAAATCGGAAGTTTCACTTTCGACACACAAAAGCAAATCCTTGCGCGTGGTGACAAACAGACCAAACTCACTACGAAAGAAAGCGAACTGCTCAGTCTGCTCTGCGCCCACGCCAATGAAATTCTACAACGCGACTTTGCATTAAAAACCATCTGGATTGACGACAATTATTTCAACGCACGCTCCATGGACGTATACATCACCAAGCTCCGCAAGCATCTGCGCGAAGATGAGAACGTTGAAATCATCAATATCCACGGAAAAGGATACAAGCTCATCACCCCTGATCTCGAATAATGATTATTCCTAATATATAGAACAAGAGAGAGTCGCACCACAGGCTCTCTCTTGCTTTATATACATATACAACAGGACTCTATATTATTACTGTCCGCTGAACTTTTCTTGTGAAATACATTTATGGGAGGGCGGCTAATAGAAACATCCCGATATTTTACACGTTTTCGCAAAAAGCTTGTAAAAACGCTTACAAGCAATGTAAAAACTTTTACAAGGCGTGTAAAAACTTTTACAAGGCATGTAAAAATTATATTCTCACTTCTTGTGAAAACTTGAAACTACGGGTTGTTACTTAACTGTCAAATATTTTATCATATAGAAGCAATAATTCTTTTCCGCCTTTGCCGGACAATAATATTTTTATTTCCTACCTTTGCACCCTGTTATGGAAGAGGACAACAAGAAATATATTTATTCGCGACCGGTATTGGATTTTGTGACGGTCTGCGTAGAGTTCTGCAAACAGCTGGAACAATGTCGTAGCATGGAACGGTCTGAGTTTATCCGCATCATGCGCGGACTGCTTCCTATGCTCTACCTGAAAGTTTCCATGCTTAAACAAAATATAGAAGGCGCAGACAGCTATTGGAACGAAGAGACAGTGACTGAGGAAGACTATAACTATGTCCGTTCAGGAGTCAGTTCCGTAATGAGAGATAAAGATGACTATCTGGACGTGTTTGTCAAGGATTTCAAATACTCTGACCGTCCGGTCCTACGCACCATAAGCGAAGATCTTGCAGACTTATACCAGGCATTGCGTAATTTCATTGAGCCATATCGCAGCGAATGTGAAGAAGCTACGGAAGTAGCCTTGCAGGAAATAACCGAAACTTTCCGCACCGCATGGGGACAGATTGCTTTAAACGCACTTCGGGCATTGCATGATGCGGAATTTGGAGGAGTGGAAAACTGAAAGTTTCGAGACGATGGAAAAGAGACATTTATTCATTAAAACCGACAAGACTTTTATCGTATCCTTACCTCGCTTCACTTTCGACGGGAAAATCGTAGTTGTACAATCCGAACGGGAAACAAGACAGGCCATAGACTATCTCTCCCATTGTGACATTGTGGGGTTCGATACTGAAACCCGTCCTTCTTTCCAGAAAGGAGTAGTCCACAAGGTTGCATTGCTTCAGATTTCGACAGAAAATATCTGTTTTCTATTTCGCCTTTGTATGACGGGACTGATGCCGGAAGTCATCCGGTTTCTGTCTGACAAAAGCATCGTAAAAGTGGGACTTTCCTTGAGTGACGATTTCATGATGCTGAGAAAACGAGCAGCCTTCACACCAGAAGGTTTCATCGATCTTCAGACCTATGTAAAAGAAATGGGAATAGAGGACCTGAGTTTGCAAAAACTTTATGCCAACTTGTTTCATCAACGTATATCAAAAAGAGCACAATTAAGAAATTGGGAGGCAGATGTCCTGGACGACGCACAAAAACTCTATGCCGCTACTGACGCATACGCCTGTCTGAAACTCTATAAGGAACTTCAGGAATTACGAAACACCGGAGCATACGTGCTGGAACAGCAGATCATCACTACTGCCGCAACCAGTCCATCACAGTCCGACATGAATATTCAGCAATAAAAATTAGATGGAATGAATACAATATATCTTCGTAAAGGAAAATCCGAGAGTCTTAAACGTTTTCATCCATGGATATTTTCCGGTGCCATTGCCCACGCTGATGCAGGCATCAAGGAAGGAGAAATCGTAAGGGTTGTGAACGATAAGAATGAATTTATGGCCTTAGGTCATTATCAGATCGGCTCTATTGCCGTAAGAGTATTGTCGTTCGAAGAGCGAGATATAAACCACAGTTTCTGGGAAGAACGCCTTTCGGAAGCCTTCGATATGAGAAAAAAACTGGGGCTTGTCAATGCCAACAATAACACCTATCGTCTGGTACATGGAGAAGGAGACCGGCTTCCAGGTCTGGTGATTGATATTTATGGAGAGACGGCCGTCATGCAAGCACATTCGGTCGGCATGCACGAATGTCGGGAAGTCATCGCCGAAGCCTTATTGAACATAAGCGCCGGCACCATCCGCAATATCTATTATAAATCGGAAACCACATTACCCTACAAAGCCGGAATCAGGGATGGCAACGGATTCCTCAGAGGCGGGAATCCCGACAACATCGCTCAGGAATATGGATTGATATTTCATATCGACTGGTTGCACGGACAGAAGACGGGCTTTTTTATCGACCAACGGGAAAACCGCCGCCTGCTCGAACAATACGCAAAAGACCGTAGCGTGCTCAATATGTTCTGCTACACGGGCGGTTTTTCGGTTTATGCCTTACGCGGAAATGCCCGTCTTGTTCATTCTGTGGACAGCAGTGCCAAAGCCATTGCTCTGACTTGTGACAATGTGGCCCAGAATTTCCCTGATGACAGCAGACATAAGGCCTATACGGAAGACGCCTTTAAATACTTGGAACATGCCAGCTGCGAATATGACCTCATCGTATTGGACCCACCGGCGTTTGCCAAGCATAAGGATTCGCTCAGAAATGCCCTGAAAGGATATACGCGCCTCAATGCCATTGCTTTTGATAAAATAAAAAAAGGAGGAATCCTCTTTACATTCAGCTGTTCGCAAGCAGTCAACAAGGACCAGTTCCGTCTGGCTGTTTTTACTGCAGCAGCCAAAAGTGGTCGGCATGTCAGGATTCTGCACCAGTTGCATCAGCCAGCAGATCATCCCGTAAATATTTACCACCCGGAAGGAGAATATCTGAAAGGCCTTGTCCTATATGTAGAGTAAACCAACTTTTATCCTGAACTCACGTATTATATTTTGATATTCCCGCATAAACTCCCAAACATACCTGACTCCCAAACCGCGCTACAACATTCTGGACGGGTTACGCGGCATAGCCGCCTTGCTGGTAGTGTGTTACCACTTGCTTGAAACTTATTTTCACAGCAGTCCCGCCCAACCTCTCAACCACGGCTATTTGGCCGTCGACTTTTTCTTCGCTCTTTCGGGCTTCGTCATTGGCTATGCTTACGATGACCGCTGACACAAGATGTCTGTGTGGAATTTTGCCAAACGCCGTCTCATCCGCCTGCACCCCCATGTTGATTCTGGGAACCTCTCTGGGTACACTGCTTTTCTATTTTGGCATGTGCACCTCGTTCCCTCTTATCAGCGAAACTCCTTGGTATACGTTGCTGCTGGCCATGTTCTGGTGTTTCACCATCATCCCCATGCCCGCTTCGATGGACATTCGGGGCTGGGCCGAAACCAATCCGCTCAACGGTCCCGTTTGGTCATTGCAATGGGAATATTTCGCAAACTTTCTATATGTACTTGTTTTCCGCCATCTGCCCAAATGGGCGTTGGCAGTGTGCGTGATGTTCTTCGCCGCCATGACAATAACGCTTTGCCTCAACATCGACTTACTCGGTGTACTGGACCAACGCGCTTATGCCTCGTACACCGTCATCGGCGGCTGGTGCCTCTCACCCGACCAGTTGCAAATAGGCCTTACGCGCCTGCTCTATCCCTTCTTCAGTGGCTTACTCCTGTCACGTATGGGTTGCAGCATTAAAGTGCGCGGCGGTTTTTGGTGGTGTGCGCTAGCCCTTGTGACATGCCTATCCATGCCTTGGATGGGCTTAGGCCCCGAAGGGTCCGCACGCTGGACAAACGGACTTTACGAGGCTGCATGTATACTCCTCTTCTTTCCGCTTATCATCAGCATGGGTGCAGGCAGCAGCCTACCGGGTGCAAAATCACAAGCTCTCAACAAGTTTTTGGGAGACATATCCTACCCGCTCTACATCACACACTTTCCTTTTGTATGTATGCAGATAGCATGGGCCGAACACCATCAGGATGCCCCGCTCAGCACACACATGGCTATGGGCGTGTCCATCGTGATACTGTCCGTACTCACCGCCTACGCAGCGCACCGTCTGTACGACTTACCTGTGCGTGAGTGGCTCAAACAGAAGCTATTCCGCGCCAAAGTCAGCTAATGAAAGCGCTCTCAGTGTAACCGTAAATGACCAAAAAGGCACACCTTTCGAACAAAATACCATTCATCGCAAAGTACGGAAACCGGCACGATTGCCAATTCGGTACCTCTATTTTATCCATCCTTTCAAACAGCCTAAGACTAAGGAAGTTATAAAATTTATCTATAATTATTGCGAGAATTTTGTCAATCAGACTATTCTTTGTATTTTTGTACAAAATTTTAGAAATTGATAGTAGCACTGACATGGAACACTCTGCAAAATTAATGAATCTGGCAGCGGACAATATCCGAATCCTCGCCGTATCTATGGTAGAAAAAGCCAAATCCGGACACCCTGGAGGAGCTATGGGAGGAGCCGATTTCATCAATGTCCTATATTCCGAATTTCTGACATTTGACCCTGACAGACCTAATTGGGAGTGTCGTGACCGTTTCTTTCTGGATCCGGGACACATGTCACCGATGCTATATTCCCAATTGGCTCTTATCGGTCGCTTTACATTGGACGAATTAAAGGAATTCCGCCAATGGAAATCACCGACACCCGGACATCCTGAAGTAAATTTTACAAGAGGAATAGAAAACACGTCCGGTCCACTCGGACAAGGACATACCTATGCTGTAGGTGCCGCCATTGCGGCAAAAGCCTTATATGCACGCACAGGAAACGAAGGGTTCAACCGTGAACGAATTTATGCATATATCTCAGACGGAGGTATTCAGGAAGAAATTTCTCAAGGAGCAGGCCGTATTGCCGGACATCTGGGGTTGAATAATCTTATCATGTTCTTCGATGCCAACGAAATACAGCTCTCCACAGAAACAGCTACCGTTATCTCTGAAGACACGGCAATGAAATATAGGGCTTGGAACTGGAATGTCATCGAGATTGACGGCAACGATTGCATACAGATCAGAGAAGCACTGAAAGCAGCCAATAAAGAAGAAAACCGTCCCACCCTCATCATCGGACACTGCCTGATGGGAAAAGGAGCGCGAAAAGCAGACGGAAGCAGTTATGAACGCGATTGCAAGACACATGGCGCACCATTAGGAGGCGAGGCCTACGTCAATACCGTAAAAAATCTGGGAGGAAATCCCGACGCTCCTTTCATCATCCGTGAAGAAATTGCCGAGATGTATAACGCCCGCCTGAATGAACTTCGCTCAATTGTGGCCGAACGTCACTCCGAAGAAAAAGACTGGGCCGAAAAAAATCCTGAAAAAGCCGCATTGCAAGCAGACTGGTTTGCCAACCGCCTGCCCGAATTGCCGTGGGATTCCATCTGCCAAAAGAATGATTCTCCCACACGCAACGGGTCGTCCGCTTGCCTGGCAATGTTGTCGGAGTTCGTTCCCAATATGATTGTAAGTTCTGCGGATTTATGTAATTCCGATAAAACCGATGGTTTCCTTACTCATACAACAGAAATCAGCCGCACCAATTTTTCCGGAGGATTTTTACAAGCCGGCGTATCGGAACTTACGATGGCTTGCGTTTGCATCGGCATGACACTGCACGGCGGAATCATCACGGCAATGGGAACTTTCTTTGTCTTTTCAGACTACATGAAGCCGGCTATCCGCATGGCCGCACTGATGGAATTGCCCGTCAAGTTTGTATGGACCCACGATGCTTTCCGTGTAGGAGAAGACGGACCAACTCACGAACCCGTAGAACAGGAGGCACAAATCCGTCTCATGGAAAAACTGAAAAACCATAGCGGAGAAGATAGTGTACGCGTGTTCCGCCCTTGCGATGTTCACGCCACTACTCAGTGCTGGCGCCTGGCCATGGAAAACATGAAAACACCGACTGCATTGATTTTCAGCCGTCAGAATGTAAAGGACCTTCCGGCAAGCACAGATTACACACAAGTAAGTAAAGGTGCTTACGAAGTGGTTTCTGAAGAGAATCCGGACGTGATACTGGTAGCTTCCGGTTCTGAGGTAAGTACACTCGGACAAACGGCAGAACTGCTGGAAAAAGACGGCATCAAGGCCCGCGTGGTCAGCTGTCCAAGCGAAGGATTGTTCCGTCGTCAAAGCAAAGAGTACCAAGAAAAATTATTGCCGAATGGCGCTAAGATTTTCGGTCTCACAGCCGGACTGCCTGTAACTTTTGAAGGATTAGTCGGAGGAAACGGCAAGGTCTATGGATTAAGCCACTTTGGATATTCTGCCCCTTATAAAGTCTTGGATGAAAAACTCGGATATACTCCTGAGAATATATACAATGAAGTGAAAAAATTCTTGAACGAATAACCATAAAATTTTCATTCAGACTATGATCCCCATCGGACTTGCCAGCGACCATGCAGGCTACCAACTAAAGCAATTTGTGAAGCAATATCTGGAAGAGCGTCACATTGAATACAAGGACTACGGAACCTACAATGAAGAAAGTTGCGACTATCCGGATTATGCCCATGCTTTGGCTGACGGCATCGGAAACAAGGAGGTGAATATCGGCATAGCCATCTGCGGTAGCGGAGAAGGAATTGCAATGACGTTGAACAAACACCAGCATATACGTGCAGCACTTGTCTGGATGCCGGAAATAGCGCGCATGACACGTATGCACAATGATGCAAATGTTTTAGTAATGCCCGGACGCTACATTGACAACATGACAGCCAGTTCTATTATGGATGAATTTCTTCAAACTCAATTTGAAAGCGGCAGACATATACGAAGGATCGAGAAAATACCCGTTGTCATAAAAAAATAGACTTCTTTCTTTCTTAAACCAACTGAAAATTATATCTTTGCACAGTTTTTCAACAAGAGTGTATAACATAAAACCAAAAACAAAAGATGACTAAAGCAGATATCGTTAACGAGATTTCCAAGAAAACCGGAATTGACAAATCTACAGTTCTTACCACAGTAGAAGCATTCATGGAGTCAGTGAAGGAATCTTTGACTAACGAACAAAACGTATATCTACGCGGTTTCGGTAGTTTCATACTGAAAAAACGTGCCCAAAAGACTGCGCGTAATATTTCCAAAAATACAACAATCATTATTCCCGAGCACAACATCCCTGCTTTTAAGCCGGCGAAGTCTTTCATGCTTGATGTAAAAGAATAATACTCACTATAAATATTAATCATAAATAAATTCAGAAGCTATGCCTAGTGGAAAAAAGAAAAAAAGACACAAGATGTCTACACACAAGCGGAAAAAAAGATTAAGAAAGAATAGACATAAGAGTAAATAACTCTTTATCAGTCTTTCATCCGTAAATGTGCCAATATATCAATTATGTACACAAGTGCGATTTGAGTATTGGCACATTTTCAAAAAGTAAATCAAAATGACAAGCGAAGTAATTGTAGATGTACAGCCGAAAGAAATTTCAATTGCTCTTCTCGAAGACAAGAGACTCGCAGAGTTTCAAAAGGAAGGAAGAGCAGAGCATTATTCTGTCGGCAACCTCTATCTGGCCAAAGTGAAAAAGCTGATGCCGGGTCTCAATGCCTGCTTCGTGAATGTCGGATACGAACGCGATGCTTTCCTCCATTATCTGGATTTAGGAACCAGCTATCGCTCGTTTGAAAAATACCTGCAATTGCTTGGTGACGGAAAGAAAAACATTCCGGCAAGCAAAGTGACCAAACAACCCGATCTTGAAAAAGACGGGAGTATACAGAATACCCTGAAATTAGGTCAGGAAGTTCTGGTACAGATTATCAAAGAGCCCATATCTACAAAGGGACCACGTCTCACCTGCGAAATATCTTTTGCCGGACGCTATCTCGTACTTATTCCGTTCTGCGACAAAATTTCTGTTTCTTCAAAAATAAAAAGCGGAGCAGAAAGAACTAGACTCAAACAACTCATTCACATTATAAAACCCAAGAATTTCGGAGTAATCGTACGTACAGTTTCAGAATGTAAAAGAGTTGCGGAATTGGATATGGA
>VSQE01000088.1 GCA_009775705.1 Prevotellamassilia sp.
TCGGCGACACCACAGTGGCGGATGCCATCCTCGACCGCATCGTCCACACCGCACACCGTATCACGCTCACCGGCGAACGCGTCCGTAAACTCAAAGCCTTCAAAGGCAGATAAACCAAAATAAAACTGACCCCGTCGGCCAAACTCTTCAGGGGTCAGCCCTATTTTGGCTTCGGGGGTCAGATCAACTTTGGCCCCAGGGGGCATCCGCGCCTGGGTTTTCCAGTTGATCGTGAGAATTTTGAGAATGCTGTCGTGGCTGTGTGTAAGGAACCGCATTGAAACACTGTGATAATGGAAAAAGCCCTCGGCAATTCGAATTGCTGAAGGCTTTTATCCGTCTTTTTCAAATGCTGCTTTGAGGTCAGTTGCGCTGCGTTTAGTTCTTGCGGATCCAGCTGACGATCCATTCGCCCACTTCGCGCGTACCGTATTTTTCTCCGCCTTCCACCTGAATCTCGGGGGTGCGGACGTGGGCGTCGAGGCTGGCGTTGACCGCCCGGCGCACGAGGGCTCCTTCTTCCTGAAGGCCGAAATGTTCGAAGAGCATGGCTACGGACAGGATCTGTGCCAGCGGATTGGCGATGTTCAGTCCACGCGCCTGGGGCCACGAGCCGTGGATGGGTTCGAAGACGGGGGTGCTTTCGCCTGTGGAGGCGCTGGGCAACAGGCCCATCGAGCCTGTGATGCAGGACCCTTCATCGGTGAGGATATCGCCGAAGGTGTTTTCCGTTACCATCACGTCGAAGAACCGCGGTTCCTGAATCATGCGCATGGCAGCATTGTCCACATACATGTAGTCGGTGGTGACGTCGGGATAGAGCGGGGCCATTTCCTGGGCCACACGGCGCCAAAGGCGGCTGGAGGCCAATACGTTGGCTTTGTCCACCACGGTGAGGTGTTTGCGCCGGCGGCGTGCGTATTCGTAGGCCACTTTCAGGATGCGTGCCACTTCCTTACGTGTATAGGCATTGGTGTCGTAGGCGCGTTCGTTGCCTTCGAGTTTTTCGCCGAAATACATGCCGCCGGTCAGTTCGCGGATGCAGATGAAATCAGCACCTTTCACCAGTTCCTCGCGCAACGGCGATTTGTGGACCAGACAGTCGAATGTCTCGACGGGCCGGATGTTGGCAAAGAGACCTAACTGCTTGCGCATGGCCAGCAGGCCCTGTTCGGGACGCACGGGGGCTGTGGGGTCGTTGTCGTATTTGGGGTCGCCTACGGCCGAGAACAGGACGGCATCGGCGTGCCGGCAGATGCGCAGGGTCTCCTCGGGAAACGGATCGCCGGTGGCGTCGATGGCCGCGGCGCCGCACAGTGCCTGCTCGTAGGAGACTTCGTGTCCGAACTTGTCGCATACGGCGGACATCACGGCCACTCCCTGTGCCGATATTTCGGGGCCTATACCGTCGCCGGCGAGTACTGCAATTTTCAGTTTCATGGTGCTGTTGTTTTGTTTTGAAGTTTCAGATTGTTTCTTTTTTGCTTTTTCTTTTCGCAAAAATACAAATTTTGCCGGATTCAGCTTGCTTTTCTTTTTAGAAAACGGCAATTTCGTCGGCAAAAATCCATCCGCCCTGCTTTCCGGGAAGTGCCTGCACGCGCAGGTAGCGTGTTCGGGATTTCCCTTTCCAGATGCGCTGTTCGTAGACGGGCCGGTCGGTCTTTTCCGGCTCTTTCCGGAAGAGGCCTATCGGGGTGAAGTTCTCGCCGTCATCCGATGTGTAGAAGGTGAGCACGGCGGGCATGAATATCTCGGCTCCGGCCGATTGCATGAACGAGACTTCCACGCGGCTTATCTTCTGCCGTTGTTTCAGGTCGATCAATACATCGAGCCCCTCTTTGCCTACAAAACCCTGCCAGCGGCCGTCGCCGTGGTTCCAGCCGCCCCGCAGTCCGTCGGTGAGCGTGGCTTCGGCCGCGGCGGGGTAGTAGGGACTGAAGGTGTGGCGGTAGCTGACTTTCGCTCCCACGGCCTTGTGGTGCAGGGGTGTAAGGCTCTCGGGCCGGGGACCGGTTTCTTTTCTCAGGTCGAAGGGGCGGATGCCCAGTTCGCGGTGCAGGCGGTCGGTAGCGGCCTGTGCCCTTTTCCGGAAGTCGGCGTATGTTCCTTTCCTGTTGCCGGTCCATCCGGTTTCCGCTATCGCGAGCATGCGGGGATAGAGCATGTATTCGGCGTGCTCCTCCGTGGCGATGTATTCGGTCCAGAGATTTCCCTGGACGCCCAGGACGTGCCGTTGGCCGGCGGCATCCAGCGTTTCTCCGGGCCGGTAGGAGTACACCCGTTCAAGAGGCAGCAGGCCGCCTATGGCTTCGGGCTGTGTGTGCGGCGCGTCCTGATAGCTGTCTAAATAGCAGTGGGAACCCGGCGCAAGGATGACGTCGTGTCCCCGCCGGACGGCCTCGGCGGCCCGCTCCTCGCCGCGCCACACCATTACGACCGTATTGCCGGAAAGACTGTCGGCCGTGATCTCGTCCCAGCCTATCATCTTGCGGCCGCGGGCAAGGAGAAAATCGCCCACGCGCCGCATCATCCAGGCCTGGAGGTCGTCTGTGGAGGCCAGATCCAGCTCCTCTTTTCTCCGCTGGCAGAGCGGGCAGGAGGGCCATGCTTTCTTCTCGGCCTCGTCGCCGCCCACGTGGATGTATTCCGAGGGAAAAATCTCCATTACCTCCTGTAGTACCTCCTCGACAAAGGCGAACGTGGCCTCGTTGCCCGGGCAGAAATCGGCTTCCCCGTGCGGGCGGTGGGTACACGAGAGTTCGGGATAGACGGCCGTCACCTCCTCCGAATGGCCCGGCATCTCTATTTCCGGAATGATGACGATGCCCCGCAATGAGGCGTAGCGCACCAGTTCCTTCAGCTCTTCGCGGGTGTAGAATCCGCCGTAGGCACCGGGAGTTTCGCGGGTGCAGTAGTCGCGGCGGCCGTTCCACCACGCCTTCCACGAGGCCTGGGGCCGCCATGCCGCCTGTTCCGTCAGTTTCGGGCGGCTCTTGATTTCGATGCGCCAGCCGGCGGCATCCGTCAGATGGAGGTGCAAGCGGTTGATCTTGAAGCGGGAAAGGGCATCGATCTGTCTTTTCAGAAAGGAGAGCGGGAAGAAGTGCCGCGACACGTCCAGCATCGCGCCGCGCCAGGCATACGCCGGACTGTCCTCGATGGTGCAGCAGGGGAGGCGTTTGCCGTCGGAGAGCTGCCGCAGAGTCTGGGCGGCACGCAGAAAGCCTTCGCCGGAGGCCGCGCGGACAACAACGCTGTCTGGCGTGATCCGGAGCCGGTAGGCTTCGGGGGAATCTGCGGAAAATACCGAGAGGTGCAGCACCGGACATCCTTTTTCTGGAATGGAATCCAGAAAAAGTTCAGAGAAAAGCAGACGGGCGCCTGCGCCTGTCTCGGCCGGCATGCAGTCCCGCCTGACGGCGTTGCACCGCACCGTACCTTTTCCGAAAACGGCGCGGCGGGGTCGGGGCAGAAGTTCCTGTGCCGGAAGAGTGCCGGTAGCGGCACACCAGCCCGCGAAGAAAAGAAGCAAAAGCTTTCTCATGGGGGAGCTATGCTGCTTCAGAGTTTGTCGAAATGCAGATGGAACCCTACGACGGCCTCAATGCCTTTGCGGAAGATTTCCAGACTGAAATTCTCGTTGGGGGAGTGGATGGCATCCTTTTCCAGTCCGAAGCCCATCAGCACGGTCTTTACGCCCAGTTCCCGCTCGAAGTCGCTGATGATGGGAATGCTGCCGCCGCGCCGGACGGCCAGAGGCTTCCGGCCGAAAGCCTCGGCGAAACCGCGCTCCGCAGCCTGATAGGCCGGTAGCGTAATGGGGCATACGTATCCTTCGCCGCCGTGCAGGGGATTCACCTTCACGCGGACACAGTCCGGGGCCAGCGACAGGAAGTAGTCGGCAAACAGCCGCGAGATGCGTTCGTGCCGCTGGTGGGGCACCAGACGGCACGACACCTTGGCACAGGCGCGTGATGGCAATACCGTTTTAGCTCCTTCGCCCGTATAGCCGCTCCACAGTCCGCAGATGTCGAAAGACGGGCGGCAGGAGTTGCGCTCAAGGGTGGAGTAGCCTTTTTCGCCGCGCAGGCTGTTCACTCCGATGGCTTTCTTGTAGGCTTCCTCGTCGAAGGGGATGGCAGCGATCATTTCGCGCTCGGCGGCAGGCACCTCTTCCACCTCGTCATAGAATCCCGGTACCGTGATACGGCCGTCATTGTCCACGACCTGTGCCAGCATCTCGCACAACACCAGTGCCGGGTTGGCCACGGCTCCGCCGAAATGGCCCGAATGCAGATCGCGCGAAGGACCGGTCACCTCTATTTCCCAATAGGCCAGGCCGCGCAGTCCCGTGGTGAGCGAGGGCAGGTCCGCTCCCAGCATGCTTGTGTCCGAGACGAGGATTACGTCCGTGCGCAACAGTTCGCGGTGTTCCGCAAGAAAGGCGTTCAGGCTGGGCGAACCGATCTCTTCCTCGCCTTCGAAAATGAATTTCACGTTGTGGCGCAGCAGGCCGTTGCGCACCAGATATTCAAAAGCCTTTACCTGGATCATGGCCTGTCCCTTGTCATCGTCAGCGCCGCGGGCATAGATGCATCCGTCCCTCACCTCCGGTTCGAAAGGGTTGCTCTTCCACAGTTCGAGCGGCTCTGCCGGCATCACGTCGTAGTGGGCATAAACCAGTACCGTCGGAGCGTCGTCCGCGATGTGCTTCTCGGCAAAGACCAGCGGGTTTCCCTGGCTGGGCATCACCTCGGCCCGGTCGGCACCGGCGGCCAGCAGGAGTTCGCGCCAGCGTTCCGCACAGCGCAACATGTCACCGGCATGAGCCGGCAGCGCGCTGATGCTCGGTATGCGTATCAGACTGAACAGTTCCTCCAGAAAGCGGGGCTCGTTTTCTGCGATATAATTTTTCAAGCAAGACATGTGGATAAGAATTTATTTCAGGGTTATAAGTATGTGTTTCTATTCTATCAGTATTTTCCGCACTTCGTTTTCCCGGCGGCGGATATACGTTCCGGGTTGCAGGGGCGGCCGCACTCTGCGGCCGTCCGGACGGAACCATACTTCTGTGGCGCGGTCCGTATCTGCGGGGGAGTCGCAAATGCCTGTCATGTCGTTTGGCACCGTGAAGGTGACGCGTTGCACCATGGCCCACGGGCAGCGCACCTGCAACGTGTATTCGCCTCCCGGAGTCAGGCCGCGGAAGCTCACGGTGTCCGTCTGCGCCGCTCCGGCGGCCGTGTATATATAATGTCCGTGGCGGATGCTCACCGGAGCGTCTTCCCCGCCTTTTCCCTCGCAAAGGTCGTAGGTCACGATGTGGCCCGCGCGGCCGGCCCCTGCTTCGTTGCTCAGGCTCAGGCGTACATGCAGGACGGTGTTTTCGGGAAAAGACAGGCGGGGAGGTTCGAAGGTGAGGCGCGCGGCCCGTCCGCCGCTGACGGTCAGGGGCTGTTCATGGATCAGATGGATGTCGTCGGGCGAGATGCGCAGCACGCGGTTTCCGCCGTGGTTGAAGCGGACCCTGACGGGAAACATCCGCGTCTCGCCGGCTTCCAGCGTTCCGCCCGTCAGGGCGATGTAGTCTCCCTGTTCGAAGAAGGCCGTGTCGGCCGCTGCGTTGGTGAACAGTTCCAGCGGCGTGGTGACGGCATAGTCTGCCGTGTTGCGCAGGTAAAGGCGCAGCGGGGTATATTTTCCCGTTTCGGGCGGCAGGTCGAAGCGGAGAGAGTCCACGGCGATTTCCAGTCCCGTGCGCCGCAGCGTGTCGGGCAGCACCGCGTCTGTTGCGTCGGGACAGAGCAGCAGCGCCTCCTGATTGCAGAAAAATCCCATGGTGTTGCCTTCTTCCGTCCGGTCATGGGCCGGCTCGCCCGAGTTGAGCACGTCCAGACGGAAAAAACCGTCGAAATCGCCGCCATATCCCCAGTTCACGTGAAACAGGCCTTCGTCGTCCAGTCCGTCCAGCACAAAGGCGTGGCCTCCCATGTGCATCGTATAGGCGGCATACAGCACGGGGCGGCGGGATAGAATCTCGTTCTCTAATAGCGATATCCACTCTTGCGGGTCGTATTTGTAGCTGTCTAAATAGTGTACGTACTGGTAGCCGAAAGCCCGCCGCAGCGGTTCAACGAGCCGGTCTATGCGCGCTCCGCTCTCGTGTGTGCCCCAGTTCATCCGCGCCGCCACGCCGCAGAAGTACGACAGGCGCGCTACGGCATCGGCCTCCTCTTCCGTAAACGTTCCCGCATCGTAACGGTCTCTGACGAGCCGGGTGTCTACGCGCGTTCCGGGCAATATGTCGGGAATGTCATAGTGGGGCGTGGTCCAGCCGTGCAGCGTATCGAGCAGGACAACCTCGCGGCGGTAGTAGCTGATGATTTCCTCCATTGCCGTTGCCACGCAGCCCACTACGCAACGCTCTTCGCTCACGTTGCCGTCGTCGGCCTTGTAGAACGGGCAACAGCCGTTGAAGGGTGCCTCCTGATGGCGCACGGCGCTGAGCAGGGGCGGTACCGGTTCCTGCCGGTAGTTTCGCGCGGCCGCTTTTCCGTGAAGGGCCGGCAGCCGGGCTTCCGTCCCTCGCAGCAGGTTCGAAAGGGCCGGCGGCAAGGTGCCCCTTCCCGCCTTTCCGTAGCCCAGCAGGGAGGGCAGCCGGTCGTCGGCCGCCACCAGAACGAAATGGCCCGAGGGGGAGGTGAAAAGATAGTCCGTGGCCGTGGAGCGCCGCAAGGCCAGTTCCGTTCCCGCCAGTCGGCCGGCGCGGACATACCGTTTCTGTTTCAGGAGCGCGGCCGCGATGTCGCGGGCCTGCGCCTCGTCTATGGGGAGTGCCTTCAGGCAGTCTGCGCCCGGGAGTGTCAATAGCAGGAGGAACAGGAAAAATCTTGGCATGGACATATCTACATTAAAGGGGAAAAAATTCTTGTGCCCGATTCCAGAATGCGCCGTCTGTAAGAGCGTTTTTCCCACACTTCGGGCAAAATCTCCTCGCATTCCCGCAGGTCTGCAAGAAAAACGGCTTTTGCAGCCTGCGCCACTTCCCGGTCGTACACAAAGGCGTTGGCTTCGAAATTGTTTTCGAAACTTCGGAAATCCATATTCGACGAGCCTATCGTACACCAGTCGTCGTCCGCCACCACGCATTTGCTGTGCAGGAAGCGTGAGCGGTAGCGGAACACGCGCACACCGGCTTTCAGCACGTCCTCGAAATAGCTGTCGTTGGCCCAGCGCAGGAAGAAGGCGTCCGGTTTCTGCGGCACCATCAGGCGCACGTCCACTCCGCTCATGGCTGCCGACTGCAAGGCCTGGAGCACCGGTTCCGTCGGCATGAAGTAGGGAGTCTGTACGTACAGGTAGCTCCGGGCGTTCTGTATGGCCCGTGTCAGGCCGTACATGATTTCGGGATAGCGGGTGGCGGGATTGGCCGATACGATCTGTACCAGTGCGCCTGTGTGGCCGTTCTCTTCCATTGCCGGAAAAAAGCGCGCCGCCTCCGGAGCCTCGCCCGTCACGAAATCCCAGTCGTTCAGGAATATGCGTTGCAGATCGCCCACGGCACCGCCCCGGAGGCGGAGCTGGAGGTCGTGCCACGGCCCTTCGCGGCGGCTCACGTAGCGGAGTGCCAGATTCATGCCGCCGATGAATCCTGTCCGGCCGTCCACCACACAGATTTTGCGGTGGTTGCGGTAGTTCACCTTGTGCGTCAGGCTGGGGAAGCGCACCGGCAGGAAAGGCTCCGCGTGGATTCCCGAACGTATGCACGATTCGAAAAAGGCATTTCCCACGTTCCAGCATCCCACGTCGTCGTAGATCAGCCTCACCTCTACGCCGCGTGCCGCGGCTTCCGACAGCGCGTCGCGCAGCAGGCGGCCCACGGCGTCGTTTTCAATGATATAGGTTTCCAGGTGTATGTGGTCTTTCGCTCCGGCTATTTCGCGCAGCAGGGCGGTCATGAACTCCTGACCGTCGTTTAGCAGTGTCACCTCGTTGCCGCCCGAGAGCGCGGCCTGTCGTTTCCGTCCGAACAGGCGTATCAGCGGCGTGTAGGCCTCAGGCAGCGGGCAGTTTCCGTCACCGCGGCTTTCCGCAGTCATGCGCTGTGCCAGCCGGCCGTAATTGTTGCGGTGAAGGAAACGTTCCTTTCGTACGTTCTGCCCGAAAAAATAGAAAAACACCAGCCCCGCCACCGGCAGGCCCACCAGCACCACGATCCAGGCAATGGTTTTTGCCGGTTGCCGGTTTTCGAGCACAACAACGGCCACCGTGCTAAGCACAAGAACGGCGTACAGTGCGATAACGCTTCCTATAAAAAAATGTTCCAACATTTTTCTTTTCCGGCTTATTTCGCAAAGCTAATCATTTTTTTTCACAAAAGCCTTCACTTCCGACAGAAACCTGTGTCTGCTGGTTCCTGCTGTGCCGGTGGAATTTTCTTGTGCCGGTACCGAAGCACCGGAAATATCCGTCATCGCCCCAAGGGGCCTGTTCGTTTCTGAAAGGCCAATTGATGCAAGATTACGGATTATGATTTTTTAATCGTTAAATCTTACGCGTAAAATTTAACATACTTCCATAATGTTTAACTTGGACGCTTTTCGTAAAATGGACGGGACCGGACCTGTTTTTCACAACATAACCTGTTGGTTGAATTAAATTAGAGAATATTTTATCCGCCCAATCGGACGATGATTAACGAAATTGACATATTG
>VSQE01000089.1 GCA_009775705.1 Prevotellamassilia sp.
ATAGGGAACCGGCAGCGAACACACGGCTGAAGAGAACAATACGAAACATGACATGCTGGAAAAGACGGAGAACGGGATAAGGAAAGGACGATTTTACACGATTTAGCGTACAAACACCATGAGAATCAAATAACTGAAACCTTTTTTCACAATCTCTCCGTGTAAATCATTTTATTTTTTTAATTTTGCCAAGAAATATATATTATATTTAGCAATGGAACGTTTATATAAAATCAAGAAAGGTTTAGATTTTAAACTTGAAGGAGAGGCCTTGTTTTCCCTCCATAAAGTTTCGCCTTCGCATGAGTATGCTATCGCTCCGACTGATTTTCACGGTGTTGTGCCCCGTCTGGTCGTTAAGGAAGGGGATCATGTACTGGCCGGAAGTCCGCTCTTTGTGGATAAGGCTACGGAAAAGATTCATTTCGTCTCGCCTGTGAGCGGGAAAGTCAAGTCCATAGAAAGAGGCGAGCGCCGTAAGCTCCTCCGCATCCGCATCGAAGCAGACAAAGTACAGGAAGCCAAAGATTTCGGACCTTGCGACCTGAACAAATACTCAGGCGAGAAGATGAAAAAATTATTGTTGGAATCGGGTCTCTTCGCCTTCTTCCGCCAACGTCCCTATGACATCACGGCCGAAGCTGAAGGGGAACCCAAAGCCATATTCATCTCGGCATTCAGCAAAATGCCACTGGCCGCCAGCTTCAGTTTCGTAGCCCAGGATCAGGAAGAAGACTTCAAAACAGGAGTCAAGGCACTGGCGAAAATGGCCAAAGTCTACATCGGCATCTCTCCCGAACAGATCAACAGCCAGCTACTGCCCATTCCCGAAGCCGAAATCAGCGTATTTTCCGGCCCTAACCCGTCGGGGAACGTTGGTGTACACATCAACCATGTTTCTCCGGTAAACAAAGGGGAAGTCGTATGGACCCTCTCCCCGGAAGAGACGATCTTTGTAGGCCGGCTGATCCGCACGGGCAAGGTGGACCTGACACGCCGCATCGCCGTTGCCGGATCGGAAGTGAAAACCCCCGTCTATCTTGAAACAAAAGTTGGAGCTCCAGTGGCCGACATCTTGAAAAACAACCTCAAGGAAGAAACCCACCACCGCCGCATCATCGACGGAAACCCGCTGGTGGGCAGAAAAAGCAGCATGGAAGACTTTCTGGGGGCACACACGACAGAGATCTGCGTAATTCCCGAAGGTGATGATGTTCATGAGTTGTTCGGCTGGATAGCCCCGCGTCTGAACGAATTCTCCACCAGCCGCAGCTACTTCTCCTGGCTGTCTGGCAAATCAAAGGAATACAATCCGGACTGCCGCATCAAAGGCGGACAACGCCATATCATCATGAGCGGCGAATACGACCGTGTCTTCCCCATGGACATCTATGCCGGCTATTTAGTGAAGGCCGTCCTCACGGGCGACATTGACCGTCAGGAAGCTCTCGGCATCTATGAAGTAGCTCCCGAGGACTTCGCCGTGGCAGAGTTTGTAGACTCCTCAAAGCTGGAACTTCAACGCATCATCCGCGAAGGTCTGGACCTTCTGAGAAAGGAAAATGCCTAAGGTAGTAAACAAGGAGACAAAACAGTCGACATAACTTTTCAGAATCCTTATATATATTATCAAGTATGATTAAGAATTTTCTCGACAAAATAAGGCCCAACTTTGAAGAGGGCGGCAAACTGAGCGCCTTCCGCTCGGTGTTTGAAGGAATGGAGACATTCCTGATGGTGCCCAACACTACATCGCAAGTGGGCGTAAGCATACATGATGCCATCGACTCCAAGCGCATCATGTCCTTCGTGGTCATCGCTCTGCTGCCGGCCTTGCTGTTCGGCATGTTCAACATCGGCTACCAGAACTATCAGGCGGCAGGCGTGGAAGCCGGTTTCCTGACAATGTTCCTGTATGGCTTCATGGTCACCCTGCCCAAGATCGTGGTCTCCTACGCTGTCGGTCTCGGCATCGAGTTCGTTGTGGCGCAATGGAAGCACGAAGAGATTCAGGAGGGCTATCTGGTCACCGGCCTGCTCATCCCTATGATCGTTCCGGTGGGCTGTCCTCTGTGGATGCTTGCCATTGCCGTAGCCTTCTCGGTGATTTTCGCAAAAGAGATCTATGGCGGTACGGGCATGAACATCTTCAACCCCGCACTGGTGGCCCGTGCTTTCCTGTTCTTCGCCTATCCCGGCAAAATGAGCGGCGACAGCGTATGGGTAAGCAAGGAAAGCATCTTCGGTCTGGGCAATGACCTGCCGGATGCCTTCACCATGGCCACTCCGCTGGGCGAAGCAGGTTCGGGAGCGGCCGTCACCTCCTCCTTTACCGACATGGTGACAGGTCTCATGCCTGGAAGCATCGGAGAGACCAGCGTAATAGCCATCGCCATCGGCGCCGCCATTCTGCTCTGGACCCGCATCGCCTCTTGGAAAACCATGGTCAGCACCTTCATCGGCGGAGCGCTCGCAGGCTTCCTCTTCAATGTTTCAGGAATAGACACCACCATTGCCCAGATGCCCTGGTATGAGCATCTCGTAACCGGCGGCTTCTGCTTCGGTGCCGTCTTCATGGCCACCGACCCCGTGACAAGCGCCCGCACAGAAAACGGAAAATACATTTACGGCTTCCTGATCGGCGCACTGGCCATCACCATCCGCGTCCTGAACCCCGGCTATGCCGAGGGAATGATGCTGGCCATCCTTTTCATGAATATGTTCGCTCCGCTTATTGACTACTTCTTCGTACAGAGCAATATCAACAAACGGGCAAAACGTGCAAAACTCCAATAAAAACTACCGTCATGAAGCTAAATACCAACAGTAACACCTATACCGTCATCTACGCTTCGGTCGTAGTTGTGATCGTAGCGTTCCTCCTTGCCTTCATCTCCTCCGCCCTCAAGGCACCGTCTGAAGCCAACGAGCGCATAGACAAGAAAAAACAGATTCTGGCATCCCTGAACATCCGGAATCTAGACAACAGCCAAGTGGAAAAGACATACGCCGAAGTAATCAAGGCCGACCTCATTGTCAACGACAAGGGAGGAATCGTTTCCGAAGGTCAGGAAAAGGACCAGGCAGGCTTCACCGTCAACCGTAAGGACATGAACAACGAGAACCTGCCGGTCTTCGTATGTCAGGTGGACAGCCAGACCAAATACGTCCTGCCATTAGTGGGAAAAGGTCTGTGGGGCACCATCTGGGGCTATCTGGCCCTGAATGCCGACGGCAAGACCGTCTATGGCGCCTACTTCAGTCATGAGAGCGAGACCGCCGGCCTTGGCGCACTGATTACGGAAGAGAAATTCCAGAAAGAGTTTGAGGGAAAAACCGTCACAGACAACGAAGGCAACCTCGTCATCGACGTTGTCAAGTTCGGCCAGGTGAAGGACAACAACACTCAGTGCGACGGCATCTCGGGTGCGACACTCACCACCAACGGTGTGCGCGACATGGTCCGCGAATACCTCGGAAAATACCAAGCATTCCTGAACGCTAACAAGTAATTACGATTATACCACTATGAGCAAGTTATTCTCAAAAGAAAATAAACAAGTTTTTGCCGCTCCGCTCAATCTGGACAATCCTATCCTGATTCAGGTACTCGGCATCTGCTCCGCACTGGCTGTCACAGCCCAGCTTGAACCGGCCATCGTGATGGGACTTTCCGTAACGGTCATCACGGCCTGTAGTAACGTCATCATTTCCCTTATCCGCAAGACCATCCCCAACCGCATCCGCATCATCATCCAATTGGTTGTTGTGGCTGCCCTCGTCACCATCGTCAGTATGGTTCTGAAGGCCTTTGCCTACGATGTCAGCGTCCAGCTGAGCGTTTACGTGGGTCTGATCATCACCAACTGTATCCTGATGGGCCGCCTGGAGGCTTTCGCCATGATGAATGGTCCGTGGGAGAGTTTTCTCGACGGTGTGGGCAGCGGTCTGGGATATGCCTGGATTCTGGTTGTCATCGGTGCCATGCGCGAGCTCTTCGGTGCCGGAACGCTTCTCGGCTTCACCGTCATCCCGCAGTGCGTATATGATGCCGGCTATGTCAACAACGGTATGATGACCATGCCCGCCATGGCCATGATCCTGCTGGGATGCGTCATCTGGGCACACCGCTCTCTCAACAAGGAAGAAAAGTAACGAACACGTATTTACCAACACTTTAAGAATATATTGAAATGGAACACGCTCTGAGTTTATTTGTCAGATCCATCTTCGTTGACAATATGATTTTTGCTTCCTTCCTCGGTATGTGCTCATACCTTGCGGTCAGCAAAAATGTGAAAACCTCCTTCGGCCTCGGCGTGGCCGTCACTTTCGTGCTTCTGGTAACCGTCCCCGTCGATTACCTTTTGCAGACCAAAGTGCTCTCGCCCGACGGAATCTTCGGAACCGATCTCACGTATCTCTCGTTCATCCTGTTCATCGCGGTTATTGCCGGTATTGTCCAGCTGGTCGAGATGATCATCGAACGCTTCTCTCCCTCGCTCTACGGAGCTTTGGGAATTTTCCTGCCTCTGATCGCCGTCAACTGTGCCATCATGGGTGCCAGCCTCTTCATGCAGCAACGTATCCAGATGGATCCTGCCACCAGTTCCCAAGCCATCGGCAGCCTTTTCGATGCCGTAGTCTACGCCCTCAGTTCCGGAATCGGCTGGATTCTGGCCATCGTAGGTCTGGCCGCCATCCGCGAGAAGATGGCCTATACCGATGTGCCCCGTCCGCTTCAGGGTCTGGGCATCACGTTCATCACGGTAGGTCTCATGGCAATGGCCTTCATGTGCTTCTCCGGACTTGATCTCTAATTTTATATTCACAGCTCTCATATCAATACAACAATGGATATCAACTTTATAGCAGCAAGCGTAGGGGTATTTCTGGGAATCATTCTCATTCTGGTAGCCATCCTGCTGACGGCAAAACGCTACCTGACCCCCAGCGGAAAAGTAACGCTGACCCTTAACAACAAAAAGCAGATAGCCGTCAATCAGGGCGCCAATCTGCTATCCACCCTCTCCGAGAACGGCATCTACCTTTCGTCCGCCTGTGGCGGCAAAGGCTCGTGCGGACAATGCAAATGTCAGGTGCCCGAAGGCGGCGGTGACATCCTTGATGTGGAAAAAGGCCACTTCACCCGTAAACAGATCAAGGAACACTACCGTCTGGGATGCCAATGCAAGGTGAAAGGCGACCTCTCCGTCAACGTGCCCGACTCCGTTATGGGCGTGAAGGAATACGAATGTACCGTCATCTCCAACAGCAACGTGGCCACCTTTATCAAAGAGTTCAAAGTACAGTTGCCCGAAGGTGCCCACATGGATTTCCTGCCCGGCTCGTACGCACAGATCAAGATCCCCGCTTTCTCCATCGACTACGACAAAGACATCGACAAATCTCTCATCGGCGACGAGTATCTGCCTGCCTGGGAAAAATTCGGTCTCTTCCCGCTGAAGTGCGTCAACACCGAACCTACTGTCCGCGCCTACTCCATGGCAAACTATCCGGCCGAAGGAAACGTGTTCATGCTGACGGTGCGCATCGCCACTCCGCCGTTCAAGGCCGACCGCAGCGGTTTCATGGATGTGAATCCGGGTATCGCCTCCTCCTACATCTTCACGCTAAAACCCGGCGACAAGGTGATCATGAGCGGTCCCTACGGTGATTTCCACCCTCACTTCAACTCGAAGAAAGAGATGATATGGGTAGGTGGTGGCGCCGGTATGGCACCTCTCCGTGCCCAGATCATGCACATGACAAAGACCCTCCACACGACAGACCGCGAGATGCACTATTTCTACGGAGCGCGCGCCTTGAACGAAGTGTTCTATCTGGACGACTTCCTCGGACTGGAAAAACAATTCCCCAACTTCCACTTCCATCTGGCACTGGACCGTCCAGATCCTGCTGCCGATGCCGCTGGAGTGAAATACACGGCCGGATTTGTTCATCAGGTCATGTACAACACCTATCTGAAAGACCACGAGGCTCCCGAAGACATCGAATACTACATGTGCGGCCCCGGCCCCATGTCGAAAGCCGTTGTAGGCATGCTGGACAGCCTCGGTGTAGAGCCGGAAAGCATCATGTATGACAACTTCGGCGGATAAACGCCCGCAACACACAATAGCCAAAAGCAGCCCTGTCATTCCTGACAAGGCTGCTTTTACATTATACAGGAACCTCACCCCGCCAAGCTGTCGGGCGGTAAGGCTAAAAGAGTTTCATGGAGGTTGCCGCGACAATGGCCTCCACGGAATTTCCCACACTCAGTTTTTCAAGAATATTCTGCCTGTGCCGATTTACGGTATGTATGCTGATGCCCAACTCGTCCGCAATCTGCTTGCTGAGCCTGCCGTCCCTGATGAGCCGCAAAACGTCCTTTTCCCGCTCGGTCAGGATCCGGTCTCTCCTGTCTGCAAGCGACAAAGTCAGTACATCTCCCGTACTGTTGTTGACAATTCTCGGCTCTATTCCTCCCTGTGGCTCCTGCCCGGACGACAAATCATAACAGCACAGGATCAGCCAGATCCTTCCCGCCGGCGACGGGCGGAGAATCTGTACGCTGTTATCCACCATGACATAACTCTCGCGACGGTCCCTGATACGGATGCGGCACGTAGCCCGGTAGCGGACTTTCTCTGCGGCCGGGAGCGGATCCACATATCTGAAAAACTCGTATTCCAACATGCGCTTCTCGACAAGATCCTCAGGATGAATCCGGTCGTAGATAAGGTCCTCATCGCTGGAATCCAATTCCCTATACATATTCATATCTTCTGTCAGCCCCAGCAAAAATCCCAGACCGCCGGCATACAGATAGCAGCAGTCGCGCGCCGCGTCCGTTATGACCGAACAGGCATTATTCACGGAGACCATACTCTCCACTCTTCCTTTGCATTCCTCCACCCCGGAGCGGTCCAGAAATTCTTCATTGAGACACTGGGCAGCATAGACAGCATTCAGTTCCTTACGTAAAATGTCCATTTTTCTTAATCTATATGGTTATTTTTCAGTATTTTCCACCTGACATTATCTGAGTAACTTTGCAAAGTTAAATAATAGATCCACTCAATAAACAATATCATGGAAAAACGAATACTATTTCTCGACGACATGCGCGTGATAGCATGCTTCATGGTCATCATGATCCACTCCTGCGAGTTCTTCTTCATTGACGGTCCGGACATCGGCATACACAGTCTGACTGACGGTTTCTGGGTAAGCGTCATCGACAGTGCCTTCCGCTGTTCTGTGCCACTGTTCGTCATGATATCGGCCTTTCTGCTCGCACCGGTCCAAGGAGACATCACGACATTCTTCAGGAAGAGGCTGCTGAGGGTCGTGGTCCCTTTCATCTTCTGGTCCATACTGTACGCTGTCCTTCCTGCTCTATGGGAAGAAACGGACATAGTGGAATCTCTGCTGCAACTGACCCATAACTTTAATGACACGAGCGGGCATCTCTGGTTTGTGTACATGCTCATCGGGCTGTATCTGTTTATGCCAGTCATTTCTCCGTGGCTGGAAAAAGCCGGAAAGAAGGAAGAGCAACTGTTCCTGCTCCTGTGGTTTCTCTCCTCATGCTTCGTCTACCTGCATGACTGGCTTGGCCCTCTCTTCGGTGAATGCTACTGGAACGAGTACCATACGCTATGGTATTTCTCCGGCTTTCTCGGATACGTAGTACTGGCCCACTACATCCGCCATCATCTGAAATGGAGCCGAACAAAATGTTTGGCACTGGGCGCAGCGCTCTACCTGACGGGCTACTACTTCACCGCCACCATCTGGTACGACCGGATCACGACCGCTGACACCCTGCAACAGCTGGAACTGAGTTGGCGCTTCTGTTCACCCAATGTCATCGCCATGAGTTTCGGAGCATTCATCATAATCCGGTCCGTCTTTTCCCGCCGGAAACATGAAAACCGCATCGTCAAGGAAATTTCCGCACTAAGTTACGGCATATATCTGATGCACATTTTAGTTTTGGGCGCAGTCTACCGGTTGCTCGAAGGACAGTTCCCCACACAGTGGACCATTCCCGCCGTAGGCATACTGACCTTTATCATCTGCTGTCTGCTGGCAAAAGTCATCTCCCTGCTGCGATGGAGCAAATACATCATCGGCTAAAAGGAAGAAGGCGGTCCGTTTCTGAATCGCCTTCTTCATTGTAATTGACTATACTTCTTTGAAGCACTATTTCACTGCATAGCGGCGTACAAAGTCACGCGCTTTCTTCGCTGTGGTCCAAGCATTGTCATAACGACCGCCCTCAAGAGGTACGAAGTTCAAGACCTTGCCCACCTGATGTATTACGGCATAAGAAGAGTTGGTAATGCCCGTTGCCGCCGTAGAAGAGGGAGACTTGTCAAAGTTGGCATCGCGTGCCAAGAGGTTATAGGGTTCGATGACATTCTGAGACACTCCGGAACCATCTGTCACCGTAATGACGCCAGGGGCCTGACTCATCATAAGATCAAGGAGAACATTCTGCTCATTGTCAACACAGAAGGTCTGGTAACAGCCCTCACTGCTCACATTGTCCACAAAAAACGACTGGTCCTGGAAATGATATTTCACGAAGTTGACCAGCATGGTGATCATGACCTGAGCCTTCAACTGGTTCTCCGGACTGAGTTTGACCTCATCACCCTCGGTAACCGTATTGCTC
>VSQE01000009.1 GCA_009775705.1 Prevotellamassilia sp.
ATAGTATATACTATATTTAGTATAATAGTAAATACTATAATACTAATATACTAAAATTATATATTGTAGTAAATTAGTATATACTAAAATTAGTAATTACTAAAAATAGTATTATCTTTGTATTGAATTTAAAGGCAATATGTTATGACAAAAATAATTGCGGTTCTAAACCATAAAGGCGGGGTCGGAAAGACGACCACCACCATCAATCTGGCTGCGGCCTTGCAGCAGAAGAAAAAGCGCGTGCTGGCTATCGACATGGATGGTCAGGCAAATCTCACGGAATCCTTCGGCCTCTCCATTGAGGAGGAACAGACCGTGTACGGGGCGATGAAAGGCAAATACCCCTTGCCGTTAGTTGAAACGGCAGGAGGTGTTACCGTCGTACCGTCCTGTCTCGATCTCTCGGCTGCCGAGGCCGAACTCATCAACGAGCCGGGACGGGAACTGATATTGAGCGGGCTAATAGCCAAATCGCTCGATCACCGGAAATTCGATTATATCCTTATCGACTGTCCACCCTCGCTGGGATTGCTTACACTGAACGCCCTTACTGCGGCAGACTACCTGATTATCCCGGTACAGGCACAGTTCCTCGCCATGCGCGGCATGGCCAAAATCATGAACGTGATTGCCACCGTCCAGGAACGCTTGAACCCGAAACTCGCCATTGGCGGTATCGTCATTACGCAGTTTGACAAACGCAAGACGCTGAACAAGAGCGTGGCCGAACTCGTCAAGGATTCATTCTGCGACAAGGTGTTCAAGACCGTTATACGGGACAATGTATCTTTGGCCGAAGCGCCCATAAAGGGCAAGAACATCTTCGAGTACAGCAAGAACAGCAACGGGGCTAAGGACTACATGGCTCTGGCGCAAGAGGTACTGAAATTAAAATAACCCCGATATGAGCAAGAGCGATTTACTGAAAGACAGTATGAAGGGCGGACTGGACGGGTTGCTGTCGTCCACGAAAAAATCTACCGGCGGAAAACAGCCGGTAGCAGCCCCCACGGAGAAAGAAACGGCGGTTCATTGCAACTTCGTCATCAACAAAAGCATTCATACCCGTATGAAATTCCTCGCCATCAAGAAGAACATGTCGCTGAAAGACATCGTGAACGAGGCAATGAAAGAATATCTGGAAAAGAACGAACAGTAAACAGGCATGGCTGCCGCATCTGCCCACCCCGGAGACGGTAGCCATGCGTCCTTTTTTATCCGCCCGCTGTTTTCCATAGGGCGCATTCCACCTTTATAGTCTTACCATCTTTTTCTTTTTACCTGCCCGCAAGTACAGGCACATTGCCCGTTTTATCCCTATTCTAACCCTGACGGGCATATCCCTTTTTTACCGATTCCTTTACCGCTGTCCCGGCTTCATTCTCTGCCGTCACCGTTGTGTTTTATCAGATGCAAAGGTCCGCTGTCGCGCTTGATACGGCGGCTTGAAGTGCATTTCCTGCAAATTCTTCCTTTCTACGAAAGAGTAATTGGCAGGAAAAGCCGTCGTATGAAGCTGTACCGACAGCCGTGCACCGCATCCGTAAAACCTCAAAGCGGTTCAGGCAGAGAAAGGAACCGAAAGGAGGGAAAGAAAAAACAACGTAAAATTGACAGCGATATGGATAAAATCAAATTGGTAGTTTATAACGAGTACGCACTGGGTTATATCATGCCCGAACAACCCGACAAAGTTTGTACGTTGGTGGATAGGATAACGCTCGGCGCACCGTTTCGGACAATGAATGAACCCTATTTCATCGGGAAAAGAGATACCGTCAGACTGGCGGGCAGAAAGGACTTTGACACTTTTCGGGTAGTGTTCGACGGGTACGACAATCCGCAGGAGTACGAGTTTGACACCGCACAATAAAGACAATAGTAATCAAACAATCTAATGTAATAACAAATTAAAATTTATGAATTATGGAAACAGCAAACATTCAATCAGTAGTAGAGAACAACATCGTATCGGTTGCATTGATGAATATTCAGCCGAGCAGTTATAACCCACGCAAGCACTTTGACGAGGTGAGCCTTGCCGAACTGGCCGAGAGTATTCGTCAGCAGGGAGTGTTGCAACCTATCGGCGTGCGCCCCATTGCGGACACCGACCGCTTCGAGATTGTTTTCGGAGAGCGCAGGTATCGTGCCGCCCTTATGGCAGAACTGACCGAGATTTCAGCCGTCATCTTGCATGTTTCGGACGAGACCGCCGCCGAAATGGCCGTGACGGAGAATCTGCAGCGCAAGGACGTTACCCCCATAGAGGAAGCCAACGCCTACCAAAAACTTATGGAGAGCGGTCGCTATGATGTGCAGTCATTGGCCGAGCAGTTCGGCAAGAACGAGAACTATATCCGTACCCGTCTGAAATTCGTCTCACTGATACCCGAAATAGCCGAACTTTTGGAAAAGGACGAAATTACAATCAGCGTGGCGAGTGAGATTTGCCGATACGGTACGGATATTCAAAAAGAGGTGTACTACAAACATTTGAAAGACAGCGACAGCATGTTGTACGACTGTTGGCGAGGACTGAAAGCCGCCGAGGTGGCAAAGTTTATCGAACGGGATTTCACGACAGACCTTAGCCGTTACGCATTCGACAAGACCTTGTGCGCTTCATGCCCCCACAATACCAACAACATGATGTTGTTCTGCGAGGGTGGTTGCGGAAATTGCGCCAACCGGAGTTGTCTGGCCGAAATGAACGCTTCCTATCTCGTGGAGAAAGCCGTGCAGTTCGTGGAACAATACCCCTCCGTATCGCTATGCTACCAAGATTTCAACAACAACATGATTGCGGTGGAACGCCTTACCGCTATGGGGTACGAGGTCGAGCACCTAAATACCTATGCCACGCCATACCCCGAAACGCCGGTAGCTCCCGAAAAGGAAGAATACGACACTATCGAGGAATACGAGGAGGCATACAAGGAGTACGAGCAGGATTTCAGCAACTATATGGAAAAATGCGAGTCAATCCATGAACGAATTGACACGGGCGAACTCACGTTTTATATTAGTATCGGACAGAAAGAAATTACGCTGTGTTATATGGCAAGTGCTGCCGCCAATGCGGACATGGCTACCGAAAAACAACTCTCCCCGGTGGAAAAACTGGAGAAGCAGGACAAACGTAACAAGGAAATAGCCGTCGAGAAAACCGTTGCAGACGCTAAGAAACAGATTTTGGACGTCGATATGTCCGAAAGCAAATTCACGCAGGACGAGGAAAAGATGATATATTTCTTCCTGCTGTCGTCTCTCCGCAGGGAACACTTCGGGGTATTCGGTATCGGGGAGAAAAAAGCCTACCAACACCTTGAGGACGAAGAAAAGATGAACATCATCGCCAACCTAACGGCCAAGCAGAAAGCCGTTATCCGCAGGGATTTCTTGATAGACAACTTCAAAGGCGCATACGGCAATAACGCTACTGCCACCCTCTTGCTCGATTTTGCCCGTAAGCACATGCCCGACACGCTCGCCGAAATTGAAAGTGGATATAATGAGGTGTATGAGAAACGCCATAAACGTATCGAGGAACGCAAAGCCGCCTTGTTGGCAAAGGAACGGCAGACAAAGCCCGAAGAAACCGCCGAGGCGGAAAATACACAACCCACGGCAGAGGTACAACCCGAAGAACATACGCAAACCGAAGAGGTTGCTGCTTGACCATAATTCAATAGCAGGACGGAGAAATCCGCCCTGCTGGTTTCTAAAAAGAGGTAATGATGAAATGTAAGGACTGCAAACATTACAACGGTGCAACAATGCCCGGAGCAGGATTGTGCAATGCGACACAGGCACGTACCTTTGCCACGACGGTTTGTTTCAACGGATTGTTTTCTCCGAAGAAACGGAAAGACAAGCCGGATAGCAAGGCCGGAAAAAAATAGCGCAACGCTACAGGGAGATAGCCGCAGGAGTGGCTGTCTTTTTTAGCACTGCCGCCGGCAGATCTCCCTTTTTACCCCTTCGTTTTCCTTTTGTATGGAAATCCCTTCGCCGACGGCTCTGCCCGTCGGGACATGCTTTTTCCGGTGCAAAGGTATTGCCTTGGAGGAACATTCAAGTACCGCTACGCTATTTGAACACAATTTTTCAGCAGCTTTCCCGATTTTCAATCGTCCATATTTCGCGGACGCTCAATACCGCAACTATAAAATTCTGCCCAAATTCCTTGCCTGTTTCTCCCTGAAAGGCAATCTTTGATGCACGTAAAAATCAAATCCCGACGGGAGAAGCCTGAAGGCTTCCGAAAGGAGGGAAAAAATAAACAGATTGTTCAACTGATTAATGTTAAAATTTTATGGAAATTCAATTTGCTATCGTGCGTTCCGAAAACAGAGAGTATTTGTGCTACAAAGCAGGTGAAGCGTATGTAGATGCCAGTAACCCTATGATTGCTTTTGCCGCAGGTGAAGATGAATTTGAAATCGTAGAGCCGGACAGCTCTTTCAGGCAGAAAGAATACGAGTTCAGAGGCGAACAGTATTACCTCGTACCAGAGTTTTACCGCAATGGTTGGTTGGCTCTCACCTTGGTAATGGTGGAAGATGAAGACGAATATATCGTGCTTTCCGTTAATTTGGAGGAAATGGACGCACTCGGTCTGCCGGACCGTACATTTATCGACGTCAATCATTACCCCGAAGCAATGGAGTTCTTGGTGAAAAACGGACTGGCGACCGATTCCGAGTATAAGCGCAGGAGCGGCTTCGTGGAATACCCTATGGCTATGTTGAACCTGCCGCTTCTTTATCAGCATAACCCGCAAATTTTCCAAAAAGCGAACATCGAGCTATTCGGAGAAGAATGTTTTTGAAAAAGGATTGTTCCACGAATAGAAAAGCATCGGGTTCCGAAAATTGAATGTACAAGATAGCGTACCGATAATACAGTCAGTGCGCTGTCTCCTTTGTCTTTATCGCCCGCCTTCGTCCTTTTATAGTCAGCCTCCCGGATACCCCGCCACCGCCCATTTCCTCTTATAATTGCATTCTTTCCCTTTTGTAGCGGTATGAACCGCCTGTTCTTCCCATCCGACTTTTCCGGCCCTCACCGCACGGGTTTTATCCGATGCGAAAGTCGGACGTCGCGCTTGATTCGCCGGCTTGAAGTGCACTTCTTGCAAATTCTTCCTTCCCAAGTGAAGCGTAATTGGCAAGAAGAGCCGTCGTATGAAGCCGTGCCGACGACCGTGCATTGCATCTGTAAAACCTCGAAGCGATTCCGAAGGAAAGGAATCGAAAAAAGGAAAATAAATAATCAATAACTCACAAGACAATGGGAAAATACGATTTTATCAAGACCGGGAATCTGCTTTATTGGCATGACCCGGACAACGGTTTGTCCGACGGGGCTTACCGAGTGATTTCTGCACCGGAAAACATGGAAGACGACAGCATTATTCTGATTTCGTCCGGTACTTCGGAAGCGGAGGTTTTGCCTTCGGAATTATCACCGATAAGTACGGGCAGAAGTCACAAAGAGGATTTTTTGCGCTGGAAAGCGGAACGTGAAGCCGAAGGCATGGAGTTTTACAATCGCCTTTCCGAAGTCATGGATACGGAGGACGATTTGGCTGTAGGCGACATAGTGGCATTTACAAACGATTATGGAGTAGTATTCGGCCCCCAAGAGGTATTAGCTTTCAGGAAGCCTTGGAACGGTGACAGATGTGTGTATCTTGACAGCGACGCCTATTGGTTTCCCGACCGTCCCGACCAGTTGACCCTCCTAAGCAAGAAAGGGGCGGAATGACAATGACAAGAGAGTGTGTCAAAACTCAATTTTTGAAGCTATGAACTTAGAATTTGAAATTTGAGTACCCTCAAAGGCTAAAAAAGGGTCGTATCATTACTCAATACAGAGCTTAATACGACCGTTTTAAAATGTCATAGTTACAATCTATAACTTTTCGGAGGGGACATTTTAGTTTTGACACACCCCCTCATTTCCCCTACATGAAATCCCACGCTCTATTTTAATCGGTCTGCCCGGTTGTCGCTCACGCACTCTATTCGTGCGGCGATTTCCTTTTCTATCGTTCCTATCCATTCCTCTCCGACACCGGCCTCCCGGCCGTATTCCGGGTAATGCGAGACGATACCTATGGCCTTTTCTATGAACGGCTCTGCGGCCTTTATACCATACCGGCGGGCTACTTCCAGCAAATCCTCCGCAGTAATGCCCTCCGTCTTGTTGTTGACTGTCATGCTGTGGCGGTTGACGTAATACGGTGCGTCCGGATCGACCGAGAACGTGTAGTCATAGGCCGGAGCAACGTGCCAATGCCCGTCGTCGTCCATCAGGAAGCTGAAATTCTTGTTATGGTCATCGACGTTCCCGCCCAGAACGTTCAGCACCATCGAGCGGAACAGTTGCCGGAGTTCCCCCGGCGGCACGCCGATACGGCAAGCTGCCTCGAACAGTGCTTCGTAAGAATCCGCCGAGGGGTTCATGGCAGCCAATGTCTGGATATGCACCTTCTTGCCGTTCTGGCGGTCGAAACGCTCGGTCAGGAAGTGCGCTGTCTGCTCGCCTTCAAGCAGGCGGCTCGGCATCATCTGAAGCTCGGCATCCACAGCCATCAGGTAATAGCTGTATTCTATCCGTGTCGTCGGCATCTTCTGGTGTTCGTCGAACTTGACGATCATCGGCGTGTAGCCCGGATAAGGGGTCGCCACCTGTCCGGAGTAACATTGTCCCTCCTCGAAATTGACGTTGACCACTGCCTTGGGCCGTCGCCCTCCTGCGGACGTACCCACCTTGAACAGGCTTTCGACCATCAGGTTGCCCGATACCGGGACGTTGAACCGTCCGGCTTCCTCGAAAGCCTGCCGGGCCAGTTGGTAGAGATCGGCGATCTCGACCTTGAACGGTGTCTCCAGTTCCTCGGCAGTGGGCGGGACGAACTCCAATGCCCCCATGCCACGCCGTCCGATATAGGCGAGACGGTCGAGGGCGGACAAGTCCCTCATACGGATATGATGCACTTTGGCCCATTCGTTGAACACGGTGTTTCCCCAATGGTCGGGCAGTGAATCGGCTATGAACGACGGCAGGCCGCCGAAAAGCCGCTCTTCATCGGGATAGACCGGCAGGCCGCGCTGTGCGGCAACCCCTTTTACCGGCGCACGGAGCGGGGCGATATCATAGCCGTTGCGGACATAATCGCTGTCGAAGTAGAAACAGGCTTTGCTGCGGTGTCCTTCCCGGTTGGCGACAAGCGTGCCGACCTTTTTATCCCATAGGATTACATCGAGACTTTCTATCATTTCTTGCCCCTCCTAACTCGTTTAGGTATCAGTTTCTCAATTTCCCGAAGTGCCATCGGCGGCATGGGCAGTTCCGGCAGGATTTCCGCGAGCCGCTGTTCCTGACCGAGCGCACGCAGCAGGGAGATGAAATTGGCCAAGGTTAGGTTACGGCTGACCCCTTGTTCAAAATGGCTGATTGTCGTCTGGCTCACGCCCGACTGTTCGGCCAGCTCCTTCTGGCTCATGCGAGCTGCCAGACGGTACTCCTTGACACGCAACGCCAGAAGCGTCAGCATATCGCTGTTTGTGGTATAGTTCGTTGCTCCCATAATATCAATATATCACTATTTATATGCAAATATAGCAACAATTATCCATATATAGATATATAATTTTCTTTTTTAGTTTCCAGCCGTCCTTTTCTACCACTTTCAGGTCTCCGTATTCTCTTCCGTCTGGCTTTCCTGTCCGTCACCGCATCGGTTTTTATCGGTGCAAATATGGGCTGTCGCGCCTGATTCCGTCGTTTTGAATTGCATTTCTTGCAAATTCTTCCTTCTACGAAGCGTAATTGGCAAGAAAAAACGTCGGAAAGGGCTTTTTCGCCAGCCCCGGAAAGCACCATAAAACCCGAAGCGGCTCCGGTAACAAGGAAGCCGAGCAGAGGGAAAGAAAAACAATCATTAAAAATTCAACAAATGAAGACATTAGAAGAATTATTGCAAGAACTGGGGTGTGAAGGTAACGCATTCGACAGCACCGGAGAATTTACAAAAGCGGGAGAAAAGGCGTATGACCGCTTGGAGCATTTGCTGTATGACATAGAAAGGCTTACAGGCAAAGAGGTGACACCCATAATTAGGGAACTTGACAAAATATGCAACGAGAACTATTAAAATTCAAGAATATGGACATTAAAGAAAGCAAAGAATATCGCCTCGCCAAAGACTGGGAAATGGCGGTAAACAGTTTCAGTTTCAACCCCGAACGGTTCGCAGCGGCAATCCCCGACATGCACCCCACGCTTCAGCAAAGCCTGTATCGCCTGATTAAGGCGTGTATCAAGGTCATGGCGGACGAAACGCGGCACTATGACGAACGAAACCAAGCCTCGCACGAGGAAGCGAAGTGCATCATGGAGTACCTCAATGAACACGGACGTAATATACCATTAAAATAAGGAGGATAATATGAAAACAAATGAAATTCAATTTGGCGGCAAGAGCTATGTATGCCGTATTGTGGAAGCCAACGATGGCGAAGAACTGCTGATTGCCCCGACCACCCTGCTGGATGCTCTGCAGCCCGGTAGTTTCAATGACGAAAACGAAGGTTTCGCCAGTAAAGAAGCCGAAAGCATTTATGACGAAGTTTTCTTCTTTACCGATGAGAGAACCCTTCAACTGCCCGAAAACGAGCTGGTAGCCGAACTCAAAAAGGATAACCCGGACTGGTTCGAGTGAATCATGGAATAATAATTTATAAACTTACAAACTTAGAGTTATGGAAAAAGAATATGTAATGCAGGTTGCACAGATCATTAAGGAACAGTTAGTAGCGTTAACCCCCATGACCGTCCTCATGTCATGGAGTATCGAAGAATTTGCCGCCACTCTATACAGGGATTTGCCGGCACTCCGAATCAAGGTAAACGGACGACTGCACGCGGGATATGTCATCGTCGTGCTCAATGGTTCGGACTATTACGAGGTTTATCTTGTGAAGGGAATGGACGTGGAATGTGTGACAACGAGGTTTGTTTCGATGAACTGGGCGGTGTCATCGACAGGGCTATCGAAAGCGGTACGGACAAAGCCAAGTATGATAAATTCTGTGAACAGGAGCGACAGAATTTATATGTAACTGTTGTCACTGTCTGATTCCTCTTTTTGGGGGACGAGAGCCGTGCCTTGTCGGTAAACGAACAGGGTACGGCTTTTCTGTATATAATGCAGAAAAGAATAAAAATCTGCCGTTTGTAAATGATTTCAGTCGTTCATAAAACGGATTGTCTGTGACTGCCTGCTCCCTTTATATTTGCGATGCAGGTTCACAAAGTAATAACGGGGGCATTACTCCGGCTATGCCTTCGACCTGATTCCCGTAAACGGCAATATGATGGAATTCAAGAGTTTCTGTCGTGGTTTTCTTAGAGTAAGAGAGTTTGACCAGTTGATTTCCGAGAAAGAAAACAGTCAGGGAGTACCGTCGTGGATGCACATCGGGTATAAGAACTCGGAGGGTAAACAACGCAAGCAGCTGCTGTCTATGATAGGCGGCAAATATTATCCCATGACTTGATTTGACTCGTTTCAGGTAATCACCATCGGTCAGAGTGCAAGCGTCGGGTTCGTGCACCCTCCCTCTATACATTTTAATGCCGTTATTATCAATTCAACAGCAACAAACGACCGGTGTCTCCTGTATTTTTCCTATATTTGTTTCCGATTTACAGTCAGATATGGAACAATTAGCAAATTCAATACAAAGCATATCCTTTGAGCAGTTGGCTCAAAAGATTATAACCGTCGATGATTCAATGCGTGGGGTGGCGGTTAAAACCATCAATCAGGCGACCACGTTACGCAATTGGATAATCGGATGTTATATTGTTGAATACGAACAAAATGGCAGCGACCGGGCCAAGTACGGGGACAATCTGCTGAAAAGTCTGGAAAAACGTATCGGGCAAAAGGGCCTGAATGTCACCCTTTTCCAACTTTCACGATTGTTTTATAGAGATTATCCGCATATCGGTACACTGGTTTCCGCAAATCATGCGACGGTGTTGCATAAATTGCCGTTATCAGAAATTTATGCGACAGTGTCGCACAAATTGCCGGAAATTGACTCTTTCGCTGTTAATAAGAAAAATGCAGGCAAGCTTTCTGAACAGTTCAATACCCCCCCTGAGAATTTGGTTTCTGCACTTTCCTTTTCGCATATCAGGGAGTTGCTTACGATAGAAGACCCGTTGGTACGTTTTTTCTATGAAACGGAATGTATTCGGGGAACATGGAGTGTGCGTGAATTACGCCGTCAGATTGTTTCCAACCTTCACATTCGCATCGGACTGTCGGAGGATAAGATGAAAGCGATGATGCTTGCAGACAGCAAGGCAGAGCGACACACCCCGCTTTTGCAGATACGCGACCCCTATACGTTTGAGTTTCTCGGTCTCCAAGCCAAAGATGTCGTTACGGAAAGCGATATTGAAGAAGCCCTGCTCGGACACTTGCAGGAGTTCTTGCTGGAACTTGGGAAAGGCTTCTGTTTCGAGGCGCGTCAGAAACGCATCATCATAGACGGAGAATATTATTTTGCGGATCTCGTTTTCTACAACCGGTTGCTTCATTGCAATGTCATTGTGGAATTAAAAAATGACGAGTTCCGCCATGAACACATAGGACAGCTGAATGCCTATGTCAGCTATTATGCCGAGAATGAAATGCAGCCGGGCGACAATCCTCCGGTCGGTATTTTGCTTTGTACACACAAAGGAAAGAAGATGGTGGAATACGCCCTTGGCAGTATGGATAATCATCTTTTTGTTTCGACATACCAGTTACAGTTGCCAAACCGTCAGCAATTAGAACAGTTCTTGATGGACGAATGTCGGGAACAGTCCTCGGAAGTGTGAAAAATAGATAGGAAACACCGAAACGCCTGCAATAATCACGGAATCATTGCAGGCGTTTTGCTTCTTTCCATAACGGAAGCCGACTTTCTATTTCGCACCCCTTTTGTTCAGCACGTCCTTTATCATTTCTTTCACCTCTATTCCCACATTCACGAAATTCCGGTAAAGAATGCGTTCCCGTTCCTCCCTCGACTTAAACGTGTAGAACTTCGGCAGTGGTACATACGCAGCTTCCTCCTTCTTGATTTCCTTCATGTCGAAATCCGTTTTGCAGAAGAACTTCGAGGTCTTGAACTCCTCCGATTCCTGTACGTTCATCGAACCTCCTATACCGGTTTTTGTTTGGATGAAGTCCCGTGCCGTCTGACCGCATATCCAGCCCGTCGGCATATCCGAGATTTTCGAGGCGGGTACGAGGCTGTCCATGTTTTCATTCAGGTTGATGGAAGTTTTGTCCCGGTCTATCGTGACACCCTTTTTGATTTGCACCACCTTGCCGAATATGTCGCTTGACAGCCATTCCAGCGTCTCCTTGGCACGGGCTGAACCGCTCACCACATTGCCCACCGTCGTGATGATTTTTTGCATACCCACCTTTCCGTAATCCGCTTCGAGCTGCGGCAGCTCTTGGAAACCGAGCGTCACGCTCACCTTGTTGCTTCGTGCCGTACCGATCAGGCGGTCTATCTTGTGGAAATAAAGTGTCGGCAGCTCGTCCACGATAATGCTCACGGGGATGTTCTTGCCCTGCCCGGTATTTACGCGGGTAACGAGACGGTTCAAAATAAGGGCGTTCAGTGCCCCGATAATGCTCTCCATCTCCGGGTCGTTCGCTATCAGCAGGTAACTCGGATTCTTCGGGTCGCTCACCTTCAGGTCGAAGTCGTCGCCGTCACGATGGAATATCCAGTAACTCTCTTTGGTCGCCAAGCGCGAGGTATAGACACGCAGCGTACCTATCATACCTTCCAGCTGCTCCATTGCCTTGTTTTTGAAAGCCGTCTGGAACGGACCGAGCAATGGGGCTACCTCGTTGTCGGTCTCCAGTACCTCGAAAATGGTTTGGTAACTCTCATTCAGGAACGACAGGATATGCGGCATGTCCGAGTATTTTCCCAGCCAGTAGGCAGGTTCAACGATTTCTCCGCCCTCTTTGTCCCGCACCACACCCGTTGGCTTCCAGAATTTCGTTTCAGGGTCTTGCCGTTTCTCTGCGTACAGTTTGTTTCCTTTGACATCATAAGGCTCGCGCTCGTAGTTCACGAAGAAATAGATGCAGGCGGCGAGGAAGTTCACAGCCGAGGTCTGGAAGAACTGGTCGCTGCCACCGCCTCCCTCTTTCTTGCCTTTTTGCAGGCTCTCCAACAGCGTCTCCGCCGTCTCGCTGGCCGCAGCGAGGTTGTTGATGTATTTCGCCTGAATGGGATTTACCCGGCGGCTGTACTCCACGTCCACGAAATTAATCATGTTGAACTGGCAGCCTTGGGGCAGCTTGCCGAGTTTCTGGTTTTTCTTGTAGTGGTAGTACAGCTTCGTAGCCAGAGTCGGGAACTTATAGTCATAGACCACCATTGCGAATCCCTTGGCCGAGTGCTGCCGGATAAACGGCTCGATGATACTGAATGTCTTACCCGACCCCGGTGTTCCGACTACCCACGTTCCACGGAAACAGTTGGTTATGTTGGTCCAGCCTTTACGAAATTTGCCCTTGTAGTAATACCGCATAGGGATATTCACGCTGTACGGGGTCTCTATCAGTTCCTCGCACTGCTCGAAACTCTCGTTCTCGAAGTTGAAGCGGTCCTTCATCAGTCCCTCCTTGAGGAACTTGGAGATGTTGTCCAGTGCGACATGCACGAGGATAACCCCCACGAGGGAAGTTGTCATATAGAAGATAATATTCAGCGGCAGCGTATAAAGTCGTGCCTCCATCGGATAACCGAACAGCCATACGGACAGCACTAACAGAACAAAACCGCTTATGAGTGGGTACAAGACCTGCCGCCGGGCGTTGAACTCCAAATGTTTCTTGGCTCTGGTGCCTATACATGTAATGCAGATGAGTAGCACCGTGGCGACCTTACTGTACACGAGGTTTCCGTCGTTATAGATGGTCCACTGCTTGATACGTCCGTGAATGTCGCAGAGTATGCCGCCCCAGTGGTCCAGCATAGCCGGGTCGATGGCATACTCGAAAAACTCCATCAGTACGGAGACATATACCACCGCACGGAATATCCGGTAAAATCCCTGTAATTCCTTGCTCTCTTCCATTGCTATGTCAATTCTTTTTAATGCCCCAGAGAACATGGATATGAGGCCATTGCATACGGTTATCAGCAGTAAGCTGGCAGACATGGGAAACTGCATATAGAGGTTTAAGCCTTAAAGCGTCATATATTGCAGAAGCCCGTACTTCCGCTGTAAACTTCTCAAGGAAAATCCGGACAGCATCGTTAGAGCCACAAGTCATGAAATCAATGAAACCTTCAATCAATTCTTCATTGACATAGTAGAGCTGCCCTTGGAAAATATCATGGTAACGGCTGATACGGCCGTTCCATTCCGTCCGGATTTCTTCCCTGCGGTTCTTTGCGGAAGGAAACCTCTCGTAGCAGTCTATTCCATCATCGAGGAATATGTAATTACCGGAAACGTCCTCTTGCTTAGGACATTTGCATCTCAACAGATACCCGAAAAATCCTTTGTCCGGATGTACTATATCCACATATTGTGGTGCATTGAAATCTTTAATTCCGTTCATAATCATAAATTCAGTTGTTGATGGTTATAATGGGACGCACTTTATGCGCCTGCGTCTTGGGCGTTTCCTGCATGGCTCCGCTGGCTGTCGAGTAGAGCCATGCTTTGACCGTCTGCTGTCCTTCCACCTCCGTCGATGTCCAGTACCAGCACTCGTCGGCTTCGGTCGGAAGCGGGTCTCCGCCGCATTTCTCGATGACCGGATTGATAATGCCACGTGCCGCATACAGCAGGCGCATCTGAGCCACCGAGGGAACATAGGCGCTCTGCCCGTATTTCCACAGGGCAAAAACGGCTTCAGCCATCGGCGAGGCTGTCTCTTCTGTTTCATACAAGGCGAACGTGTTCTCATTCCCGTCGTATGCCGTGATGTCTGCTGACGTACCCTGCTCGACACCAAGGCTGTCGGCAAAAGCTTTCGGCGTCATATCCCACAGATAGACGGCATAGCCGTTTCCTTCCGTTTCCCCGTCGGAGCCGATATGGAAGACGACGGCAATCGCCTGTTCCTTGGATTGTTCGTACTCACTGTACGGTATTACTGTCCCGTCCACACAGAGGACGTGTACGGGATATTTTGTTTCTTCGGATTCTTCTATATGTGCGTCGCAGGCAGCCAACGCCCCGGTTATGAGGAGAACCGGCACTACCTGGCACGTTTTTCTGATAATGTTCTGTTTCATCTTTCCCTTATTTTATAGGTAGTTTAATGCCGAGGGCAACCCCTGTACGCAGCACGTCGGCCCCCTTTATCATTACGTCTCCCTTGACTTGCCAGTATAGCGTCCAGCCCGCCCGCAACACATAGTTGTGCTCGTAGCCGAAATGCAGTCCTGCAAGGAACTTCTTCGTGTCGCTTCCGCCCGAAGCCCCGATTCGGAGGCTTCCGTAATGGTTGCGTCCCCTCGTGACGCAGGGTTTGTAAGCCACGCCGAAGCTGTAGGTGCGGTAGTTCCGCCAGAAAGATTTCGGGCATACATGCTTGCAGGATTCGCACTCTGCCCATTGCAGGTAGCCGTTGGCAAAGAACTCCCACGCATGGCGGTAGTTCATCTCGTGTTCGTAGGCCAGCGTCACGTCCAGCCCGTTCTTGTACAGCAGCCCCGCACCGAGTGAGAGGCGGCCGCTGCCTCGCTGTGCATACGCTCCTACGGCGAGGCACATGCAGGCAATCGTCAGGATAATCGTCTTTTTCATCGTCATTCCTCCTCCAGCAATGCCGCGCTGAACGAATCGGCTGACAGCACGTCCTCATAGTCGATATTCAGGCTGATGTTACGCCCGCTGATTTGTTTCTCCGTCATCTCGATGGTCAGCACCTTGTCGTTCGGGAACGTCATTTTCTTGACCACGACCACATTCCGGTAGCCGTGCCGGAACGTCTTGCCCGCCTCCAGCACCAGTGCCGGGGTCAGTTCGATGACCTGTGCGTTGGTCGCCTTGGTCAGTTTCTTGTCTGCCAGCTTCACCCGTATCTCGTCGATGTCGAAGCGGATGTTCGTCCGGTTCTCTATCGAGAAGTCGATGAAGAAATACTCACCCACGGAGTAGATGTTGTTCAGCCGCATGGTCATGCGATGTGCCTTGGTGGCGACGTTGCGGATCTTCGCGGGCGAGTTCCAGATACGCCGGGCGAAGCGTGTCATATCCACGGTGGACATCGAGACCGCCGGGTTGTGATAGGCGTTCCGTTCCTGCAACTGGATTTCCTTGTCAGTTACCGCCTCCCGCACCCGTGTGGTGTAGAGCAGCGCATACTGCGTGCGGTAGCGTTCCGTTACGATAGTCACGATGGCCAGCACCTCGCCGTCCTCGTGTCCGCCCTCTTTCGGTTTCAGGCGGACGATATTGTCTATCGGTTGGTCGCCGACAACCTTATCTGTGGAGATGTCCACGAAGCGTACCGGTTCCGAGGCCGTGATGACCGTCGTTACCTGTTCATTTACCGTAAGTTGTTCCATCTCCTCGTAGGTTCGTTGTGCCTGTACATTCGGCGTTCCCAGCAGCCCTGCCGCCAGAAGAAATGCCGTTACGATTCCTTTTTTGTCCATGTCATTGATTTATTGATTTTGTTTTTCTTCCCTTATCTCTTTTTCCTCTTGTACCTTGTTCCTGCATTCCAGTTCCTCCTGAATCCGCCGCTCGGCAATCTCGCAGTACGCCTGTTCGATTTCAAATCCGATGTAGTGCCGTCCCGTGCGGATAGCGGCCACGGCGGTTGTGCCTGACCCGATACAGTTATCCAGTACAACATCGCCTTCGTCGGTGTAGGTCCGTATCAGGTACTCCATCAACGCCACGGGCTTTTGTGTCGGGTGGTAGAACGCGCCTTTCTTGTGTTCCTTCGGCATGAAGATGACCGAGGTCGGATATTTGTCATCGGCTATGCGTACCGGTGAGAGTTTCATCGTTCCGTAACAACGGTTGGTAAATCCCTCCGTTTTACGCCTCCCGTGATTTCTCCGTTCCGGAGGACACGGTGTCATCTGCGGATGATAGGCCGGCTGTTTTTTATAGAATACCAGAATATCCTCGTGCTGCCGGAGCGGCATACGTTTGGCATTGAGATGTCCCGTCACCCGATCTTTCTGCCACACGAGGTTGTACCGCCATAGCCGGGGTTGCGACAGCATGAGCCATGCGGAGAAAAGCCCCTGCCCGAACAGGATAATGGGGCTGTCCGGCTTGGTAATCCGCCGGTATTGCTCCCACAAGGCTGCTAACGGTATCTGGCGGTCCCAGTTCACCGACGGATTGCTGCGATTTAACACCCCGTAAGGTAGGTCGGCGATTATGGCGTCCACGCTACCATCCGCTATCTGTTTCATGCCCTCCATGCAGTCCATAAGGTAAATGCGATCCGTCTCTATCATATTGCGTCTGTTTTCGGTTCTACAATTTGCCGGGCGCTCATCCAGGTACAGCGTTCCGTCCGGGTTTTCCGGATTTCACACTCCCAGAGGGTATTCTTCTCCACATGTTTGAAATTGACCGCACCGTCTCTTGGCCCGTAAAAACCGGTATGCTTCTGGAAGGCGAATAAGGCAATCCTCCGCCCGTCCACTGCCTGAAAGTTGCATATCAGGGCGAATCGTACCCCTTTGTGCCACCATTCGGTACTTACGAGCTTCCCAACGAATGTTTCGGGCTTATCGGGAGCGATGTAGTCTTCGTAATAGAAGCCGTCCGTTCCCTTATGAAGTTTTGATATATCTGTTTCCATTGTCACTGACCTTTTAGTTCCTGTTTTCCCGTCCGTTCACCAGATACACAAACGTCCCGTATTTCAGCTTCACCTTGTTTTTCTTGATGGCCTTGCTGATGGCGTTACTCGTTTTCTGGTAGGCATTGTTCACCGCCTGCATACCCCATTGGGCGAGGCTGTTACCGTATCCGCTGGTATTCATGTTCATGCTGCCCGACATGGCACTGCTCGCCACGTCCTTGCTTGTCTCGCGGAATTGGCTGATGGGTACGTAAAGTCCTTCCAGCCCGTCCGTATCGTAGATTGACAAGCTGACCTTGACCAGTTCGTCCTCCACCAATATGCTGTTGATGCTTCCTTTTACACGTCCGGAAGAGAAACCGCTGACTGTGGCATACAGGTAAGTACCACGCCTGACCACGCTCTCGTTGATTTCGATGTCGTCCAGCAGGCGCAGCCGCACACGCGAGCCGTCCACGGCCTTGATGTTTTCGTCGATGATCGCCTTGATGAGTTTCGGTTCCCGTGCATCTTTCGCCAGTGTGTTGAAGTAGTCCGAAGTCGTCTTTACCTTCTTCACCACCTCGCTTGCCTTGTCCGTCTCCGCAGGAGCTTTGACCGAACGGCTTTCCTCGTCGATGGTTCCCTTGGTCTGCGTCATCGTGTCCGGCGGAGCCACCGTTGCGGTGCTGTCCGTTGCGGACGGCATGACCTCCCGTTGTCCTCTCAACCTCGCTTCGGCGAGTGCTTTTTCCAGTTCTGCGAGAGCTTCCTGCTCCCGCCTCTTGGCATCGGCCGCTTCCGCTGCCAGATCTTTCTCCTTTTCCTGCCGGTCAAGCAGGGCGATATCCTCTTCGGTGTATTGCGATTCATATTCCTCTTGGTTATCGTCCGGTTCGTCCCGCTCGATGTTGTCCACAGCGGAATAATCTTGTATCTTGCCCCATGATTTGGCCATGTTCTCATACTTGCTGCCGATACCGTCGCCGCCCTTGATTTGGGCGTCCGGCAATTCGGGATTCAGGAACTCGGTCGTCTGGAGTGTCTTGTCCTGTACCTCGGCCTTCTCGGTATGGAACAGGTCGAAAATGAAGTACGACGTGCCGAGAAGGGGGATATAGAGGATAGCCGGAAGCATATACTTCGGCTGCCTGAAATTGATTCTCTTGAAGATATTGTTCATTGTTTCCCTTTAATTGAGTTGCACATACTTGCTTATAGTTCTCTCAAACGGCATATTCATAAGCCTGCCGTTCTATTCCGGCCTTTCCGTACCGCTTTCCTTCGTATCGAATCTTCGTACATGCGGTACGGAAAGCATCTTATGCCGTTCCCGGAGCACGGAATCCTGCATTTCCGTGGCCGTTCGGCGGACTGGATGATGGCAGTACACCACCGTCAGGCGGTAAATATTCCATGTCAGCCCGCAGATGGCGAAGCCGAATACGATGACGAGAAACAGCGTCCGGTGGGCGTTGGCGAAACCCTGTACTTTGGCCACTGCCTTGTCGATACGTGTCGCTTTGGCGAAGCGTCGCCCGGCATCCACGTCGCGTTCGTAGCGCTCCTTGTATTTCGGGTCGTTTTTGTCCGGCATCTTCTCGCCGAACAGCATACGTCTGAATCCTTTGATATTCATAGGGCTGGTAGAGTTAATAGTTGCTTTTTGTCTTTTGCTCGATGTCCTTGTTCAGCAGCGTGCGCCAGTTCACGATGAGCAGCCCGTGCGGGTTGTTCTCCGTCCGGGGTACACGCTTGAGCTGTCCCGCCGTAACCAGTTCGCGCATCAGGATATTGCTGCGCCGTTCGATACGCTGCCGCCCGTAGTAAGTGAACTCCATCTTCTCCTTGTTGAAGGTGATACTGTCGCAGAAAATCGAAAAGACGGCACTCGTTCCCAAGATGTTGGAATAGAAGCCTTTCTCCTTGAGCGTATTGTACTGCGCCAAGCCCGTTTCGTCCACTAAGTACATCGCTTTCTCCATCGTGTAGCGGATGTACTTGTCGTCGGGAGCAAGGGTAAAGAAGTAGTGGTGGAACATTTCGACATGGCTCTTGGCTTCCACGTCGAGCGTTTCCTCCATTGTCGTGCGGCGTACCAGTATGGGCACGTTGCCGTCCAGCACATACACTTTCTTTTGAGCGTCCGTAACCATCGTGCGGGCCGTCCAGATACTCGACACGCTGATGATGACGCAGCCCACAAGAAAGGCGGTGCAAATAATTCCGACCAGTTTGATTTTGTTCTCTAAATTCTTGATGACCATTTTGTTTGAATATTTATCGTTACTTTGTTATCTCATTACCGTACCCATTGCGCCTGTTGCCGTCATTTTAGCCTGCTGCGCCACGCCCTCGCCGAAGTTTCGGGTTGAGAACGCCGTGTCACCCTCCGGTATCATCCATGCCGCAAGGTCGGGGACGAGGTTCAGGCATTTCAGGGCCACGATGCTTGCCGCCATCAGATAGCCCGCCGAGAAGAAGGAGTTTTGCAGGTAAGCTGCCATCGTCTGCTCGCTTGTCGTTATCGCCGTCAGGTTCTCCACCTGTATGCAGAGCACGATGTCGAACAGCAGCAGTACGTAGAAGCCCACGAAGTAGAGCATCGCCCCGTAGAAATGCACCGTCAGATACCTCGTGAGCCACTTCGCCCATGCGCCTTCCCATTTGGGCAGGAGCGAAAACGCCCACTGGATAGGTCCGAAAATGGTGAGCATTCCCAAAAGAATTTGCTGGCAGTAAATCGTTGCCCACCAACCGATACGGAACACCACCAAGGCGATAAGTATGATGATTTTGTCTATTCCCACGATGACACCCGATGTCAGCGACGTGAACCACAGCTTCGCTGCATCCTTCTCCATGTTCGTAACCTCGTCCACGCCAGTTTGTTCCATCGTTGCCTCGATAAGGTTGGGATCGGACGTACCCGTGTGGGCGACATCGGCTTGTGCCTGCAGGGCAGTGTACATCGTGTCGCGCACGTAAATCAACTCCTGCACTTTCTCGAACTTGTCCGAGATTTGCGAGGCTTCGGCCTCGTACAGGTCATGTGTGTACGAACCGACGCAGTTCGGGATATAGGAGAGGAAATCTAAAAAGCACCAGTTGCTCCCGCTGTTTGCCATGCCCGTGTCTGCCGGAGGATACCACCAGCAGAGAATGAGCGACACGGCCAGCGGTCTGAAGAGCTTCATCACGTCCAAAGGCTCGTGCTTGACCATCATTTTGTACGCCATGCCTGCCGCCATGACGATAGCGAACAGGGCGGCCAGCGCCATGCACATCTGCAATATCCACCAAAATGGACCTTGCGAGCCGGTAAAGGTCGCGTCGGTCAGGAACTCGTTGGTCTGAAAAATCACGTCGTCGATCTCCTCTTCCAAGAGGTCGATACCGAAATCCGAAAGAATATTTCCGTCTGCCATAGGTTATATGCTTTTAGTTCCCTCTGTTTACCGTCTCGTCTCCGTCGCCCGTTCCAATGCCGCCGTCCGACTGTGAACCTCGCACCGCAAGGCGCGATTCGTTCCAGCGGCTCATGGCGTTTCTGACGACGCTGCTTTTGTCCAAGGTTCGGTCGGCGGTTACGTTCAGCAATCCGTCCGTGGCCGTGGCGTTCTGTCTTCGGGCAAGGTAGCCGACCAGAATCTCGTTCTGCCGTACCACGTCTTCGTAGATCCGCAGGTATTCTTTCTTTCGTTGCGCATTGGGCATATAAGCGTCCTTCGTTGCGTCGATGGCACACTGGTACACATGATAGTATTCCGTCCACCGCTCCTTGTCGTCCGTCGTGCCCCCGGCAAGGAGAATCCGGTCTATGTTGCGCTGAAACCGCTCCATTTGAGCGTTTATCTTATCGCCCTCGGCCAGCCATGCGAGGTCAATCTGCCGGTCGGCCACGTTCAGCGCCTCGATTTCGGCACGTTTGACCAGAGCCGAGTCAATGGCTTCCGCTTCATCTGTCTGATTGTAGAGATTGACACCCGCCAGCGTGCGGAACGACAGTTTGTTCTTGCTTGCCGCCGACTTCTTGTACTTGTTATGCAGCAGCGTGTAGTAAAGTTCGGGCGACAGAGCGCCCGTACCGGTTTCCATGACCGTAATCTGGTTCTGTTTCGGCGAGTCATGGTTGTAAGTAACCGACTGCGCCTTGACACCGCTCGTTGCAACTGCTGCAACCGCCATGAGTAAGAGAGTTCTGTTCATATTAATTTCCGGTTATTCATTATTTTACAGTTATTTATATCGTATAGTCATACTTTGAGGGCCTGCTTCAAAGCCGTAAATATTGGTACTCATTCCTGACTCGTTTCTCTCCCTGCGAGAAATGCGTCTCGTCTTTTTCAATGCAAATACATTTTCTATGCGTATAGATACAGGCAATTGCGGTGCTCATGCTCCCCGATGCAAAATCAAGGACAGTATCTCCTTCCTTTGTGTATGTTCTTATCAGATACTGCAATAATGCAATCGGCTTTTGGTTGACATGAATCGTTTTGCCTTCCGATTCCGCTGTTTTGAAGTATATCACACTTCGTGGATACCTTGTCCCTTTGTTTTCATTTCTGAATGTAGGATTGGGGACATTGTTTATTCCTGTCCAATTGCTTCCTCTCTTCGTGCGATTCCCGTAAGGCTCACCTTCCTCCATGATGGGATAATAAGGGGTTCTACCTTTACCAAAGACACTTATTAGCTCATGTGCTTTTAGAGGTTGTTTTTTAGCGAGAAGAAAATTGCTTGCTTTTGACTTTTCCCAAACCCAGTCATATTTAAATTCCTCTAAATTACCGCAGCGTAGAAGGCTGCTGAACGGTTCGCTGCCAAATAAGACCGTAGGTGCATTTTCTTTCCTGACTCTCCTGATCTCTTTCCACATTTCCGGGAATGGTATTATTTTATCCCACTGTGAAGCTGTGATTCCAAAGGGGGGATCACATAAAACCAAGTCGATACTTGATTCCGGAAGAAAAGGCATTACTTCAAGACAGTCGGCTTTATATAACGTAATGTCTTTTGCAAAAACAATCTTTTCCATTGCATCAATCTAAATGTCTCTTTATCCCTTGGTTATAATCCCAATAGGCTTGTTCGTACTAAAAATTCTTTCTCTGTTTTTATTTCCCGATGTCGATGGCATGGAAGTCAAACTCCAACCTGTAGATAGTCTGTCTTCTTTCCCTTTCATCGTTCATTAATAATCCAGCCGTCCCGCTTTGCGCCATCGTCCGAAAGCTCCGTCGATAATCTCCTTGACCTTGGGACGGTAAATCTTCGCTTTCCAGTAACCGATACGCACCTGTATGTACCGCCATGTCTCGATATACGCCCGGTTCAGGTGTCGCTCGATGTCGTCCAGCGACGTGTTCACCGCTTCCAGTACCAGCAGCAGGTCGGAGGTCGAGCAGGCCGCCGCCCCGGTGGCATACAGCACAAGGTCGCTCACCGACTTGTAGAGCTGCTCCCCGTCATTGGCGATGTCCCGTATTGCCTTTTCGTTGATGGCCAGTATCACGGCATCGCCGGGGTCGATGCGTCCCCGTTTCACGATTCTCTCGTTGAAGTCCTCCAACAGTTTCTTGTAATCGCCGATACGGTCGCTGACCGCCGTATAAGTGCTTTTCACGTTCAGTACCGTCCGCAAGGACTGGTACATCACGTCGATGACATCGAAGGCACGGGTGTAGCGATCCAAGTCCACATTCAGTTCCTTGTACTCGCCGATCTCCTTGCGGCTGTATTCGTGCAGCAGCTTGTTGCTGTATTCCAGCGTACTGCGGGCCAGCAGCAGGCTCCGCTGTTTCTTGTGGTCGTTGATGTAGGCTTCCACTGACACGATGTCGAAGGTCCATTGCGCCTTGGCGATGCCGGGCAGGAGAACCAGCAGCACGACTGTCATCAGCAGGGCACGTTTCATGGCCGCACCTCCTTTCCGCTGTCTTTGCCGTTTCCGTTCCGCAGGTTTCGCGCATTCTCCACCCAACGTTCGTGGCATTCCTCCACGAGCGTCAGCCTGCGTCCCTCGTCCATGTCCAGTTCGGGCAGCACATCCTTCAGCACGTCGATGATGCTCCGCTTATAGTGCATCATCTTTTCCAGCGACACGAGGTCTGCATATATTTTTGTAATCCGGGAATCCACTTCCCGTGCGATTTCGAGCCGGTCGCTCGACCACAGCAGATGGTACACCTCCCCGGTCGGAGTCTCTTCCAATGGCGGGGTACGGGCGTATTCCGTCGTGATCTTGCACGAAGGGTGTTCCCGTGCAATCTCCGCAATACGGTCGTTCACCAGTTTCGTTTTCTCCGCGTCCGACAGGTTCGGGTCGAGTGTCAGCACGTCGGCTACATACGTGTCGGTATATTCCGTGGTCAGTTCCCAACTGATCTGCACGATGGCACGGTGTATCTTGATACCGAGGAAATATTTCGGTTTGCGGGCTATCGAGACCGTCGCCTTGAACGTGATGACCCCGTTGATGTTCGGCATGGTCGCCTTACGGACATAGGTGTAGCCGTTCCACGCCCCGCCGTCCTGCCATGACAGGCTGTAAGCCGTCTTACAGTCCTGCATGATGGCCGGTATGCGGTAATAGTCGTCCGTTGCCACATCGTTATCGCCCGCCGCCTCGGCTTTTGCGTCGGTGTATTCCCGTTGTTTCTTCTGCCATTCGGACAGCTCGCTTTTCAGGCGGTCTATCTGTGTTTTGTTCGCATTGTACTGCTGTCGGTACACCGCCGCATCTTCCACGCTCGCCTCGGCGATTTTTTTCAGCAGGTCGGCATTCTCATTCTCCAACGCATTGATTTGCGACTGAAGGGCGGCCACCTGGTTCTCCGCCTCCTGCAGCATGGCGTCCAACTCGGACAAGTCCAATTCGTTCTCCGTAACCGTGGTCTGCATGGCACACTCCTTTGAATGGGCGTTCAGGGATTTGCCGCACTTTCTGCACTTGTACTGCGTCGTGCCCTGACCAAGCGTAGCCCCGTCCGAGCAGGTTACGCTGATGGTCACGCTCTCGCAGCCCTGCAACTTCGCAGCGTCCGTCGCCTGATAGTAGTTCCGCGCATCGGATGCGATATAGTAAGTATAACCCTCCTCGTTGTCGTTGAACTCCAAGAGGCGGGCATTGAGTTGCGCCTTGAACGTGTTCAGGTCCATCGAATAGGAATCGAACACCTCCTCGTAAATGATTTCCTCCCGGTTCCAGCTTTTCTTCACATGGATTTCATAGGCATAGGCTTTCTTCGTCTGTTTGCCGCCCCGACTGATGATGTAACCGTTCTGCCAGTAGTCGATGGTGTAGGTATAGCCGTCGTTCTGACTGTTGAGCAGCTGAACCCGGCTTCTCGACCAACCGGCGTACCGTTCCGAATTGGCGAGAACCTGCTCCCGTTGCGAGGCATTGGGATAGAAGCCGGGATCGGTCGTCTCGAAACGTGTCCACTCTCCGCCGTTCAATATGCTGTTGTCGTCCGTCGGCGGGTAGTAATCGCACAGGGCGATACTCCCTTGCTCGCGACGGGCGATATACCACCGTTGCGTGTAGTAGTTTCCCGCTGTCTTGTCCAGATAATCTGTCATCCACGAGGTAAGGTCGTAGTTGCTGAAATCGAACAGTCCCGCCACGTTGTCCTCTCCGCCCACCATATCAATCAGCAGACCTCCGAGGTCATGTTCCGCCTGCTCGAAGAGCGCACCGTAATGGTCATACAGGTCGATGACCTTGCTGACCCTGCCGCCCATCAGATCATGGAAAGAACTGGTCTGCAGCAGGACGTCACCGATATTTCCGATACCAGCCGAGGCGAGACCGACACCCATGTTGTAGAGGTTGTCGATGTCGTGTTGCAGGTTCTCTTTCGTAAAGTTACCCGGCACGCTGGCGAGATCGTCCAACATACGTTGCCAGTCGATGTCGCCCACTTCCGAGAGTTTCAGCAGAGGGGCGATGTTTCGGTTGATTTCCAGAAACACGATGTCCGAAAAGCCCAGCGTGCTGTTCGTCACCACACTCTCGAACTGCATACACAGACTTTTCGTCTCGTCGCAGATTTTCATCAGGTAGCTGCCCCAGTAGATAGCCGTTTGAGGCGAGCGGAGCATCAGTTTCGCCACCACCCATATCTTCGGCATGATTTTCTCCGAGACCATGCGGTAAATGCGGCGGTAGTAGTAATTTTCTGTACTGCTATTCCAGATACCGAGGTCGGAAAAGGCTTTATGCTCCAAGAACTTGGAGGCAAAAATCCCCGCCGTAGCCACTTCCGCCGCATTGTAGTGCTTGAGAATGTCATCGACCTGCTCCCGGTAATAGCTTTCCGCCACGGCTTCCGTACCGAAAGCGGTAGCCATTGCCGCCACCGTGCGTGCGTCGTAGTTCACGCTGTAATACTGCGCGTGGACCTGCTGCACAACGGCGAGCGACAGGAGTATAAGGATAAGTGACAGCCGTTTCATCATGGATTCCTCTCCGGTTAAAAACAGATATCCGTCAACGGTGCGTCATGCCTCTTAGTGCACGTATCAGTCCGTCGGCCTCATATACGGCGGAATTTGCCACCAGACGGTGATGTATGAATACCTCCTTGGCGATCTCGTACCTGCGTTGTTCCCACTTCGCCTCTTCTTCCTCGTCCTGTACGGAATTTTCTATGCCGGCGTATTCGTCCAGTTCCTTACCGAGCATCCCCAACCGGAGATTGTATCTTTCCAGAACATCCTCTATTTCCTCAATGCTTTTTCTTCCCATGTCGCGTACCCTTACCAAGTCCTTTCCGGGCCATTGGCACAAATCCCGGATGGTCTTGATGTCGAACTCACGGAATATCCGCTGGATACGGGCTTCATATTTGCTCCCGAACTCAAGTGTCTTTACACTTTGGCTAATGTCTATCTTTTCCATTTTTGTAATTAATGATTTGATTGTTATTGTTTTACATGAAGGTTCAATACCTGCCCGGCCTCGTTGACCTTTTGGGCGAACGGCAGGGACTTCCCGATACCGCTGGCGTTCCAGTCCCGGCAGTACGCCTCAATAGCTTCCTGATGACTGCACCGCAGTTCCCGTTTATAGAGTTTCAAGGCTTCTTTCTCCGCCCGCTCCGTGGTGTAGGTCATGTAACATTCTCTTGGTTCTTCTACACCGTACACGCCGCTGGTCGTTCCCCGGCGGATGAACACCTCGCGGAAGAAACTGCGCCCTTCCTTGTTTTCCAGCCGGTTGATGGTGAATATCTTCTTGCAGTCCACGTCAGTAAGGCCGAGGATAGCCTTGATTTCATCGAACCGCTCACGGAACTTGCTCTGGTCGAGCAGCATCACCACGTCCGAGTTGTTGATGATGGCTTCCTTGACGATAGGGCTGCCGATGATGTCCTGTATCTCCTGTGTCACCACGCCGACCGAAGCCCAGAACTTACGGGCCGTCTTGTACATAAACTTGATGTATTCGGCCATGAGCGGGCTGGCAATCGCCTTCCACGCTTCCTCTATGACCAGGACTTTGCGGTTCTTCTTGATACGCATCTTCTGTAAGAATACGTCCATGATAATCAGCGTGACAAGAGGGAACAGGAGAGGATCATCTTTTATACTGTCGATTTCGAAGACGATGAACGTCTCATCAAACAGTGAACTGTCCATGTTCTCGTTCAGCGTCTTTTCATGATTGCCTCCCCGGTAGAAGTCCTTCATCATGTAACGGTACGTCGAGATGTCGATGCCCGAAATGTGGTTCTCGGTACAGATGTCGGGGATGCGCTGCACGGAAAACTCATAGAACGAGTTGAACGACAGCTCTTCCACTTTTAGCTCCTTACGGCGGCGTTCCATCTCGTCGATCATGCGCTCGATACGCCCGGCCCGCTCTCCTTCGTCCTCGTCCCGCTTCTCGGTACGGTTACGGTCGTCGATGAGCAGCCCCTTACGCAAATCCTCCCGTTGCAGGGGCGTGAAGCCGTCGAAACCGTTGAAATAGGTGTCGTAATACTCCGTGATGACCTGTTCTATCAGGCGGTCCTCCGTCTTCGTGACCGTACCCTGCGAGCCTTTCCAGATGAGCAGTACGAGGTTTTTCAGGAAGCCCGTTTTCTCCACATTCATTTCAACCCGGTTGATGCGGAACGGGTTCATGGTAATCGGTCTTTCCTCGGTATAGGAAATGTACTTGCCGCCGAGGTATTCGCAAAGGCCCTCGTAGCTGTTACCCGTATCGACCATCACCACGTCTGTGCCCTGCTCGTACAACTGGCGCACGACAGAGTTCATGTGGAAGCTCTTGCCGCTGCCCGAAGGCCCTAAACAAAAGAAATTCGAGTTGTCCGTCAGTTTGTTTTTCCCTTCCTTTCCCGTGATGTCGATAGCTACCGGCACGCCTTGGCGGTCCGTGTAGTAAATTTTCAGCGGTGTTTCTTCGCTGTGCTGTATGTGCTCCTTATACATCAGGCACACCGCCGCGTCACCCAGCGTCAGGAAGCGGTCATAGTCCTCGTTCATGCCGTAGCAGTTACCCGGAAACGAGTTTACGAACAGTTCCAGCTGGTTGTACGCCCTTTTGGAAATATGGATACCCATACGTCCGAAAGCATTCTCCAAATGGTTCGTGCATTTTTGCAGGTCCGTACCAGTCGGTACGGCGACAATCAGGTTGAAATGAGTGTACACGAGCTGCTTGCTTTCCCGCGCGATGACCTCCTGTACCCGCTTGATGTCCTCCACGGCCATCTGGTTGCTCGGATTGGGAATACTGGCGTGCCGGTTCTTCTTTTTGTCCAGCAGGGCCAGTTCCCTTTTCTGATTGGGCAGGAAGACAATCTGGTTATAGATGACAGCCTCCGCACTCGGAATGCTGTCAATGGCAGCCAGCAGGTCCACGGGCATATCCGTGTTATTGACCTCTATATTGGTATAAGGTCTTATCAGTGAAGGCAGTGCGGCGCAGTCCACATCGACAAGACTATATACCTTGCAGCGTTTGTCGCCCATCGAGACTGTCTCGTCGTCTGCCTTGAAGTTGGTCATCGACACGATCCGGTCCTTGAAGTTCATGGCGAAATAGCGGTCCACGTATTCGCTCGCCTCGGCTTTGTTCAGGAACTTGGCCTGTACCCCGGCATCGTGCAGCTGGTCATGCACTTTGCGGATCTTGACCAGAAAATCGCGCCACTTCTTGTTGTCGAACGAGAACAGTCGGCTCTTCTTCGTCTCCTGTGTGATAGTCAGGTAACACACGCTGTCCGTGTAGTTGCGCCCCTTGAAGTAACGGAAGTAGGCCGACGAGAGGAACTCGTGTTTGTCGCCCGTCTCGTTCTCGAACTGTTTCCTGACGAAGATGTCCTGTTTGTGCAGGGCATATCCTTCGCCGAGCGTCTGTGCGAGGGCGGTGAAAAGGTGCGTGAACTCATAGTAGCTGTCAATGTTCGCGCAGTATTTTTGCACGGGGTTCTCTATTTTCAGGATAGCAGAATATTCGCCCGTCTTGGTATAGAGCACGCCCACGCCGTTCGTCTCTTCCACGGAAAAATAGATGTCCTGAAAGATACGCTTGCGCTTGCCTCCGGTACCGAACGCATAGACCGACAGGGCCATGCCGGCACACAAGGCGATAAAAAGTAGAATGATGTACAAAGTCATCTTAAAATACGATAAAAAAGGCCGGGCCGCCCGGATTTCAGGCGGCCGGCCCGCGTTCAACATTCAACAAGACCACACGTTGCCCGTGATGGTTTTTCTTTTCTTCTCACAGCTTCTTCGAGTGGGCGTAGATATACACCCCGCGCCCGTCTTTCTTGGTATGCAGCCCTTTCCGCTGTTTGAGCATGATAAGGGCGATACCCGTCGAGACGACCGCAACCAGCACGACCAGTCCGACCACGAACCCTGCGAGACAGTAGGCGATGATAAAGCCGACGATGGCTCCGCCGGCAACGCCTGCCGCCCAGTAGATATAGCGTCCCTGGATGCCCATGAACTCCAAAGGCCGTTGAAGACCTTTGAACAGCGGGTAGTCAGGGTAGCGTTCGTCCTTGCCTTTCATCGTGCGGAAGGTTTATGCGCCGATACCGAAGAACATCGGAAGTGCTTGTGCGGCAGCGATTAAGAAAATACATGCGCCCACGACCATCATGATTTTCTTCTTCACGTCCTGTTCCTCGTTGTGTGGGCTAAGCACCCAGCGCCATACCCACCTTGCGGTGGGCGGTTTCCGAGTACTCGCCCCCAAACCGTACTTACATGTCTCCATGTATACGGCTTTCCATTAGTAACATTACTCTTTACCATAGTTCTGAATCATTGAGTTGCAGTCCTCGCAGACAACAAGTGTCTTGCGATGTCTTTGGAGCATCAGTTTCTCCCACTCATTATTGCCTTTCAGCTTGGTGAGTGTCCTCACATGGTGCATGACTACTTTCCCATCCTTACCACAAAGTTCACACCGTCCATCCTTCAACCTTTCCACAAGGCTCGGATATGGCACATACATGGTCTGTGGCAGTTTGTCATAGTCAACATCGAACTGCGCATTTCTCTTTTTGAAACCCTCATTGTAGAAGACTCTGTACTTCTGCTTTCCCTTGGCATCGTTGTACGGAATGACAAAGTCCTTGTCCTTCTGATACTTCTGGCGAACTTTCCTTGCGGAAGTGTTCAGTTTCCAGCCAAGTGTCTTGAACATACTCATCTTCATAATGAAGGCGAAAGATGCACATTCTTTGGACACGTTTGCGGCAAGTGAATAGTAGTTGTAAAGTCCTCTGATTTCCGCATTGTATTGGGCAAGAATATCTTCGGGCTTCATTGGAGTCATATATCTGCGAGGCTTTGACCACCAAATGTCTTTGCCGTCAATGTTTCTGACCTCCAAAGCGTTGTATTCAGTGAGCTTCTTTTGTATCACAGCCGAGTTAAGGGTTAACACCACTGCGCCGTTGAAGTCTCTTTTGAGTACTCCGTCCCTGTTCCTTTTCACTGCATCTGACTTTCTGATGAAGATTTCATATCCAAGAAATTTCGCCTTGTCTTGTGCGTGTGTTATCAAAGTTTTCTCATCGGACAATTCAAGTTTGAGTTGTTCTCTCATGAATTGGGTGATGTCCGCTTTGATGGTCTCGCATTCAGACTTGCTTCCGATAACCGATATAAGGAAATCGTCCGCGTATCTTACATACTGCAATCTTCTAAAGTCCGCATCCATTGCATCCTTGTGAGGAGTGGACAGCATCTGTTTGCTCAGTTGGGCAATTTCATACAGATAGTTTTTCCGCATCTGCTCATCGGATGTTTTCTGCAACTTCTGTTTCAGCCTGTTCTTCTTATTGTTCAAACGCCAGTATTCGGGATTGATGCTGCGTCTGTCACCTTTGCGGAATTTGGCTGCGTACTCCTTGATATACTTGTCGAACTTGTCAAGGTAGATGTTAGCCAATATGGGGCTGATTATTCCACCTTGCGGAGTTCCTGAGTACGTCTTGTTGTACTTCCAGTCCTCCACATACCCTGCATTGAAGAATTTACGGATAAGTCTTAGGAAGCGTTCGTCTGATATGCGTTCACGAAGAATGCTAATCAGTACGTTGTGGTCTATGTTGTCAAAGAAGCCTTTGATGTCTCCCTCGATAAACCACTTTGCTCCCGCAAAAGACTTCTGTATCATACCCAATGCCGTGTGGCAGCTTCGGTGCGGTCGGAAACCATGTGAAGTGCCTTCAAAATGACCTTCATAAATGGCTTCAAGCAGCAGTCTAACTACCTCCTGCACCAATTTGTCCTCGAATGAGGGAATACCGAGCGGACGTTTCTTGCCGTTCTTCTTCGGTATGTACACTCTGCGTGCAGGGTGGGGTTGGTAACTTTCGTCCTTTAAGGACACAATCAATCTTTCAATCCTTTCAAGACTCATCTCATCGATGGTCTTGCCGTCAGTTCCGGGTGTCATGTTGCCTTGCTTCGCATAGATGCGTTGGTAGGCTACAGCGAACATCTCTTCACTGAACAGATACCGATACAGTCGCTCGTACTTATAATCCGAACTTTGACTGTGGTCACTTAGAGCTTTTAATACTCTTTCTGATTTTTCCATACGTCTTACACGTTTTCAAAATTTGTATTAAAACATTACTAACTGTTCCCCTTCGCCATGTACAAGGCATTACCTTGCTCGGACTACTATGGGAACTCCGTTACCATATTGGATATTCAAAGCCAAAGCTCATAGCCACTTTCATGGCTTTCCAACTTAGGTAATCTCCGTTTAGCTGCATGATAACTATTAGCACGACAGATTGTCGGATACGACTTCCGCCCTTTTCTCCGCTTACTGCGGTTGCGTTGTGGCTGGTTCTTTGCTATAACACCAATGACGTTGTCTAAGTGCCACAATGCGACGTTTGTAAAAGCCTTCCGTCGCAGCTACATCTTTTGTCGCTGGGCTATCGTTCAATCAGTATGGACTTTATCCTCATATCTGTCTTTCTCCCTCGCAATTCAGTCGCAGTCTGGCTTTTGACTGACTTATTGCTTTCCCAAAGTGCTATTTTCACCTTTAGGTTTCCCCTCGGGCTTATTTGGGTGGAAGTAGGTCACTTGAACCCTGACCTATCCTCTTGCTAAAGAGGTATTTATCATGCAACCATTACGGACGCACTCATGGCGATGTACACCGAGATAGCGCCTACGATAGCCACAACACCGGCAATGGCGTAACACAGTTTGACCATGATGGGAACGTACTTGGCGATTTCCTCCGTCACGGTAGCCAGTGCAGTCGTACCGGCGGAATAATCGCCTGCGGAGTTCTGGGCCATGACGGCCGTCGTGCCACACAGCAACATCAGTGTGAGCATCTGTACTTTTTTAGCAGAAAACATTTTTTTCATTTGTCTTTTTGTTTTTTGAAACATGATTATTTATTTTAGGGTAAGTATTGCAGTTCTTTCGAATCGTTATGGCGGTACTTGATTCCTGCCTCCCGTTTCTATATGCGATAGCCGAAAAAGGCAGGAAAGACGAGGAACGCACCGATCAGGAACAGGCACGCGCCCACAAGCGTTACGACGGACTTGGTAATGCCGTCCTCGCCCGTGTTCATCTTTACGTAAATCTGGAATCCGGACACAATCACACAAATCCCGGCGATGGCACAACAGAGAGCTTGGACGTAAAACATCATTGTTACCACGTAGTCGTGCATCGTCGCCAGCGCATCCGCACCCCAACTGTAATTCACGCTGCCGCTTTTCGCCAGAGCTGAACAGGGGATGATGGAACAAAGCGCACATAGTATCTTTTTCGTTTTCGACATCTTACAGCTTATCTTTGACCGGTCTCCATTTCAGGCAGGGACGGTTGTCCAAGCGTCCTTTGGAAATCAACGCCTTATACATCTCTTCGTCGGTAAAGCCGTCGGACAGGTAGGGAGCGATCTCTTCCATCTGCGCCTCCGCCTTGGCCTTCAGCCTTTCAAGCCGCTCTTTCGCGGCTGCCTCCTTTTTCCCTGTATCGCCGTCTTGTACCGCAGGCGGGGCAGCTACGGCTTCCGTGTCGCATGTCTCATTTCCGATACTAAACCCGGTCTCGTTCTCCGAAACCTCGACACTCTCTTCCGTGGCATCCATCGGACCGAGGTCGAAAACTTCTTCGTCAGTCTTCTCCGTTCCCTTCTTTCCATACAGGTCACGGGTAATATTGACCGCGTAATAGACGATGTACAGCACCGTCAGTACAAGGGCGAATATAAAGTATGAACTCATCTGTTTTAAGTATGAAATTAAACTTTAATTGAACTTTGAAAGTACAAAAGCAAAGAAAAGTATTATATTTGATATAATGAAAACTCTTTATATCAAACAATATTTTATTACGTAGAAATAAGTATGAAACATATAAATTGAACTTTAATTTCATACTTTAAGGCGAATGTACCGGGAAAAACGGGCATAAAAAAAGCCCTCCGGGAGGAGAGCTTTCAAGGGAGGGGTAACGATAATGCCTTACCGTTTCTTTCCGCGCAGGTAATCGTTCAGGTCCTTGTACTCGTGATAACGGAGTGCTTCGTTGTGCACCCGCTTGCCGTACATGCCGGCGATGGTCTCTTCCGTTTTCTGTCCGGCGAGATCATTGTCGAGATAACAGTGTATTTCCTCGTACACCTGCAAGTGTTCCAAAGCCTTTTTCAGGTTGTTCACCGAGTTCATCACGAGGTAATCGCAAGGTGCGCCGATGCAGACCGTATCATCACCCGTCTGTTTCAGCGTCAGGTAAGAGAGAAAATCCATGAAGCCTTCGAACACGCAAACCCGGTTCTGTGCTTCACTATGAGAATGCCTGATGACAGAGATGTCCTTACACCGGATACAGCCCTTATAATAAGGATTGCGAACCTCGTACCCGCCCGCCACGTTACCGAAGGCAAGGGCGAAGTAGCGCCGTTGCCGCAATTCATAATGGACCTCCCGGCAGAACATGCGGCCGATGTCTCCGTCGATTCCACGGGAATGAAGGTACGAGAGCAGCGCATGGTGCTGCAACGGTACGACGAGCACGTCCTTCATGTCGGCTTCGACGGGTCGGGGCGTTGTCCCCGGAATCCGCACCCTTTGTATCGGGATAGCGTTCTCGTGCTTCCCTATATAGGCAAGCACTTCGCTCACGCTGTCCGTCTGGTAAAGGTGTTTGCCCAGTTCCACAAGGTCTCCGCCCGTCGCTGCGCCAAAGTCATACCATTCGTTGAGCCGGTCATTGACCTTGAACGACGGGGTACGCTCATTGCGTAGCGGCGACAAATACCAGTATTGTTTCGATGTTACACTCTGGGGGTGGTAGCCGAGACTGGCAAGATAGTCCACGATACGCAGTTGTTTTGCTTCCGCTATGGTCATGTCATTTTCTTTTCACTTGTTTTCAAAAAACGGTTTACTTTGGTTTTTCTCCTATATATACCCGGACCAAAGTAAACTAAATTATTTTTCACCTTCTGCGTCCTCGCATTCTTCGTCGAAAAGCAAGGCTTCGGTCGGGGTCACATCGTAATAAAAGAGCTTGTCCCGTTTGACGATCAGCTTCAGGTTTTCCGTCAGGTACTGCAGCAGTTTTATCATGACGCTGCGTCCCCGTTTGAACCCGATAGCCTCATAGGAGGCCATGAGAGCCTGCAGTACGTTCTCGAAACCTTTGATGGGCCTGTCCCCGAAAGCGGCGGAAAGCGCCTCCCGGTGCTGCTCGATGGACAAATCCATGAAGCTGCTCCGGGCCTTCGGTCTCACGCTGCCATCAAACGAATAGTTATCCACCATGACCGGCAATCCTTCGTCATCAACGGAAAAAGCAAACGGTTTGAACTCCTTCTCGCGGATATGCAGCGCATGAACTTCACTGATAACGGGATTCTCCGCACTCTTGGTGATGACCAGCACCGTTTCCGCCTTATTGCTCATTTCCGTGCCGATATGCCCGCGCACATTGTTGTCGCCTTTATTCAGGTGCAGCACACAATGGATATGCAGGTCGTATTTCGACGACCATTCCATCATCTTGTTGATAACCTCCACCGATTCGCTGGTGCTGTTGATGTCGAGCATCAGGTCGCGGATGCCGTCAATGATGACCAGCCCGTACCCTTTGTTCTGTCGCAGAGCGTAGTCGATGACCTCAATACGCACGGCCGGCGTGTATTCCCGCAGGCAAATGAAATCGAGATTCTCGTTGTCGGTTGTGGTGGGCAGTCCCGCCAGGCGGAGAATACGTTCCAACACGTTATGGCAATGGAAACGGCTCTGTTCGGTGTCCACGTACAAGATCCTGCGCTTGCCTTCGGGCAGATGCGCCCGGTAGTTCAAAACCTGCCGGCCCGCCAGTGACGCAGCGACAATAGCAGAGACATTAAACGTCTTTTTCGCCTTCGCCTTACCCGTCGAAGCGCTAAAATTGCCGAGCGTCGCTATGGTGGAGTTGTCGATCCATATAATCTGGGGCGGAGTCACGTAGGTGTCCGTGGCCTTTATCTGCGATGCCGTGAGAATATCCGACAGGCGATTCTCGTCCAGTTCCGCCCACGAGTTACGGTCAGTTCTTTTTTCGTTTTCCATAGCGCTTCTGGTTAAAGAACGGTTGGGTTGCGGATACTTCCGTCGCCATACGCATGGCATCGTCCACCGTAGGTTCGTAGTTTTGCAAGAGCCATGCGTCCAGCTCTTCCTTCGCGAAGTAAAGCATCTTGCCGCGAGGTTTGTAGTGCGGGATTTCCTTGTTCGATGTGAGTTTGTACAACATACTTTCGGACACGCCGATATACATGCACGCCTCTTGAAAAGTGAAGACTTTCTTGGTCGTGTAAATGGTATTTTCCAGTAAAGCCACACGCTCCAACAGACCTTCCACCGGTTCCAACTTCTTGAGAACCGCTTCTATGGCGGTCAGCCGTTCGCTTAACCGCTCCATGAATGTTGTTCTGTTTTGCATAAAATACATGTTAAAATTAGACAATGGAGAGTTACCTCCGTTATGCAGCGCGCTAACGGAGGTCAAAGTTATGTGATGTGAACCGGACAGCCGGAAATTCCGGCATGATACTATGCACGTATCACGGCAACTATCACTGTTTTATCTTTCACATACTTGGCTTTTTGGCACTTCGTGTCATATTTTCAGCCGACTGATGGCTTTTCGTATGCCGAGGTTTGCCGATGTAATGTTGTTCCTCGCCGCAGAGAGGGCAGACGAGAGGCTTGAAGCGGTAACATATCTTGTGCCGTCTTTGGACAACAGGAACCGCCCCTTGTCGAGAACCGACTGCCAGTGAGGTAGGATAAAGGTGTTTTCGAGCAACGCATCGAACAGAACCGCCACATGGCGGATATTGTTCACACGTATACAGAAATTCTCCTTGCAGGCAAAAAGCGCTTCCATGTCCTCGATGCGGAGAGTGGAAACGCAAAACAGATGATAAGCGTTGGCGCAAGCCACAATACCTGTCATCTGTTCACGGGAAAAATTGCAACCAAAGGAGAGAGGTGGAGCGTTTCTGGAATCTTCTATACGTGAAGAGTCGAACCATACTCCGGCAATGTCGTACTTTTGTTTCAAGGCCATGCACTCCTCGAAAGAAAATGTTTCTGCGGTAAAGAGGCTTTTGACGAGACTTGTACAATCGAGCAACAGCCCTCTGATGATATGAATGTTCATTTCATGGCAATTCCTGCAAACCGCACTGTTGCAGTCGATGTACCGGTGGCTGTTTATAAAGTCATCCACGTAGCGGCCATATCGTTTGCCGCCTGTCATGACGTCTTGAAGATAAAGCTCCCTTGCTTCGGAGAGCAACTCGTAAAATTCTTCCGCTACATCCTGTTCCGTAGCGAAGTGGTGCAGATGTGGTCTCCCTTCAAAAAAAGAGAGGACCTGTTGTTTTGTCCTTTCATGTCGAATTGTTTTTTATGGGTTTATACTTATTATAATAGTGGCATTACTTCGACCATTTGAAATATCGGAGAAAAGCCGGAAATATTTACCTTAAATTGAATTTGACATGTATGACTACATCAGTCGAATAGGCCGTTAACCAAATTGACTGCTTCGTCTTTTTTCTGGTTGATGATTTTGGCGTACACCTGTGTCATTCTCACGGAGGTATGGCCAAGCAGCTTCGATACGGTATAGAGATCCGCACCGAGCGTCAGCATCATGGTCGCGAATGTATGCCGGGCGGTGTGAAAAGTAAAACGCTTGGTGATTCCGGCCGCTTCGGCCCACGGTCTGAGATACTGATTGATATTTGAAGGCAGGTTGAACACAGGATCGTCTGCAGCCTTGTCCTCACGCTCCGGCATCCATTTCAACGCCTCGTTGGAGAGTGGCAGGTAAATCGGTTCTTTGGTCTTCTGCATAGCTACCGCCAGACGGTATTGGCCGTTATCGACAAAGACATTCTTCCATTTCAGGCCGACAATATCGCTGATACGCAGTCCGCAGAAGCAGGAGAACAGATAGGCATTTTTTACCCTCCCTTCCTGCATCGGAGTGGCAATCAATGCCCGTACCTCTTCGATGGTCATATAGGACCGCACGCTTTCCGGCATTTTGGGCTTCTCCGACTTTTCCATCTCGTTAAACGGATTTCTCAACAACCGTTTAGCCCGAACGGCAGCATTCAGGGCGCCATTGAATATCTGATAATAGGTGTTGCGTGTAGAAGCTGCTATCGGCTTTCCTTTAGGGCGGAAGGTTGTCAGCATGTAGTCGATATAGCCTTGGCAAAAAGCGAGGTCAACCCGATCCAATATAAATCTTTCCCCTGCATATTCTTTCAGGATATGGGTAACGGCTTTGATTTGACCGATGCCCTTCTTGTCGCGTTTCTCTTGGTACTCCAGATAGGTTTGCATCCAGTCCAGCAGATAAATCTTATCCGTATGGTTCACGATACCGGCTTCACCACTGGTCAGCTCGATAATACGTTTCGACTTGATGGCATTTGCGGCAGCCATTGTTATTTCATTTTGCCGACGGGTATTGCTGTCCGTTCCCGGAATAAGATACAGCTTCAGGTACTCGTATGTCCGTTTGCCGTTGCGGTATATATCCAGATACAGACTTTTGCTGCCATCGGACAAATCCTTCATCCGAAGACGGATTGGTTCTTTTACTTTTTTAGGCTTCTTTATTCGTGGCATAATCGTATTCTTTCATTCGTTATTTTTCGTATGCAAATGTACGAATTAAAACTGAAATCAAGAAACAAACAAGAAACAAAAATGTACCCAAAAAGAACCAATTAACAGAAAATAGTGAAAACAACTGAAAGAAATAACTACCCTATAAAGAACTGATATAAAGCATATTTAGTTGTATTTATTTGGATTTTATTTTCATCTTTAATATGCCTGTTTGTTTATTGACAAAGAAAGCAGGTTCAACCCCCTTAAAGGCTTGTTGTTTTGTGGAGATTGTGGATTGCCTATGAGTATTGTTATGAACAATGTTGGGAAACTGGTTTTCAAATGTCTTTATGCTTCATACCATAGAAAGAACCCCAACAAAGTATATAAGATATGCAGCAACAACTATGTCTACGCTGATAAAGTTCTTGAGACGGTTTGGAACGCAACAATTGAAAGATTGAGAAGTGATGAATATTACGGAAAGTCAAAAATAACAATAAGGGACTGCAAACGTCAGCTGAAGAATATAGCTAATGAACTTAAGCAAATCATGAATGAATATAATAGCATTGCTGACGATATACGTAAGGCAATTATCCAGTTACATAAAATCACCGAGCCGTTTCTTTTAGAAATTCTGCAAGAAAAATATAGCTCATTAAAACAGTCGCTAGAAGAAAAAGAAAAGGAATATAGGCGACTGGGAAATCTTCACACAGAACTTGAAGATAAAATCAGAGAAATGCGTTCAGAGATAAAATTTAACGAGCAAATGACGATTCATGAAAAAGCTGCATTCTTCAATAAAACCTTTTCAAAAGTTGAGTGGTTAGGTGAGAAGTTCAAGCGAAAAGGAACTCTGACAATACATTATAAGAATGGGGACAGAATAGATATTGAAATGACAAACAAGTAACTAGTATAGCCATATTATCTATCCATGTTGTAATAATTTTACTTTCAGTATCATTTAAGAGGATGTTATATCGTTTAACATCCTCTTTTTCAATCTACTCACCAACTGCGTAACCTCGCTTTCAATACTTATTACCTGTAGGTATAATAGAGACGTTCGGAATGCAGTCTGCTTCTCAAAAAAAATCAGGATTTTATTTTTTTACCTACTAAACCATCTAAACTTTTTGTGCTTTGGACTATTTATAGTATATATGTAAATAAAGTTATAAAATCTAATAAAATTATGAATAACGGAAAAAGACAGTACAGAGAGTTGTCAGATTTGACAAAAATGAAAATCAGCCAAAAAATGAAAGGCAGAAGTAAGGGTGCTACCCATAGAGAAAATATCAGTAAGGGAATGAGAGAATACTGGAAAGATATTCCGAGCAAGCCTATAGATGATAAAGAATAAAATGTTTTACTTAATTTGGAATGAATATGAATGATGTACCTTTTACAAGATTACCCACTAAACTCATTTTCGCTCTTGATGGTGATTTGCTGAAGATGTTAGCAATACTCATTCAGCAGGAAAGCTACTGGATAGAGCATAAGAAAATTGATAGTGATGGCTCTTTTTACAAGCCCATGAAAGAATTTGCATGTTGTTTCAGAAAGAAAAATAACCAAGATGTACGTTTGATATTACAAACCTTACAAGCAGAAGGATTCATACATATTATATCCAGTAAGGGAGGCAAGCAGGCAAATTATTATCGTATCTGCTGGGATAAAATAGCTACTTACAATGATATGAAAATACCTCAACTCATACAGTCTCCAATGATAAGAACTGCGAAAAGAACCAGTAAAAAGAAGATTGAAGATAGTACAATATCGTATCAGCAGAAAGAAATAGATAGTACAGATTCGTACCAACAAGACAATGATTTGATAGTACAAGACTGTACCTCAACTATAGATAATATTAAAAATAACAATATTACTATAAATAATAGCGTAATAACGAAATCTCCACTATGCGATGAGTATAAGAAACGAATTGAAGAACTGTTAGCAGACTATCAACAAGAGTCAGATTACATCGTTGCACTGAATAAGTATTCCAATATTGAGAGTATATTAGAACTGGCAGAGAAACACATTCCAACCTCAGAAATTGAAGAATATCACTCTCAACTCTCAGAAATATCAACAATACACGATCTGGCAGGTTGGAATATTACATTAGATAAAATCACAGAGGAAATGATGGATAAATACCACACTACCAATATACACAATGTGAAATCCCCTCTTAACTCCCAACAATTTAAGTGTGTAGTTAACGATTTACTGGGTAAAGCAGATTTTTATATAGATAGTAAACACTGGGAAGAACTGGCTGATAATGTAGATAAATGGATAACTCACCAATGGGAAAGAGATATTATCAGTTATGACCTCCAACAAGAAACAATAGAGAAAGTATATAGCAAACTGGCAAGTTAATCAGTTTGTTTCTTACGCCCTCTACCTCCACTTTTTGACAATAACAGACCTTTGCGAATGATACATTTACTATTCGTATAAGGTTTTTCACTGGATAAACCATAGTTGCGTAATGCACCATAACTTATACCTAGTTGTTGAGGCGTAAAGTATTCATACATATTTGCGATACTTCCGAAATAATGGTGTGTATCGTCTATTTCTAAGTGAATAACAGTACGTTCCACCTTTTCTGATGTTGAGGTTGCTGACATAGTTTATTGATTTACAGTGCAAAGTTAGAGATAAAATTACAAATATAGAATAAATGTCATCATTTTTAGATTCTTTAGCTTGAAATAGTTGCATATATTTAGTAATTGTCATATCTTTGTATTGTCAAACAGCAGTAATAATTAAACAAACAATCATAGATATGGTAAACGCAATCATCATCAACAACTCAACTGCCAATAGAGCAACTGTAATTGCAACTCGCACACAGTCTAACGAAATGGGAGTAATGAAAGCAATGCTCATTGATACCCTCAAGGTAAAACTTGCAAACGGTGTAGCGCATTTCATTTTCAAAAAGAAGGATGGCACATATAGAGAGGCTTGGGGAACAACCCAATCCAACATCGCCAAAGCCAAAACAAACGGTAGAGGTATGAGCCGTGAAGCATTCAAAACAACAGCATTTTTTGATGTTGAAATAGGAGAATGGAGAAGTTTCCGATGGGAAAATCTAGTGCAGGTATTCTAAATAGAAAAATGGGGAGGTGGCATAGCTTCCCCAAATATTCACTAATTCATAGTTTTGAATATAATCTAAAAATCAAGACATTATAAAAAACTTGATAATAGAATCAATCACTAACAACTAAAATCCACGAAAATGAGCGTTAGAAACAGTCATACTACAGCAGATTACTTGGAATGGAACGTAATGTTAAATCTTATCAGAAGATTATATCGTGATGGAGATTATAGAATGTCATTATTTATAGGTTGTGGTTGTTTCTTTGGATTAAGAGTAAGTGATATACGCAAACTCACATGGGGAATGCTCTTGAATGATGATAAGTTTGTTCTAAACGAACAAAAGACAGGTAAACGCAGGGTAATTAAAATCAATGCAGACTTTCAGAAGCACGTTCAACTGTGTTATAATGCCCTAGAAATATCTGATATGGATGAGGCTTGTTTTCTTTCAAGAAAAAATATGGTGCTGACTACACAACGTATCAATGTGAGGTTGAAAGAGATTAAAAAACGCTATAATGTGAAGATAGATAACTTTTCTTGCCACTCGTTGAGGAAGGCTTTTGGTCGCAAAGTCTTTGAAAGCAGTGGTGAGAATGCACAGATGGCATTAGTAAAATTATCAGAACTGTTTAATCATTCATCAGTTCAAATCACTAAAATTTATCTTGGGCTAAGGGAAAAAGAACTGTTAGAGACATATGATTTACTGGATTTTTAAGTAGCACTTATTAAATAATAGCCATATAGAGAGCATCTTTCACAGAAAATTGCTAACTTTGCGTCTGCAAACCCATTAAGGGTGAGCAGACATACATAGAAGGCGTTTTCGCTTCATTCGTATTGGAGAAACCTAGGAAATTTCAACCAATAGAATACAGGATGAAGGTGAATGATGCTCTCTTTGGCTTGTATTATCAACAACCTTGATATACAGTCAAAGTGGAGTCCGTTTCACTTATCTGTATTCTTGGCTTTCCTAGGGCCACTCCAATAAGATATGTGGAAATATGGCTCCACTTTCTTTGTGTGGCTTCAATCATTTACAATTAAACCGCATCATAGAGCCATAGATGCAATGGAATTTTACTATGGCACAATTTGAATGTGATGAATGCGGTGTGTTTTTGGACGATGACGATTTAGTTAATTGTCCTAATTGTAATGCTCCTATTGGAACATTTCAATTAATACAAAAGAAAGATGGTTGTATTCTTGAAGAAAGAACGGCGACACTTCCTAAAGGTGGAGCTGAAGCTTTAACAAAAAACATCATGCTCAGTAATGATGATGTTGAAGCAGTATTTACTTATAAAGAGAGTAAGCCTAAATATGGGTCAAGCCGAAATGCCGGTGCATTTGTTAAAATTCGAGAGTTGGAACGTTAAAGCTCATGCATAGAGCTTGACGA
>VSQE01000090.1 GCA_009775705.1 Prevotellamassilia sp.
TTAGGGCTGACTCCTGCAATAGGTGTCAGCCCTAATTTTTCAATCGCTCAAAAAAAGTTTAGCGGACAGTAATAGTTCAATACAAGCTCTCCGGGGAATTTTTCAGAATTTTACCGGAAGGAATGTTATACCAGTCCCTTTCCGTGACAATTCTTGAATTTCTTTCCGCTGCCGCAGGGACAAGCATCATTCCGGTTGGGAATCTTGTCCTTGACAATGGGTTGCTGCTGGTTTTCGCGGGTGTCGTGCTGTGCGGCTTCGCGGCTGCCATCCTCTTCCAGGTTCTCGTGTGTTTCGGTGTACTGGGGCTGCTGTCGGGCCGGCTCGGCCGGGGCCTGCTGGAGATCTTCGGGAGCTTGTACCGGAATCTGTCCGCGCATCAGCGTGGAGATGGTGGAATTGTTCACACGGTTTACCATAGCATCGAAGAGTTTCACGCTTTCAAGTTTGAAGATGAGGAGCGGATCTTTCTGTTCGTACGAGGCGTTCTGAACGGATTTTTTCAGTTCGTCGAGTTCGCGGAGATTCTCTTTCCAAGCATCATCGATGTTGTGCAGGAGAATTGCTTTCTCAAAATCGCGTACCACGGCGCGGCTTTCCGTCTCGTAGGCCTCTTTGAGGTTGGTGCGGATGTTATAGACCAGTTTGCCGTCGGTGATGGGTACTGCGATGTTCTCGTAGATCTGTCCCTGATTTTCATAAACGTCCTTGATGACGGGGACGGCGATCTGTGCCATGCGGTCTGTCTTCCGTTTGAAGTTGGCCAATGCGGCCTGGAAAGACTGTTCGTAAAGATCTTCGCGGCGTTTGGAGTCGAATTCCTGTTCCGTGAAGGGCACTTCCATCGCCATGATCTCGATGAACTGGTCGCGGCAGCCGGCATAGTCGTTGTTGGAGATGATATTGATGACGCGGTCCCACATCATGTTGGAAATGTCCATGCCGATGCGTTCGCCCATCAATGCGTGGCGGCGCTTTTCGTAGATGACGGTGCGCTGCTTGTTCATCACATCATCGTATTCGAGCAGGCGTTTGCGGATACCGAAGTTATTCTCCTCCACCTTCTTCTGGGCACGTTCGATGCTGTTATTTATCATCTTCGCCTCGATCATTTCTCCTTCCTTGAAGCCCAGTTTGTCCATAACGCGGGCAATGCGTTCGCTGGCGAAGAGGCGCATCAGATTGTCTTCCAGCGATACGAAGAATACGGACGATCCCGGATCGCCCTGACGGCCGGCACGTCCGCGGAGCTGGCGGTCAACGCGGCGGCTCTCGTGGCGTTCGGTACCGATGATGGCAAGTCCGCCTGCCTCTTTCACTTCATCGCTCAGCTTGATGTCGGTTCCGCGGCCTGCCATGTTGGTGGCGATGGTGACGGCTCCTAAGCGGCCTTCTTTCTCCACCTTGTTTCCGTTCTCGTCTTCCGTGACAATTTTGCCCGGAGTGCTCTGACCGGCCAGGGCTACGATGTCTGCTTCCTTCTGGTGAAGTTTCGCATTGAGCACGTTGTGCGGAATCTTGCGGAGCTGGAGCATCCGGCTCAGCAATTCGGACACTTCCACGCTGGTGGTACCCACCAGTACGGGACGGCCTGAATTGCGCATCTTGACAATTTCCTCGATGACGGCCGCGTATTTTTCGCGCTTTGTCTTGTAGACACGGTCATTCATGTCTTCGCGGATCACGGGGCGGTTGGTCGGGATCTCCACCACATCGAGTTTATAGATGTTCCAGAACTCTCCGGCTTCCGTGACGGCCGTTCCGGTCATACCAGACAGCTTGTGGTACATGCGGAAATAATTCTGCAATGTGATGGTGGCGAAAGTCTGTGTGGCAGCCTCGATCTTTACGTGTTCTTTTGCTTCGACAGCCTGGTGCAGTCCGTCGCTCCATCTGCGTCCTTCCATGATACGGCCGGTCTGCTCGTCCACGATCTTCACCTGGCCGTCCATGACTACATATTCCTCATTGATGCGGAACATGGTGTAGGCTTTGAGCAGTTGCAGGATGGTGTGAACGCGTTCGCTTTTGACGGCATATTCGGAAAGGATGGCATCTTTCCGGTTCAGGCGTTCCTCATCGCTGAGCGATGTGTTGGCTTCGAGGGACGAGAGTTCGGCAGTGATGTCGGGGACAATGAAGAGTTGGTCATCGCCTACGGTTTTCGAGAGCCAGGCATATCCTTTGTCTGTCAGGTCTACGGAGTGCAGTTTCTCGTCTACTACAAAATAGAGGGGATCTGTAGCCTCGGGCATACGCTTGTTGTTGTTCTCCATGTAGATCTCTTCTGTCTTGAGCATTCCGGCCTTGATTCCGGTTTCGGAGAGAAACTTGATGAGCGGGTTGTTCTTGGGAAGTGCCTTGTGGGAACGGAACAGCTGGAGGAAACCTTCTTCTTCTTTCTTCTTGTCGCCGGAGGTGATGAGCTGTTTGGCTTCGGCCAGATATTGGGTGGCCAGTTGCCGCTGTACCCCCACGAGCTTTTCCACCAGAGGCTGGTATTGCTCGAACAGCTGGTCGTCGCCCTTCGGCACCGGACCGGAGATGATGAGCGGCGTACGGGCATCGTCAATCAATACCGAGTCCACCTCATCGACGATGGCGTAGTTATGTTTGCGCTGTACGAGGTCTGCCGGCGACATGGCCATGTTGTCGCGCAGGTAGTCGAAACCGAATTCGTTGTTCGTACCGAAAGTGATGTCGGCCTGATAGGCACGGCGACGGGCGGCGGAATTGGGCTGGTGTCTGTCGATGCAGTCCACGCTCAGACCGTGGAACATGTAGAGCGGCCCCATCCATTCCGAGTCACGTTTGGCCAGATAGTCGTTGACCGTCACGACGTGTACGCCGTTGCCCGTCAGGGCGTTCAGGAATACCGGCAGTGTGGCCACGAGCGTCTTTCCTTCTCCGGTAGCCATTTCCGCAATCTTTCCCTGGTGGAGCACCACTCCTCCGAAGAGCTGCACGTCATAATGGACCATGTTCCATTGCATGTCATTGCCGCCGGCGGTCCAGTGGTTCTGGTAGACGGCCTTGTCGCCTTCAATGCGTACGAAGTCGCGGGTAGTGGCCAGTTCGCGGTCAAAGTCGGTGGCCGTTACTTCTATTTCCGGATTTTCAGAAAAGCGCCGGGCCGTTTCCTTCACGATGGAGAAGGCTGCGGGCAATGCTTCGTCGAGTGCTTTCTCATAGCGGTCCAGCACTTCTTTCTCCAGTTTGTCTATTTGGTTGAATACCAGTTCGCGGTCTTCAAGCGGAGTGTTTTCGATGGTTCCTTTCAGTTCTTCGATTTTGGTTTTCAGGTCATCGGCCGAACTCTGGATGTTGTGTTGTAGTTCTTTGGTTTTGGCACGCAGTCCGTCGTTGTCGAGAGACTGGATGGCGGGGTAGGCGGCTTTCACCTTTTCCACCCAGGGCTGGATGAGTTTCATGTCGCGGGTAGACTTGTTGCCAAAGAGTTTACTCAGAAAATTGTTGAAATTCATATGGTTGTTTTTATTTTATTCTGTTTGGGTTGATAGGGTTCCGTAATGTTTCAGAAAGCCAAAGGGGCTTTGTCGCAGGCGTTCGGTGCCCGGATACGCATGGTTTCCGACAAGGTCGGGGCGATATAGTCCACAGAGACCGGAGTGCCTATCGTATCGGCCGGAATGCCGTAGCCGTAAAAAATGACGGGAAAGGGTACGTAGGATTCGCGCACCAGCTGGTTCTCGCGTGTGTCTTCGTTTATATAGCGCCATCCGGGAGCCACCTCTATGGTGATGTCGCCCGAGTAGCGTGGATTATATCCGTTGCGGATGCGGCTGATGCCCGGAGTCCATGCTCCCTGCAAGAGGCGTTGCGAGGTGTAGACATCCTTTACGCCGCTCAGCTGGAGCAGGAAATCCTGGGTGCGTTCCATCACTTCCGCCAGGTTCAGTTGCTTGTCCTCTATCAACTTGTGGTTGAGGTAGAGTTGGGTGCCGAAACTGGCTTCAATGTATTCGCCTTGTCCGTACACGGCGATGAGGTACATGTTGAGCAGGGCGGAGGCGCGCCGCACATCGAATTTCCCTGTGGGGATGCGGTATTGTGACAGGTCGGAGTTCTCGACATCGGCATAGCCGGTCGAAGTGAGGACGAAGAGGGCGTTCTCACGTCCTACCTTGCGTTCCACGGCTGTCAGAAGGTTGGCCAGTGCACGGTCCAGCCGCACATAGGTGTCCTGCAATTCCATCGGGGCCTCGCCGGCCGGCCGATGTTCGTAGTTTCCGGCATAGAACGTCACAGCCAGATAGTCTGTGATGCCGTCGGTTCCGATCAGGGTGCCTTCTATGCAGCCGTTAGCCGTGGCAGCCACCTCTTCGTTGACGAGTCCGCTGGTCTTGAAGGCGGCAAAGCGGCTGTCTCCTTTGAACTTATGGGCAAAGGGCTTTTTCATTCCTCCCGAAAGGAAGTAGCTGAAGTTGCCCACCAGATCGGACGAGGGCTTCCAGGTCACGGATTGCAACAACCGGTCAATGGAATGCAGTTCGTTGCGCACGTTGGCCCAGCCCGGCAGTGCTCCGTAATAGGACGTGGAGCACCAGCGGCCGGTGCGGTCGTCTATCCACACCGCGCCGTCGGCAGCATGGCCGGCTGTCAGGATGGCCGATTCGCGGAAGGGGGCGACGGCATAGACCAGCGCCTTGCCTTCGGTTGCCACTTTCAGTTCGTCACCTACGGTCGATACACCCAGAAACGTCGGTGCGGAGGCATCGGTGGTTCCCGTTCCCGAAAAAGCCTTGTCATCTACGCAGAATACGGGGCGTAAGGTTGCACGGTCCAGCCATTTAAGGCCTACGATGCCGTGGTTGCAGGGAGCGGTTCCTGTGGCCACCGATGCCGCGGCCGATGCGCGGTCGGGCCTTGCCTGAGGATATTCGGCCTGGGTGTAGACGCGGCCTTCGCGCAGCAGACGGCGGAAGCCTTCATCGCCGTAGAGCGGCATGAAGGCGTTCAGGTAGTCCGAGCGGAGCTGGTCTATCAGTATGTTCACCACCACTTTCGGTACGGCTGTCTTGCCATCGGGAGTGCTGGCTCCGGCGGGGGCCAGTGCCGTCATGACGGCCAGCAGGGACAGCAGAAAGTGATTCTTGTGATTATTATTCATGAAGGGGCTTTATTATATCTTATCTGTATATGTCCTTATGTACGCTGAGCGGGAAGAAGGTAGCCGGGCCACTGGTGAAACAGGTTCCCCCTGATGATCAGGATCAGGGCCAGCGGGTAAATTGCCGCAGGAAATTGCTGTATGCCGAAGATGCCTGCCAGCAGGACTATTCCTGCCGATATTCCCATTACGTCATAGTAGCAGTCGCGTTTTCCGTGGCGGATGCGCCATATCCTGACAGGAAGCCACAGTAGCGGCAGCGGGTTGAGCAGCAGGATGAGCCAGTTGCTGTCCACGGCCGGATGTGCGGAACCGAAGAACAGGAAGGTCACGATGCAGCCCGTCAGCCCCTGTATTGTCATGAGCAGGGCATCGAATTGCCAGCAGACGGAGCCTCGTCTGTACTCGCGGATTGCCGTGGCAATGGCAAGCAACAGCAACAGGCTCATTGTCAGCAATGGCCAGGGTAAGGGAGTGTCGGGCCGGAGGTGGGCATCATCGAGAGGAATGTTCTCGTCCAGCACCAGCGGATGCGTTGTTCCGTCCGGAGCGACGATGCGCGCCTCGCGCAGGTATCGTTCGGCATAGAGAGGCGCGAACATTTGCCGGCGGGTGTCTAACGGGCGGTCCACTTCCGTGCCCAAGAGCAAGTCTTGCCCGAAGGAGTACCAAGGACTGACGGCCGCATATTGGTGGATGATGTCTCGGTAGGTGCGTTTCTCTTTGGATACGGGCCAAACCACCCGTCCTTCCATGCAACTCTCGATATCGTCAATTACGCGGGTGGTACAGTTATCGTACAGGAAGTTGTAGCGGTAGGTCCATCCTTTTTGCGACATGATGGAGTCAATCCGCCGGCAGAGCCGTTCCTTTTCCGCATGTGTCAGGTTCAGAATCTGCTCGCTTACACTTCGCCGGTCACTCCTGTAGGCTGTCAAGAATGCCTCAAAAGGAATGGCGCCGAGCCAGTAGTCTGTCTCACCCCGTACAAAGCGGCTGACGAAATGCGGACGGTTGAAACTGAACATCCCGTAGTTGAACACCATGTCGTAGTCCGTTTCCACGTTTTTGATGCGCAATGCAGTGTGACCGTACAGTTCATACACGCTTTGTCCCGGTCCGCAGGTCAGTATGCTGATTTTCCACCGTCTTGTGCTGTTTTCTGTTCCTTCGGCACGACTTGTGAAAAAGGTCGTGGCAAGGAGCAGCGATAGCAGGAGAAGGTGTAGCGTATGGCTTTTGTTGCAGACTGTGTTCATTTCCCGACAAAGGTACAAAAATAAAGCGGACAGAACGGTGAACCCCGTGCTTTTTCTTGTGTCCTTTTCCTTTATTTTCCGTTTCGTAACGGCCTTTTACAAAATTACGCATTTTTAATATCTGTCCCAAAAGTTTAACTTTGACGTTTTTCGGAAAAACTCCGGGATCGGACCTTTTTTTCACAAGATAGTATGTTTTTCAAAAAAGATAGGACCTTTTTTCAACAAGATCCTATGTTTTTTTCACGTTAAGTGCCGAAAAAAAGCCGCTTTCAGGCGGCTTTTCAGGGTTCTTCTACTTTGCTGGTGCAAAGATAATATATCCGTGGGCGAAAAGCAAATGTTAATTAACATCTGTTAGCTTTTCGCTTGCATGGATTTCTTTAAAGTCTGCTCTTTCCGGAGCATTGAGAACGGGACAAGCCGCAGGTTTATTCACGGAAATAAACCCGCTTCACGCGTTCCGAGACGGATGTCAGGATTTCGTAAGGGATGGTATCGAGCAGGTCGCTCAGGACTGTTACGGGGAGCGAGTCACCGAAGATCTCTACCGGATCGCCTTCGCGGCAGGGGATGTCGGTTACGTCTATCATGCATACGTCCATGCAGATGTTTCCCATGTAGGGTGCCTTCATGCCGTTCACCAGACAGTAGCCTTTGCGGTTGCCCAGATGGCGGTTCAACCCGTCGGCATAGCCGATGGGGATGGCGGCGATGCGTGAGGGGCGTTCCGTGAAAGTGCGGCGCGAATAGCCGATACTGTCTCCTGCGGGCACGTTGCGTATCTGGAGTATCGTGGTACGCAGGGAGGTGACGTTGTGGAGGAGTCGGTTCGTTGAGGGGTCGATGCCGTAGAGGCCCAGTCCTAACCTCACCATGTCGAGATGGCGTTCGGGGAAACGTTCGATGGCGGCCGAGTTGCAGATGTGACGCAGAATCCGGTGGGAGAAGGCTTCCTGCAAGCGGCGCGATCCCCGGTCGAACAGCTGGAATTGGCGGGCGGAAAAGTCGTTGAAGTCCGCGCTGTCCGATCCGACGAAATGGGAGAAGACGGAGCGGGGCGTGAGGGCCGTCTGGCGGCTCAGGCGCCGGACGAGGCGATCGATGTCCTTTTCTGGGTCGAAGCCGAGCCGGTGCATGCCGGTATCCAGCTTGATGTGTACGGGAAATCCTTGTATGCCTTCTCGCTCGGCCGCATGGATCAGGGCTTCGAGCAGCTCGAAGTTATAGATTTCCGGTTCCAGCCGGTGGCGGAAGAGGGTGGCGAAAGCCGACATCTCGGGATTCATGATGAGGATGCCCGAGGTGATGCCGGCCCAGCGCAGTTCCGCACCTTCGTCGGCAACGGCTACGGCCAGATAGTCCACACCGCAGTCTTGCAGGGTCTTGGCTATTTCCACGCTGCCGGCTCCGTAGGCGGATGCCTTCACCATGCAGACCATCTTGGTCTCGGGGCGCATGAAGGAGCGGTAGTGGCGCAGGTTGGCTGCGATGGCTTCGAGGTTGACGTCAAGGGTCGTCTCGTGTACTTTGAATGAGAGCAGGCGGCTCAGTTCGTCGAAATTGAAGGGGCGGGCCCCTTTCAGCAGTATGACCTCATCGTGCAGGTCGTCGAGCAGTCGGCTCCGGATGAGGGCTCCGGTTGTCGGGAAGAAATGCTTTTCCACCTGAAAAAGCGAATGGGCGGCGCTGATGTCAGGACCCACTCCGATGAGGCGGTTGACGGCACGGTTTTTTACCATCCGTGCCACCGAGGCGTAGAGTTCGCCGGCCGGCAGCCCGCTTTGCAGGATGTCGCTCAGGATAAGCGTATGGCCGCGTCCTTTCAGTTCGGGGCGGCGGTTCATGAAGTCGAGCGCGATGTCGAGCGAATTGACGTCCGAATTGTAGGTGTCGTTGATGAGGGTGCAGCCGCGTTGTCCTTGTATCACCTCTAAACGCATGGCGATGTGTTCCAGCCGTTCCATGCGCCGAGCGATTTCTTCGCTTTTCATTCCTAAGTGGAGGCAGACGGCCAGGCAGTGGAGGCAGTTGCAGATGGAGGCCCCGTTGATGAACGGGATGCGGAGGCATCCTTCGGAAGGCGCACCGTTGGCCGGCGCTTCATTATATATATAGT
>VSQE01000091.1 GCA_009775705.1 Prevotellamassilia sp.
TGAAACATGGCCATTATGCCCTCGTTTTTAATCTATTTGGACGAAAAGATGCCAAATACGTTTTAGAGGAAAGATACTGTCTCATCGGGCGAAAAGCAAATGTTAATTAACCTCCGTTTGCATTTGGCCCTAAACGTACTTTTTGCTTATCGATGCTAAACGTGAAACGGTCTCAGGGAATGAGAAACTCGATTTCTTCGGGCATGATTTCTATTGAGAACGTGTCGAGCTCCTGATGCAGGTAACGGCCGTCCAGACTGATGTCTGCTCCCGAGACGGAGTGTACGTCTATGTGTCGGGTGCGCCATACGCGTATGTCCTTGTGGCGCAGAAACCGGCCGGTAAAAAGCAGCCAAAGGCCGTGGAAGAGTTGAGTAAGCTGGGGAGTACTAACCATGCTCAGGTCCAGCTGTCCGTTGTAGGGAACGGCGCTCGGCGTGAGGCCGTACCCGTGGGCCGAACCGATACAGAGCATCATGGCGCGGCGTTTGAAGCGTTCGCCGTTGAGCGAGAAGTCTATCTTGAAATTGAGACGCTGGAAGAGCAACAGGAAGGCAGACGTCAGATGGCTCACCGGTGCGGGCAGGCCGAAGCGGAAGCGCGCCTTCCGCCGCAGGTTGATGATGGAGGCCACCGTGCCTATGTTGATGCAGTTGAGAAAGTAAAGGTCCGGTACGGGCAGGTGGGAGATGCCTTCGTCTGTCCTGGCGGCGGGCGAGGGGTGCAGCACGCCGATGTCGATGCGGCGGGTGCGGCGTTTCAGCAAATGCAGGACCGTGCTTTTATAGTCGTTCTCCTGAAAGCCCCAGTAATGGGCGAAATCGTTGCCGTGGCCGTTGGGGATGACCCCCAGTGCCGGTCGCCGGCCCGTGGGCGATGCCGTGTTCATGATGCCGTTCAGAGCATAGTTCAGGGCGGCGTCTCCCCCTACGATGATAAGGGTGCGGTATCCGCTGCGTGTCATCATGGCGGCCAGACGTTCCACCGATCCCGGACTTTCGCTTTGGACGAAGTCGAACTGCACGCCTTGCTCGCCAAGATAGTTCCTGATTTTGTTCCAGCGGCGCGACTGGCCTTCTTTGGGACAATAGATGATGCCCCATATCCCGCTGTCGCTTACTCCTCCTGTGTTGCTGGTATATCCGTTGGTCTGTATATGTATTTCTCCCATGTCTAACTCTTTTTATCTATGCTGTCGGCCAGCTCAGCCAGTCCGTTTCTCCGCAGGTAGTCCGCAGTCTCCGACAGCCGGGGCAGGGGGGAGGGCAACCATCTGATGGGTGTTCCGCGGCGTTCCATGCCTCGGAACCACGTCATCTGCCGTTTGGCAAACTGGTGGATGGCTATTTCAAGCCGGGCGGACATCTCCTCATGCGTAAGATGTCCGGTAGCGTAGAGTGTCAGGTATTTGTATTCAAGTCCGTAATAGATGAGGTCTTCCGCGTCGATGCCTTCCGCAAGCAGTCCGAGCACCTCGTCGGCCATGCCCTCCTCCAGTCTCGACTTCAGGCGTTCACTGATGCGGCGGCGACGGGTTTCCCTGTCTACGTCAATACCCAGAGTCAGACTGCTGAAACGGGGAAACGGACGGTCTTCCAGAGGTGTCTTGCGGTAGTATTCTTCAATTTCGATGGCACGGATGGCCCGCTGGGCCGTGTCTACGTCGGTTGTGTTGTGCAGGGTTTTGTAGGAGCGTAGCAGTTCCGTAAGTTCTGCCAGCGTCTTCTTCTCCAACCGTGTCCGGAGGGCAGGGTCGGGAGGAACCGGGCTGAGCCGGTAGCCGCGCAGTACGCTTTCAAGATACAGTCCTGTGCCGCCGCATACGATGACTCTGCGTTTGCGGGCGCGTATGTCGTTGTAGACTTCGAGAAAATCCCGTTGGTACTCAAATACGTTGTATTTCGTTCCCGGTTCGGCGATGTCGATGAGGTGATAGGGAATCTGTCTGCCTTCTACCGTATAGTCGGCCAGGTCCTTGCCCGTTCCGATGTCCATGCGGCGGTATACCTGCCGGCTGTCGGCGCTGATGATTTCAGCGTCGAGCAGATAGGCCAGACGGGCGGCGAAACCCGTTTTGCCCGAGGCCGTGGGGCCGAGCAGGGTGATAAAGTCGTAAGTTTGCATATCGACCGCAAACTTACTATTTTTTAGTGGAAAACAGGCCGGTCGGGCTTAATAAATAACCGTCTCCGCCGGTTTTCCGGTGGAGACGGTTAATGTTTATCTGTCGAACTGGGTTCGAGACAAACGGACGATTAGCCGTTTACTTTAGCCATGTGGGCGATCAGTTCGAGCACTTTGTTGGAGTAACCGATTTCGTTGTCGTACCAGGAAACAACCTTCACGAAGGTGTCGGTCAGGGCGATACCGGCTTTGGCATCGAAGATGGAGGTACGGGCGTCACCGAGGAAGTCGCTGGAAACGACAGCGTCTTCGGTGTAGCCGAGCACACCGTTCAGTTCGCCTTCGCTGGCTTCCTTCATGGCAGCGCAGATTTCAGCGTAGGTGGCGGGCTTGGCGAGGTTGACAGTCAGGTCAACTACAGATACATCGAGGGTGGGGACACGCATGGACATACCCGTCAGTTTGCCGTTCAGCTCGGGAATAACCTTACCTACGGCTTTGGCGGCACCGGTAGAGGAGGGGATGATGTTGCCGCTGGCAGCACGACCGCCGCGCCAGTCTTTCATGGAAGGACCGTCAACGGTCTTCTGGGTAGCGGTGGTAGAGTGAACGGTGGTCATCAAACCGTCGGTGATGCCGAATTTGTCGTTCAGGACTTTGGCGATGGGAGCCAGGCAGTTCGTGGTGCAGGATGCATTGGAAACGAACTGGGTGCCCTTAACGTATTTGTCGAAGTTTACGCCGCATACGAACATGGGGGTGTCGTCCTTGGAAGGAGCGGACATCACTACATATTTTGCACCGGCTTCGATATGAGCCTGAGCTTTTTCTTTGGTGAGGAAGAGACCGGTAGATTCAACTACATATTCGGCACCTACTTCATTCCATTTCAGATCTGCCGGGTTACGTTCGGCGGTTACGCGGATCTCCTTGCCGTTTACGATGAGCTTGCTGTTCTCGACATCAGCTTCGATGGTTCCTTCGAACTGGCCGTGCATGGTGTCATACTTCAGCATGTAAGCCAAGTAATCTACGGGGCAGAGGTCGTTGATGCCTACAATCTGGATGTCGCTGCGGTTCTGAGCGGCGCGGAAAACGAAACGGCCGATGCGACCGAAACCGTTAATACCTACTTTGATCATAACTTTGATATTAATTAAAATGGTTAATATTTAGTGCTTAAAGGTATGGATGGGAAGAAAATCCGCTTCGGATGGCAAGTTTTCTCCCGTTTCCACCGCAAAAATACAAAATCCTTTTTATTTTTGCCCATGGTTTAACGATTAAAAATAATATAAATTATGGGAAAATCCGGTTTTTTGCAAGAGTTTAAGGCTTTTGCCATAAAAGGAAATGCCATAGACATGGCGGTCGGTGTAATTATAGGCGGTGCTTTCGGAAAAATTGTCACCTCCATTGTGAACGATCTGATCATGCCGCCCATCGGCTGGATCATCGGCGGGGTGGATTTTAAGGACCTGAAATACGACATGCCTGTCAATCCGCTGAATGAGGGCGGGGAGCCTGTGTCTATAGCTTACGGAAATTTCCTCCAGACTTGTCTCGATTTTATAATCATTGCCTTCTGCGTGTTCCTGCTGGTGAAACTGGTGATGCGTCTGTCCCGTAAGCCTGAGATTGAAAAGGATGCTCCGGCCGCACCGCCGGCGCTGTCCAAAGAGGAGCAGCTGCTGACCGAGATCCGCGACTTGCTGAAGGAGAAGAAGTAAGCGGGGAGTTTTGTGTATTAATATTATGTGAATAGTCCTTCCGCGCCCACAGCCCGGAAGGACTATTCCTTTATTCTTCGCGGCAGAACTTCACGCTGAAGATGCGGCCTATTCTTTCTTTCAGCCGTTCGCAGGACCCCTGCCTGACGGAGATGGTGAGCAACATGTCCGTAGCCGAATATTGGCGGTCGGTGACGGCGGCTTCCTCTTCGCGGCAGTGGCGTAGCACGGCATCGGCGTCGGCATAAGGGACGGAGATGCGGAAGGTGGCCATGACGAGCCGTTCTTCGAGTGTGGCCGCTGCCAGGGCTTCGGCGGCGGCGGTCTTGTAGGCTACGGCCAGTCCGCCGGTGCCCAGTTTTACGCCGCCGAAGTAACGGACTACGGCCACGAGGGTGAAGGTTACACCGAAGGAGCGGAGCTGTCCGAGCAGCGGCTTGCCGGCCGATCCGGACGGCTCCCCGTCATCGTTGCTTCTGGTCTGTGCGCCGTCGGGCCCCAGGGCATAGGCGTAGCATACATGACGGGCGTCGTAGTACTTCTTGCGCAGCTCCGCCAGATGCTGTTTGGCCTCATCCTCGTTTTCCACGTGCAGCGCGAAGGCCAGAAAACGGCTGCGTTTTTCCGTGAAGTTGCCTTCTCCCGGTGTCGCGACGGTCAGGTAGCTGTCGTTGTTCATGGATGGCTGGAGAGTAGACCGCGTTACGCGGGTTTATTCGAAATGGTAGAGGAAGGTGGCTACGCCCGTCAGGGCCGGTTTCTTCTGGTCCTTGATTTCGATGGCGAATTTGATTTCGGCTTTGCACACGCCCCGCAGGTTGGCGATGTTCTGAAGTGAGGCCACGAGGCGTACGCTCTGGCCTGAAAGAACGGCCTGTCCGAATTTCATTTTGTCCATGCCGTAGTTCACCATCATGCGCAGGTTGTTTACCTGGATGATCTGTTCCCACAGATAGGGCAACAGCGAGAGAGTCAGGTAGCCGTGTACGATGGTTTGTCCGAAGGGGCCGGTCTTGGCGCGTTCCGTGTCTACGTGTATCCACTGGTGGTCCAGCGTGGCGTCGGCAAACTGGTTGATACGTTCCTGGGGCACTTCCAACCAGTCGGATGTGCCGAGTTCCTGTCCCAGTCGGGCGGCGAATTCTTCGTAAGAATTGATGATTAATTTGCTCATAAAGCAGGTTGTTAATAGGTCTTGGATAAATGTGCTTGTTTCTATCGTTGGGAAATTTCCTGCATGATCAGCGAGGTCAGCATGAATTGGCTGTTCAGTTCGGCCACGGCTTTGTAGGAGCCGAAAGTTTTTCCTTCGTTGTCGCGTTCGATGTGCTGGTCTACCGAGAAGGTCAGCCGGTAGTGGGTTCCGCCGTCGTCGGCCGGAATTTTTGTGATGAACAGATCATCGTTGACGCGGAAAGTACACTTCAGGATGTGTTCGTTGAACATTCTCTTCACAATTTCCGTGACATCGGCTTTCGTTGCCTCTTTTTTGTTCAGGAAACTGTCCATCACGGGCGTGATGAGTGTACAGATCGTGGCGGCATCGTTGTCACTCAGTGCAGAGAAGAAGGTGAGGATCGTTTCCTGTGTGGCTTCGGTCTCCTCGGGAGTGACGGTCTGGTTTTTCACCATGCTTTCGGCAATGGCGGCTTCGCTGGCGTAGTTGCCCTCGGGATGTTGTTCCAGATAGCGGGTGTATGCCTCGGAGGTTCCCAATTTTTGTGCCAGCAGCCAGTCTAATGAGTCTATCTTGATGTCGCAAAGCCGGTCGTAGTAGGGGTGGGGAAAGGTATTCTTGAATCTGACGAAATCGCTTGTGCTTCCCGAGGCGGCTATCTTTTTCCAATTGGACTCCATGGTTTGCAGGCGTGCCAGCCGCTCGCGTACGGAGCGGGCATGGATGCTGTTGGGAAAGTCGTTGAGAAAAGCCTCGTAGTCGGCCGTATCGTAATTGTTCTCCAGAATTTCGTAGGCTTCCTCTTCCGCTCTTTCGTTGTCCGCCCTTTCCAGAAAGAGCCATGTGGTGCCTCCGGCAATGAGTAAAAACAGAAGGACAATGGCGGCGGTCCGCCATTTCCGCTTGCCGGCCGGAGCAGTCTCCGGGTTATTGTCTTGTGTTTCCATGTCTTGTATTTTTATCTGATTATGGATTTTCCAGTGCAAAATTACAAAATAAAATAGAAACCCTTTCCAGCTCTTTCACAAACTTTTCTTTTTTGTGCATTTTTCATGTTCGCAGATGTGTAAAAAAAGAATCTTTTTACGGATAAGTCAACTAATTCGTGAAAAATATCATTGTTTACCTCATCATTTATTAAAATGTGTATATTTGCGGCGGCGGCATGGTGCCATAGTCTTTCATTGCAGAGGAATGGGGCCCGTTCTGCATTGGGGACGTGGGAAATTCGAAGTGTAAAACGGGCCTCTGGACTTTTAATTTAATGTTTATGAGAAGAATGTTGTATGTTGTGGGATGCCTCCTCTTTCTTGCTCCCCAGTCGCAACGTGCGGAAAATGTGGTGGAGGTGAGCACGAAGAACGGCCGGACTGTCTATTTCCGGTTGTCGGAACGTCCCTATGCGGTTATTCGTGGTAGCGAGGTCTTGATCGAATCCAGAACCGAATTGGAGCGGTCCGTCTCCTTTCTGATCCCGAAAGGTGTGAAAATGCGGGTATGCGATGTGGACCTTACCGGCATCCGGACAGCAGACAGGGATGCGGCATCGGTGTTCCGCCTCCTGCCGGACCGCCTTGAAGTGTCGGGGCTTGGGGCTTTTGCATCCGTTGCGGCGACTTACCGCACTAGGCTATCCGGTGCTTGGCGACGGGGAGGCTTTACGCTATGTACTTCCTGCGGAGGACTTCCCTGTAAACCTTTCGGAAATTGCCGGAGAGGAAAAACCTTGGGACTTGTTGAAACAGCAGCACCCCGAAGGTATCACTTTGAAGGGAGGCGCACCGAACCAGATCGTGGTGTTCCGAAAATATCCTTTGGAACATGCGGGCGTGAATTACAGTGACGTGGCCTTTGTCCTGGGATTGCCGGAGAGAGATCCTGCGATGACGGAGAATTATTTCTTTGTGAACGGGGCGAGAGTTGCCGAGGCAAACCTGATCTGCACCAATGGCTGTTGTCATGTGATGGACGGCATTGCAGTGTTGCCGTCAGACATTCCGGCGGCTTTGCGTGCCGAGGGCAGTACCGGCTTGTTCTCCATGTTGCTGGAGCGTTTCAGCCGTCCTCTTGCCACACCGGAAGATGGGGTGTTTGAGCGTGCATACGACCTGCCTTTGCTGGGTGGTTTCAAAACCCTGTATGCACCGGACGACGAGGCGATGGCACAATTCTTTATTGAAGGCCAGGGACGGATTCTGATGGAGGTGTATGGCAATAAACTTAACACACTGGAGAATCTGCCCTATAATATTTGTCAGGTTCCGCGCGAGGTCATCCGGCCGCTTGTGGAAAATCTGTTGAAGAGTTCTTTCAGCGAGACGGTGCCCGGAAATTACCTGCATATCCTTAATGATGCGGGTGATGCGATGTTCCCGGGGACTGTTTATCCTTCCGAGGCGGATTTCAAGCGCACCGTCAGGAAAGTGCTGCTGACTGCCGGCGGAGTGGTTTATGTGATGAATCATGTGGTGCAGCCGGCTGCTTTTGCCAATGTGATGGCACCGGTACTCTTTTCTGACAATGCGAAGATTGTGCATAGTGTTGCCACTGCTGATGAGAGTTATATTCAGGGAACGTCATTCAACAATTCTTCCTTCAAGCGGTATTACAGTACTTATCTGAAGGCTATGCAGAACAGCTTCTCCTTCTTTGTACCCACGGACGAGGCGCTGGCCACTTACGGCTTGATAGATCCGATGTCATTGGCTCGAGCCAATGACGTTTTCCATCGTTACTGGCGGATGCAATATGACAGCAGGCCCAATGCGGTTATCCCGGTTCGGGCGGAGGCATTTAGGTTTGAAGAGACTACCGGCATGCGACCCGAGGATACCAGGAAACCGTCTGGGGCAACTTCCGCTAACGTTTCCGAGCCGAGCCAGTCACTGACCAACGGACCGGGTCTGATCAAGAAAAACCTGCTCATCGAGATGATGGACCATCACATCATCGTGCATGACTATGATGACATGCAGGGTATGACCGGACCGGCACGTTATTATATGTCGCGCGGCGGTGCTCCTGTATTGGTGAAGTCGAAGGGCGACGCTTCGGACAACAATGTCGGCATGGTAGTGAATGGCGGTTTGCAGGTGCAGCTCAACAGCGACGGATATCCCGACAACGACCACGACTGTGTGGTGACGGAAGGTTATGACCAGACCGGTGGCGAGGTGGATGGAGTCAAAGGTTACGGTAATGGTATGACTTACTT
>VSQE01000092.1 GCA_009775705.1 Prevotellamassilia sp.
AATAGCGCGAATGGCGCAACCTGCTCAAATCCAATCACTGAAACGAACTCACTGTTACACTGTATGCCCTGCGCAACAACAAATGGGTAAAGCATCCTTCCTGGTCCGTCAATATTGCCGAAGAACCTATCGATCGCTATCTCTCCTACCGTCTCATCGAACCGAGCTACGAACTCTACCGCATGTTGGGACTCTACCAGCGCGACCTGAGCACCTTTGAGCAGACTGCCATTTATGAAAACAACCGGCAATACCAAAAAGAAGAGAATCATTGTGTTAACTGCCATACCTACCAAAACTGGGGAAGCACTGGAAAATCCCTCTTCCATGTCCGAGCAAAGCACGGCGGAACGGTTTTTCTGGACGGTGACAAAACATATAAAGTCAATATGTCCTGCGATTCCATCCTCTCCTCCACCGTATATCCCTCATGGCATCCGTCAAAAAACTGGATAGTCTTTTCCTCCAACCTCACCGGACAGGCGTTTCACATGATGGACAAACAAAAGATAGAGGTTCTGGACTATGGTTCCGACCTCGTTTTCTATGATGCTGATGCAAATACCCTCACCAATATTCTGAAAACCAAGGACACGTTTGAAACATTCCCTTGCTGGTCACCGGACGGCAAACGGATATACTATTGTTCGGCTTCCGTTCCTGACATCACACAACACCCCGACTCCACTCATTCCGACTACGTACTGACACATTATGACTCTTTACGCTACAACATCATGAGCCTGCCTTTTGACGGACAGACCCGTCGCTTCGGCACTCCCCGGATGGAAGTCAACTGCGATTCCCTGGGCAAGAGTGCTTCTGTGCCCCGCATCAGTCCGGATGGGCGCTATATGCTCTTCACACTCGGCAACTTCGGACAATTCCATATCTGGCATAGTTCCTCCGACCTTTACATCAAGGATCTGAAGGACGGCAGAATCTTTCCACTTACCGCCACCAACAGCAACGACGTGGACAGCTATCATACATGGAGTAGCAACGGACGCTGGATAGTCTTCGCCTCACGGCGCGACGACGGTTCCTATACACGCGTATACATAGCCTACTTCGACCAAAACGGAATTGCCCACAAGGCATTTCTTCTGCCTCAGGAAGATCCGGAACAAAACCTCCTGCTCATGAAAAGCTATAATGTACCGGAGCTCTCGCGCAAGGCCGTCAGTGTACCAGCGGAAAAACTGAAACAGATTATTTATGACGATAATGCTGCTCGCCGCGTCACTTACAGACGCCCTTAAACCCACACTCCCAAAACGATCTGTGAAAAATTTTACATTCTTCACAGGTCCTATCCATATGAAATGCCGTGCAATAGAAGTTGCACGGCATTTCATAATATATACACATTTCATTTCTTCAGTTGCGACATGACAGCATAATACGCCTTCTGCCAGTCTGTATTCAGAGAAAAGGGGGTCAGCTCTTCCGGTTCGTTGATATACGCATAAGTGGTTTCCTCATCAGAATCTTCAAACAAAGGATTGGAAACTGATGCATCCATGAAAAGCAATATCTTCTTTTTCCTTGCCTCTTCGTCACGACCCTTATCTTTCATCAGCTCGTCAAAAAACAAGGTAACGAATTCGGACAGGTAATAGGCTTGCGTGTTCAGGAAATTATGCGTCACGCCATCGGGATGTTCTTCGTGGGCCTTCCTCCGCATGTAAACCAAAACGGTACGCTTGAACTGGGCTATGCGCGTCTGGGTGAAACTGCTTGTGGGTGTGTTCACTATGCGAGTGGCATTCTCAAGCACAAAATTATATACATCCTGTGCCTTTACGGGGATGGCGGCGAACATAAGGAATGCACTCAAAAAGATGTAACGTCTCATATATTCTGTTATTTATGGCTGTTTGTTTCTGGAAAGATGCAGCGTATGGTCTATGCACTGCGGCAGGTCCTGAAGACTGTGTGTCACGATAATCAATGTGCGGTCCGGCTGCCGCATGTATTCGTCTATGACAGCTTTCGCCACAGAAACTTGCCGGCTGTCCAATCCCTGAAAAGGTTCGTCCAGTATAAGCAGTTCCGGGGATTTGACAAAAGCACGTACCAGCAATATCATCCGTCGCTCCCCGTCTGCAAGCTGCATATAGTTACGATGAGAAAGATGTTCAAGACGGAAACATCTCATCCACTCGGCCGCTGTCTTCCGTTCTTCCGCGGAAAACGTCCCATAGGAACCGACACTGTCACGCAAGCCTCCGACCACGATATCGAGAGCAGGGGATGGCCGGCGAAAGGCATTGAACATTTCCGGAGATACGTATCCGATTCGTCTTTTGACATCCCAGATGCTCTCTCCTCGGCCACGCCGCAGTCCGAACATCCGGATATCGCACGCATAGGCTTGGGGATTGTCGGCATAAACAAGGGACAGAAGTGTAGATTTTCCGGCTCCGTTCTCTCCCGTCAAAGCCCAGTGCTCGCCTCTTCTTACCGTCCAGTCCAGACGGTCCAGAATGGTGAAGCCATCATATCTGACCGTCACTCCATTACATTCCACTATGGGTAGCCCCACCGGTTCAGTCTCTCTGTATACAGAACTTTCCGGAAGACGTATCTCCGACATAAAGGCACCTTTCTCCAGAAAATTCTGACGAGGGACTTTCTCACCCACAATCCGTTTCTCTACCGACAGGACATGCGTAATAAAATCCGGTATATCTTCTGCACGACTCACGATCAGAAACAAAGAGACCTGTTCCTTTATCCGTTCGAGCAACCTGACAAAGGTGCGGCGTGTAGCAGAATCAAGACCAATAAAAGGATTATCTATCACCAATATGCTGGGAGCAGACAAAAGACATTTCAGTAATTGGAACTTCCGTGATTCGCCACTTGACAGTAAATTGACGGTTTTGTAAAGCAAATCCCGGGCAGAAAACTGATCCACCCAATACTCCACGGCATTCCTCACTCCGTTTTTACAACCTTCGGCCTTCTGCTGCAAGACTTCCATGACAGTCGGGAAGAAGGTATCGTCCCATTTGTTCCAACGTTGTTGGTAATAGGAAGATGCCACCGCTCCACCGACATCCTGCAATTTCAGGCAACAGATATTGTCTGCCACCGGCTGCCGGGAAGAAAAAGCATACTCTACCATACCGGAACGTAGCGGGAGCGATCCTGTCAGGATATTGACAAACAAGGACTTTCCTCCGCCATTTGGTCCGCATACAGCAATATGTTCTCCGTCATATAATGTAAAATTCACGGGAGCAGCCATACGAAACATTTCATTACTCGGGACAGCCTGTGTTATTTTGATGATTTCCTGCATAATAGTTCCGCCAATTTTCTCTGCGGACCGGTAAGTCCTCCACTAACCCGTCCCGCATTCAGCTTTGCAAAAGCCGCCCAAGTACGGGGTGCATCCGACACATAATCGACCTGACTGCCCTGAAGAAAATGACAATAGGCCGCCGCAAGGGCGTCTGTCGCATCCCAATAAGGCAGCATGCTTTCCTGGCCGATATTAAGCAAACGTTGCAGAATGGAAGCCACCTGCTCCTTACTGGCCTGCCCGTTTCCAGTGATTGCCATTTTTATTTTCAAGGGAGCATATTCATGGATGGGAATATCGCGACTGATAGCGGCGGCAATTGCCACTCCCTGCGCCCGTCCCAGTTTGAGCATGCTCTGTACATTTTTTCCAAAAAAAGGAGCCTCGATAGCCAATTCATCCGGCAGGAAAGCATCAATGACTCCCATCACACGCTCATAAATCCGTCCTAATTTCAGGTACACATCCTTACACTTCCGTAAATCAATGACTCCCATGGCCAGCATCTCTACCGAACGTCCTTTTACCTTAATAACTCCGTAGCCCAGCACATTGGTGCCGGGATCAATTCCCAGAATTATCTTCTCGACCGGGGCTTTTTGCACTTTATGAGACTTGCAACTGTCCACCTTTCTCTTGTCTTGCGAAAGTGCAAAAATACAGAAACTAATGAAATATGCACATTTTTTCTTGTGAAAGATTATTTATTTAAAGAATAAGTTTTACATTTGCACTTACACCTACTAAAAATGTAAAAAATGAAACGTCTGACAGTTTTTTTTACCACGCTAATTGTATTGACCGGGCTGACGGCTTCCGCGCAAGCTGTGATCAAATTCGATAAAACAGCCCACAATTTCGGAACATTTCTTGAAAGCAAACCTGTTTCGTGTGTGTTCAGTTTCACAAATAATGGCAACCAGCCTCTTGTCATCCAACAGGCATTTTCCTCATGCGGCTGTACTGTCGCCAATTATACCAAAACTCCCATCGCACCAGGAAAGAAAGGACAGATAAACGTTACATACAACGGGAAAGGCAAATTCCCCGGCTACTTCAAAAAACCGATAACCATACGGTCCAACGCCTCCAACAGCATGACACGTATCTATATTGAAGGAACCATGCAAAAAGACGAAAAATAGAACCGTAGACTTTAATACGCAAGCATCATCTACCATGACAAACAACCATCTGGTAATTATGGCCGGCGGCATAGGAGGACGTTTCTGGCCTGTAAGCAGTCAGGAATGTCCCAAACAATTTCTTGACGTACTGGGATGTGGAAAAACTCTTATCCAACTTACAGTAGACCGTTTCAAGGAACTTGTTCCTCCTGAAAACATCTGGATCGTGACATCGGCCGATTATAAAAAACTGATTGAAGAACAACTTCCTGAAATTCCTCAGGAGAATGTTCTTTATGAACCATGCCGCCGCAATACGGCTCCCTGCATCTGTTATGTCAGTTGGAAAATCAAAAAGCGCAATCCGCGTGCCAATGTAATTGTGGCTCCCAGCGACCATATCATTACAGATGTCAAGACTTTTCGTGAAGGCATAGCGGAATGTATGGCCTTCTCTGCCGAGACCGATGCCATCGTCACCTTCGGCATTCGTCCATCCTACCCGGAAACAGGCTACGGATACATCAAAGCTGATCTTAGTTTTTCGTCTTCACGTCAAAAGAACATTTTCAGAGTCGACTCTTTTAAGGAAAAGCCAACAAAAGAGGTTGCGAAAGAGTATGTCAGCCAAAACAACTATTACTGGAATTCCGGAATTTTTATCTGGAGCGTCAGCACTATTGTTAACGCATTCAGAGTATATTGCCCTGAAATTTCCCACATTTTCGAGGACATTTATTCCTACTACGACACTCCTCAGGAACAAGGAATGATCAATCAGGTATTTCCGCAATGCGAGAGCATATCCATAGACTACGCCATTATGGAAAAAGCGGAAGAGATCTTTGTATATCCGTCGGATTTCGGATGGAGTGACTTGGGAACATGGAGCTCACTCCGCCGAATGAGCCGACAGGACGAATACGGGAATGCCCGTATCGGAGAGAATATAGATCTGTATGATACCTATAACTGTATCATACATGCCACACAACAAAAGAAAGTAGTCGTCCAAGGACTTGACGGATATCTTGTAGTAGAGAAAGACGGAACATTGCTGATATGCAAACTCTCGGAGGAGCAACGTATCAAGCTGTTCCATTAGAGCCGCAGAATCTGAAACAAAAGCATCATTGGATACCAAAGAAAAAAACTCCGCCTTTGCAACAGCAGCCTTGCCCGACAGTTCACCGTCACTTGAACAACGTTGGCGCAAGGCTGTTCTTACATGGTATGAGTATAATAAAAGAGAACTACCCTGGCGTAACACAAAGGATCCTTACCGAATCTGGATTTCCGAAATCATATTGCAGCAGACTCGTGTAGCACAGGGACACGACTATTACCTGCGCTTTATCCGCCGTTTTCCGGATGTCTGTTCATTGGCAGAAGCAAGTGAAGACGAGGTCCTGCAAATGTGGCAGGGGCTGGGATATTACAGCAGGGCGCGCAACCTTCATACTGCAGCACAGCAGATAGCTCAAATGGGTAAATTTCCCAACACCTATTCAGAAGTACGAAAGCTCAAAGGCATCGGAGACTATACGGCTGCTGCCATTTGCTCCATTGCCTACGAACAGCCACACGCCGTAGTGGACGGTAATGTCTATCGCGTTTTGTCACGTTACTTTGGAATCGATGTTCCCATTGATACAACGAAAGGAAAAAAAGTCTTTGCACAAATAGCTTCACAAATGATGGATCCGAACCACCCCGCCACCTATAATCAGGCCATAATGGATTTCGGAGCTTTACAGTGCACCCCAGCCTCTCCATCATGCGACATTTGTCCGCTTGCTTCCGGATGTCATGCTCGGCAGCACAGCTCACAGACAACCTATCCCATCAAAACCCAAAAGACGAAAATAACAGAACGGTACCTCGTCTACCTATATTTAAAACATGGAGAAAACATCTACCTGCACCGCCGCGGAAAAGGAGACATCTGGCAAGGATTATATGAACCTTTCATTTTGGAATTTGACCATGCCCCGGACGATACAGAAACATGGCAACACCCCTCCCTGTGTTCCATAATCCCCCATTCCACCATCCAGCCTGTATTGAAAGGGCTGAAACATCAATTGACCCATCGCAGACTTTATGCAGACTGTTATATTGTACAGTTGCACGAGTCGGTCGATATAGACGGTTACTTCCAGATCAAAGAAACAGACCGTCCGCAGTATGCCGTTCCACGGCTGGTCTCTTTGATGTACGAAAAAATTGACGGAATCATTCTTTCCTGTCAACCATAATACGACTTGTACCCAAACATAAAAAACATGAAAAAAGAAATTCTTTCCATCAAGTACCAGATCTGTCAGGAGTTCGAATTAGGCGAAGACGAGAAAAAACTAATAGAGAAAGCCAAAGCGGCAACCCTGACCAGCTATTCTCCATATTCGGGTTTTGCGGTCGGAGCCGCCATACTATTACAAAACGGAGAAATAATCTCAGGCAGCAATCAGGAAAATGCCGCCTACCCCTCAGGAACCTGTGCGGAAAGGTGTGCCATGTTTTATACAAATGCCCGATATCCGGAAACCCCGATCCGCGCCATAGCCATAGCCGCCCGAAAATCCGACGGAGAATACACGACTTCCCCCATCACTCCATGCGGATCCTGCCGGCAAGTGCTGATTGAAACCGAGCATCGGTTTCATCAAAACATCCGAATCATCCTTTATGGT
>VSQE01000093.1 GCA_009775705.1 Prevotellamassilia sp.
TGGTAGGGCTGGTCGAAAAGCCCGATCAGGAATTTAACCCGCAGGATGTCGCGTACCCGGTCGTCGATGGTATTCATGGATATGGCTCCCTTTCTGATGAGCTCGCGCAGTGGAAGGACATAGGAGTCGGGCGAACGGAACGTGCAGCGCACGTTCAGGCCTGCCAACACGCTTTGCAGGACGGCTTCCTCCATGTCTTTGGCGGTGTTGTGCTTGCTGAAGAGATATTCCACCGCGTCGCTGTCGGATACAATGTAGCCTTTGAAACCGAATTCCTTGCGCAGGCGGGTTGTCAGCCAGTAGAAGCTGCTCTGGACGGGCAGGCCGTCATAATCGTTGTATGAGCTCATGACACCCAGGATGCCGCTTTCGCCGATGACACGCTTCCAGGGATAAACGTGGATCATCTCTACCTCGCGCGGCGACATCTGCGGGTCCACGCGGGCCATACCTTCGCGGGCGCCCTTGTTGTTGCTGTATGCGATGTAATGCTTTGCCGTGGCTGCCACCTGGTAGTTTTCCTGCATGCCTTGTGCCATCTGGATGCCCAGTTCGGCCACCAGATACGGACTTTCGCCATACACTTCCTCGTAGCGTCCCCAGCGTTGGTCGCGGCCGACGTCTAGGATGGGTGCATAAATGTTGGTGTAACCGAGCAGACGGCCTTCGCGTCCGGTGATGTAACCCACTTTGCGGATGAGATCCCGGTTCCAGGTGTGTCCCAATCCCAGTTGTGTGGGAAAATTGGTGGCGATGTAGCTTTCCACGCCGCGGATTCCCTCGTTCGTGAAGTCGGTAGGGATGCCCAGACGTGTTTCCTCGACAAAGAAGCGTTGCACTTCGTTGAGAGCCCAGGCGTGGCGCGAGGCCGGCCATACGTAGGGATTGTCCGAAGGCGGCATGCCCCATTGCTGGAATCCGTTCAGGTGTTCGTCGATGGCTCCGATGCCGTCTTTCCACAACTGGTTCTTCCACTCGGGTGTAGGCAGGTCATCTTTCAGTACGCGCTTGTAGCCGTAGAGGGTCACCATCTGACAGGTCTTTTCTTCCACGGTCATTTGTGAAAGCAGGTCTTCAATACGTGCGTCGAGGTTTGCTGTAGGGTCTTCGAACACGTCTTTCCGTCCGTTCTTGTTGAAGTCTATCCACCCTTTGTGGTAGATGTCCTTTCCGGCAGGTTTGTATGTGTCGGGAATACGGATATTTTTGGCCGCAGTCGTGACCGGATCCTGTGCTTGGAGCAGGCACGTGAGGGTGAGTCCCGCGGTGAGGGCTGCCAGTCTGTTATTGTTCAGAGTCATGCTGGCTTTAATTTTTGTCTTTTCATAGTAGTCTGTTTTAGACTGTAAATATAGCGAATTTATTCAATTAAATCATTGTATTGAATAAAATGGAGATTATTTTATTCAGTAGGCTTGTCGATGGTGGCTATTTTGAGAAATCAAAGCCCCAAAATCCGCCCCCAGATTTATTGGTGATTCGCCCAGTATCCGAATTGAGCCTTTTTTGTTGGCGGAATATCAAGCGTTATCTTTTCTTTATCAGAGTCTTCCGGTATTCAGTTGTAGTGTTCTATTTGAGTGAGTACCAAAATGCGGTAACACATTTATAAACTCACATGACGGAGTCTCTTTGTCCGTCTTCTTTGCAAAGATAACGTTTCCTTTTGGCACAGCCTCAGCCCCTTTACTTGGAAACGTTCAGAAGGTAATGTAATAATATCATATGAGGTATTTGGCGAACAGAAGTTGAAGTTTGACCAAAGAACATTACTGAGAATTCGGCGTCTTTTGGAACGTTGGTGTTCAATAAACAGTAACCCTTCAAATGCCAATTGATGCGGCGTAGTAACCACTTAGCTATATTAAATGCATACAGATTTGTTTGGCCAATCAGACCAATCAAACTTCTTTCATTTCAATGATATTTAATTGATAGCCCTGTCAATTATTTGCAGTTTTGCTTGCGAAGGCTCTTCATAGGCGTTGCAGGTGGCAAGGTAATTCTTCAGCTCCGTAAAGTTTGTGCCGTATAGATTATCACTGAACTGATGGAGCTTGGTCATCACATTTATGTATGCCAACGGGTCTTTGTGGCGAGTCAGCTTTCGGAGTGCCAGTATATAATCTTCGCGGAACACAGTCGGGACAATAATACGCGATTGGTCGGCACGGACAAGTTCGGCGTTCATCATCATGCGGGCGACACGGCCGTTGCCGTCATTGAACGGATGTACCTCACTAATCATGAACATCATGAATATCGCACGGGCAAACGGATCTGTCAAGGCTGCATAATATTTGAAGCCTTGCGAGAGTGTGCCTTTCACAAGTTGATAATCCACAAACTCCGTCATTCCGGCACGATTGTTCTTCGTTTTGAAAATACCGGGGTTCATGTGTGGTCGTCCTTCAAGTAGGATGCTGTGTCTGTGGCTAAGAATCGAAAACAATTCTTTGGGAGATGTCGGAGTCTTCATCATTTCAGTACGGTTTGAAAGTACCCTGAATGTGCCGAGGATGTCGTGCGAATCCTCGTCGCGTCGCGGCATAGGAATACCGGAGTCAACAATCGCTTTAGCTTCATCAATCTCAAACTCCGTCCCTTCTATATAATTAGAGAAATAGCTCTCAAAGAAAGAGAAAAGTCGGAAAGATTCCTCATTCGTATTGCGGTTGTTGCGGATAACAAAATATCGGTCCTTTATTGCGTCGAACAATACCTCAAACAATTCTACTCTCGTTTTGTCGAATGGATTACCGGCGGCAAGTGCTTTTGCAGAATCCGATGACAGTACTTTGGCATCATGAGTTGAGAGCAATGCGGAAATTATGCTGTTGATTTTAGCGAACTCTGTCTGCATTCCCAATTCATCTGCAACTGTTCTCAGTTCATCGCGATATTCGTTAAGGCGGTCTTCTCCACCGGTGAGCAGTATCTGTTCGAGTTTGTTTTCAATCACACTGATAGGAAGAACACGTGATGCATCTCCAGATTTTCTTGACACTTGCATATTCTCAAGCATATACCGGTGTTCACCCGATATGTGCATACCCATGAAGGGTATATCGTGAGACGATGCCTTGGGCCCTTTGACAAAATTGAGAATTATGCCGGGTAAGTCCGTCACTCTCCTTGTCGTTGAATTGGTAAGGAAGAAATCACCTGTTGCTGTCGGTCGCATTTCTTTGGCACTGCGATGGCTTATAAGTGCATCGGGATAGCGATATACAAGTATCTCTATAAGATTTCGGCGCACGATATTTTCCATACTGTCAACAAGATTTGTCGTATATATGCGTGGCGCAACCTTTCGCAACTCACCCTCCTTTTCTTTCTTGCTAAGCACGCGGGAAATGTTCGGATCAGATGAGCCGAAGATAATCTCTTTCTGGGTGTCAACTTTCACTGCCATACAAAAAATTACGATTAAGAGAATACGAAGATACAAATTTCTGCGATTATAACCGTGATTTTTACAAAAAACTGAGATTAGGAACAGTAGATGGGGCTAAAAAAGGTCTTCATTGCAGAAGACCTTTCTTTGGTGATTCGCTTGGGGTTCGAACCCAAGACCCCAACATTAAAAGTGTTGTGCTCTACCAGCTGAGCTAGCGAATCTGACCTTGTTGTTTTTGCTGTTAAGCGAGTGCAAAGGTAGGGATTTTCTTTGTTGCTTCCAAATTTTTTCAATGATTTTTTTGATTTCCCGGCGTGTTTTCTTCAAAAGTAAGGAGTTGCTGCGAATTTTCGGGGGCTTTGACGATGTAGCGGCGGTAGTAGGACAGCAACAGGGTGGTGACGGGAAGGGCGATGATGAGGCCCACGATGCCGAGCATGTAGCCCCAGACGGATAGCGAGAGCAGGATAATGGCAGGCGGTAGCCCCATGATCTTTCCCATGATTTTGGGTGTGACCACCGCGTCCTGGATGATCTGGACTACGAGATAGACGAGAATGACTCCGCCTATGAGCCACCAGAAGTTCTCGCCGGTCTCGGCAGCCTTGAGCAGGGCCAGGATGGTGGCAGGCAGGATGCCCGCCACTTGCAGGTAGGGCACAAAACTGATGATGCCGATGAAGCAGCCCAGTCCTACGGGCATGGGGAAGCCGATGAGCAGAAAGCCGATGGAGAACATCACGCAGTTGCTCAGGGCGATGAGAGCCTGTCCGCGGAAATAGCCGCTCATGCCGCGGGCAATGTCACCTACCAGCAGCGAGGCGAACGCGCGGTGGCGGACGGGGATGAAGTGAATCCAGCTGCGGGTGTATTTCTCATAGTCTGTCAGCAGGAAGAACAGGTACAGCAGGGCGATGAGCGACACTACCAGATTGAAAATGACATTGGCGGTGGACCAGAGGAGTGACCACATCTGCGGGACGGTGGACTTGATGGCGGACATGATGTCGTTCTGCCGCAGGATCTTGTCCAGCTCCACTTTGTTGGCATTCTCGCTGAAGAAGCGCTGGATGGCCGGCGGGATGGTGGCGTTGTCGGCGCCTTTTTCGATGTATTGCAAGGCGATGTCCTTCAGGTGTATGCATTCCTCGATCATTGGCGGAATGCTCAGATAGAGCAGGCCGCCTGTGATGCCGCAGAGCAGTACGAGGGTCAGAATGATGCAGAGCAGGCGGTTGCGCAGCCGGCAGCGGTATTGCAGGAAGGTGACGATGGGATAGAGCAGATAGGCGACAACCCATGCTGCCAGAAAGGGGATGAGCACGCTGCTCAGGTAGTCTATTGTCAGGTACAGGAATACGGCTCCTGTTACGGCCAGCAGTCCGCGCACGAAGCGGTCGAAGGTGATTTCAGTTCTTGGCATGTGTCGGTCGGGTTGTTTTTTTACAGGGTGTCAATGGAGTGGGACGGGAGGGCCGGAGGTTTTTCCGGACAGCCTCCGCAAAATGCAAAAGTAAGGATAAGTTTCAAAAAAATACTAATATAGCTCCCATTTGTTTGTTCCCGCAGTGATAAATCTCTATATTTGCAACATGGGAATACTCTATGTAGTGCCTACCCCTGTAGGCAATCTTGAAGATATTACGATGCGCGCTCTCAGGATTCTGAGGGAGGCGGATCTCATTTTGGCGGAAGACACCCGCACTTCGGGCATACTGCTCAAGCATTTCGATATCAAGAACCGTCTGTGTTCCCATCACAAGTTCAACGAGCACCAGACGGCCGATGCCTTTGCCGCCCGCATGGCGGCGGGCGAGGTCATGGCGCTGATTTCGGATGCCGGCACTCCTGCCATTTCCGATCCCGGCTTCATGCTGGTGCGTGCCTGTGTGGAGCGTGGTGTCGAGGTGCAGTGCCTTCCTGGGGCCACGGCCTTTGTTCCGGCGCTGGTGGCCTCGGGGCTGCCCTGCGACCGTTTTGTCTTCGAGGGCTTCCTGCCGCAGAAGAAAGGACGTGCCACACGTCTGGAACAGCTGAAGGAGGAGTCGCGCACCATGATCTTCTACGAATCTCCCTACCGGGTGGTCCGCACGCTGGAACAGCTGGCCCAGGTCTTCGGTGAGGAACGGCGCGTCTCGGCCTGCCGGGAAATCTCCAAGATTCACGAGGAGAGTGTACGCGGAACCCTGGCCGAGGTGCAGGCGCATTTCACGGAGACGGAGCCGCGCGGCGAGTTCGTGCTGGTGGTGGAGGGCTGCGATGCTTCCGGAAAGAAAAAGCGGAAGGAGGAAAAGGCTCTTCGCGGGCAGGTGGCTCCGGTTGATGGTGGAATTTGAAATAAAAAAGTAACAACATTACATACGAATCAAACCAACACTTATTTTCAGATGAAGAAGATTGTAATCATTGCCGTCGCGGCGTTCTCCCTGTTTATGGGAGCCTGCGACACGAAAAAAGAGAAAGAAGCCGGCCGGGACAGTTCGGCGGCTACCATCGACTCTCTCCAGCAGGTCATTGCCCAGACACAGAACGAGTCCAACGACCTCATGGGCACCATTGAGCAGATTCAGGAGGGATTCCGGCAGATCAGCGAGGCCGAAGGCCGTGTCAGCACCGAGACCAAGCAGGGTGAGGGCACCGACAAGCAGGCCATTCAGGAAAACATGGCTTTCATCCAGCGTACGTTGCGCCTCAACCGTGATCTCATTGCCAATCTGCAACAGCAGTTGCGCAGCACTAACCAGACTAACGGCAAGATGAAGGCCACGCTGGAGGAGATGGTGGCCAACTTCAACGCCCAACTGGAGGAAAAGAGCCAGCAGATCGAGGCATTACGGGCCGAACTGGCCGCCAAAGAGATACGCATCGCCGAGCAGGACGAGCAGATTTCCACGCTCAGCGAGAATGTCAGCAACCTTGCTGCCTCCAACGCGCAGAAGGAAAAGACCGTGGCCGAGCAGGACAAGGAACTTCATTCGGCCTGGTATGTTTTCGGAACGAAGAAGGAACTCCGTGAGCAGAAGATTCTGGAGAAGAACGATGTGCTGCGTTCACGCGATTTCAACCGCGACTATTTCACCAAGATCGACTTGCGCGTCACAAAGGTTATCAAACTCTATTCCAAGCGCGCGCGCCTCGTCACCAGCCATCCGGCCGGTTCCTATTCGCTGGACCGCGATTCGCAGGGGCAGTATACGCTCCGCATCACCCAGCCCGAGAACTTCTGGAGCGTGAGCCGCTATCTGGTAATCATTGTCAAGTAGAGCATCTCCTCTTCCCCTTTACGGGACCGGCGCGCCGGCTTTTTCCGGAACCGCGCCGGTCCTTTTTTATTTATTACTGTCCGCTAAACCATAAAAAGGCGAGTCCAACTTCCTGAACGGCAGAAGTTGGGCTTACTTTTTGTA
>VSQE01000094.1 GCA_009775705.1 Prevotellamassilia sp.
ATCGTAAGCCGTCAGACGGATTTTTTTCTCACCGGGTGTTGTAAAGAGGAGAGAGGGTGTCTCCATATCATACTGAACATCACTGCCGTCTACCGTCCAAATCCAACGGAGAGAATTGGCCGAAGAAGTGTTCTCCGGCTCTACCTCTTCACCAGTATAATAAGAAGTACGCGGGAAAGCAAAATCGGCAGCCAATACCCGAGTATCCCTGAACAGACTGTTCTGTGCGGAACGGCTCTGGTTTCCGCTGAACAACGCCGTCTGATAACGTCCGGTCGCATCCACCGGTTTCTCTGAACCGCTTTCATCCATCTTGATTTCGGCAAGCAGTCCGGGAGTATTCTGAGGATCGGCAATCTCGGCATACATCAATGCCTGAATCTGCCGTTGCGTACGGGCCGTATTCCATATACGCAGCTCGTCCATTGTTCCGCTGATACCGCTATTGTTTGCGCTACGGCCAATATCCAATGTTCCGAAGCCACCAAGCCCAGAATAGGAAGAAGCTATCTCTCCAGCCTTCTTGCCATTAATATAGGCTGTCATCTGATTCTTGTCCACAACAATTGCCACGTGAGCCCACTGTCCGGCTCTCAGGGTACGGGCGGCCGTAGTTATGCGACTGCCGGTGTTCCATCCTACCACAAATTCGCCACTGGCCGTCGTATGTGCCAAGAAACTGCCCCATCCGGGACCAATCTGCTGATTCCAGTCAATGCACTTCGAGGGTTTAATCCAGTATTCTATCGTGACCTTCTCCATCTTCTGGGAGAAAATGTCCAGAATCTGGAATCCTGACTCTATAAAGGAGCGCCCGAAATTCAGTTCAGGTACAGTGCCGGGAGTGACAGGTAATTCCGCATCGGAACAAATGGATTCAAAATCGGCCCCTTCATAGTCGTAAACGGCCGAAACGCTATAGTTGAAACCGTTCGGTTCGATCTCATAGCGCAACTGGTCTGCCGCAACTCTCGCAAGAAGCGTTCCGTTATGATATACATTATAGGCCTTCAACGCATAAGAAGAGCTCATTGGAGCGGCCCACGACAAAATTCCGTCACCCAGTACGATGTTGCGCGGCGCATGAAGCGGTTCTCCATTGGCTATTACGGAAATTATCGTCTTCTTGCCTTTATTCTCTATCTTCACTCCTTCTTTCGACATGTCAAAAGGAATCTCCACACCTTCCGCATCAAACTCATAGTCTATCAGAGAACACTCGTGTACCTTTCCCGTGCCCGAAGCACTGCTTTTACTTTCGATGATGAAGAAATACTTCAAAGGCTTGCGTGTGTTGAAAGAAGAAGAAAGATCCGTAAGGTCGTACCCGAACTCCATAGGTTCATCATGGACCCCATCGGCCCATCGTCCCAGCATAGGAGTCGTGGCATCGGAACCATTTCCGTCACCGTCGCCGGCATACTTGAAATGCTCAAAATCGACCGTACGCTCGGGCATCTCCGCATTCAGATTTTCAGAAATACCGGCTGTCAGTTTTATCTCACTTCGCTTGGAATAATCCATCTTGATCTTAAACGTGCGAAGAGGCTTGTAGTCTTTACGTATATAATAGACCTCAGGATAATAATAACTTGAACTGGCAGCCGTTGTCACCGCATTCTTGTACGGACAATAAATAAAACCTTTGTTGCACCATCCGGCACCCCAGGAATTGACAATAATCCATGCTCCCACCTCATCTTTATCCTTTTCGCCAGCGATACCGTTTCCGTCAAGATCAAACTCCACACGGTCATCATAACCTACGATGGTCAGTGCATGGTCTACCTGCTTACCCCATGAATCTACATAATACTGTCCGGTCACACCTATCGCACTGTTGGTAGTGGTTCTGGGTATATTCTTCCAGACACCGCCGGATGCCACTCCGATTCCACAGATACCACCGGCCTTAAAACTGGTATCTCCATTATGGTTCCAAAGCCAGTTTTTCACAGCCTCGCGCCCTTCCTCCGTTTCCACCGAGATTGGGAAATTGGCAGTACGCTCCAGACGGTTGTGCATAGCGGCATACCATTTGTCATATCCGTTCATCCATCCGAAGTCAGAATCACTGCAATCCTGATTTCCGAACAGACGGGAATAGGTGCGGCCACCATAGGTGGGAACATTAGGAATACCGTTGGCTATGGCCATGCCATCCTTGCCGGAATTACTATTTGTCAACAGCCATGTAAAATGCGTGGGATACTGGTTTTCTTCCAGAGATCCGTCCAGACCACGCCAGGCATTGATCTCATAATTGAACATGTAGGCAATACGGGAAGCAGAACCACATGAGCCTCCATCCTGATTGAAAACCGGAGGGAAATAGACTGTCTCTGCATTATTCACCCTGTCCGGACGCTTCACAGAATTGTTCCGAACAGCCAAACCCGCATTAGGCTTCATCTTAGGAGAATAATCGGGATATTTTTTCTTATCCCAATCGATCTGCCCGCATACAGGAAGAGAGACAGCCGCAGCCATCCCTATTGCCGCAATAAAAACGGTTTTTTGTTTCATAGTACACAATAGATTTATTCCGGCCGCAAAGGTAACACAAATCTTCTTATTAATCTACATTTATAACAAATATATTTATTACTGTCCGCAAAACCGTAAAAGAGTGAGTCCAACTTCTTGAAAGGCAGAAGTTGGGCTTACTTTTTGTGTATGACAAGCCCCCTCTTTAGTCTGCGACTCCTTCAGGCAGCGATTCGGGGCCTCTTCAAGCATGATTTTCAGGTCTGCGTCCAGCTGATTGACTTTGGCAATCTCTTTTTCCTTCTTGCCATGCGGCAGTTTCTCGATGATGCAGTATGAAGTGTTTATTTTGGCCAAAACGAGGAAGCCTCCATTAACTGCCCTTACCGATAAAAAGATCCATTTCCCAGCCTCCGAGCCTTGAGCCATCAGACTCAGTCGGACGCTCATGTATGCTTGTACGGTTGGGTATATTGGTGGCCTTGGTCGGTTTGCTCTGCTTGTGGGCAGCGCGGTTGTATTTGCCTCTGATCTTGGACTCTGCATACCACGGAGGAACTACGGAAAAGCACGCGATTTCTGCCCCTCCTACACGTCAACGGGTCTTGCTGAGTTCTATACAAAAAGTAGTGCCTGCACCAGGCTCGCTTCTCTTCACATATATTTCTCCGCCATGGTATTCTTCAATGATCCGTTTCGCAAGAGAAAGCCCCAGTCCCCAACCACGCTTCTTGGTGGTGTATCCGGGACGAAACACGTTACGGAAGTCTTTCTTGGAAATTCCCTTTCCAGTATCGGAGATGTCAATGGCAATTTTGTTGCCCGAACTATATACGTATATATTGATGCTGCCCTGCCCCGACATGGCATCAATGGCATTCTTGCACAAATTCTCGACCACCCATTCAAAAAGCGGAGCACTCATGCGCACCCGCACCACATCATCGGGAAAACTACACGTCATATAAACCTTGTCGGAAGCACGACGGGCAATATATTCCACTACATGACTGATGACCTCGCAGAGATTCTCCTCCTTCAGCCCAGGAGCTGAACCGATCTTCGAGAAACGTTCGGCTATCAGTCTGAGCCGGCAAATGTCCTTCTCCATCTCGGGAAGAAGGACATCGTCTGGATAGTTCTCACGCAACACTTCAATCCAGGCCATCAGGGAGGAGATAGGAGTTCCCAACTGGTGGGCCGTCTCTCGCGAGAGTCCCACCCACACCCTGTTCTGCTCGGCACGTTTGGAAGCCAGCAACGCAAAAACTGCCACAACAATGAAAAGGCCCACGATTCCCAGTTGTACGTATGGCCAGGCAGCCAACCGCTGCAACATCAGACTCTCTTCGTAACATATATATATAGGCGGTTCCTTCACTCCGTCTTCTCCAGAGAGCAATTCCATGCGCATGTAATTTCCGGCCTGCCGCATCCGCGCCGCCATCTCCTTCACTTCGACCAGCGAATCACTTTTTTCACGAATGGAAATGTTACGTGTCTCCATCACCTCGCCGGATTCGGAAAGCACTATGACGGGAATGGAATTGTTGCCATTTATTACTTTCAGCACCAGACTGAGATCCGTGGTTCCATCGGCACGGATAAGTGCCCGCATGGCCTCTGCCCACACCTCCATCTTGTTACGTTCTTCCACGGAAAGATCGCGAACAAGCGTTCGCGAGACCATCAGCGATATCGCCGCAATCAGTCCCGCTGCCACAACAAGCGTACTCTTGACAAGTTTGCTCCTGTCAGTCCACTGCATTGATGGTCAGGGATTCGTTAATCTGTCCGATATAGCCAAGAATCTCTTCCTGCCCGAGCCTCGTCTCACTGCTCGAAATGAAGTGAGGAGGGAGTTCCTCCCACTGTTCCGCCAAAACAGATAGAAAACGAGTCACATTCTTCTTCAGTTCCATCCGTTTGTTCTTGTCGGCCTTGGTGAAGATGATGGAAAACGGCACTCCGTTCTCGCCCAACCATTCTATGAATTCCAGATCAATCTTCTGGGGTGTCAACCGGGAATCAATCAGAACGAAAAGGCTTGTCAGCTGCTCACGTCTAAGTACATAGCTTTCTATCAGCACTCTCAGTTTTTCCTGCTCTTTCTTCCCCCTTTTGGCGTAGCCGTAACCGGGAAGGTCCACCAGATACCATTCATCGTTAATCAAAAAATGATTGATAAGCATGGTTTTTCCGGGAGTAGCCGAGGTCATGGCCAGTGATTTGCGTCCCGTCAGCATATTAATGAGGCTACTTTTCCCCACATTGCTCCGCCCGATAAAAGCATATTCGGGCCGGCTGTCCGAAGGACATTTGGAAACATCGCTGTTACTGATTTTAAATTCTGCGGTCTTGATCTTCATATCCACCTGATTTTTTATAGGCAAAGATAGCTTTTTCCACGGAGTTTACGTACCTTTGCCACAAAATAAAACAAACGACATGGTCACGGAACAATATCCGTCGCGGTTGCTGGAAAGAGCCGTTGCCGAATTTGCGAAACTTCCGGGGATAGGCAGGCGCACGGCCTTACGGCTGGTGTTGCATCTGCTCAAACAAAAAGACGAGGAGGTACACGCTTTCGCAAATAGTATCACCCAGCTGAAAGACGAAGTGAAATACTGCCGTTGCTGCCACAACATATCGGACAGCGAACTTTGCGACATCTGCTCCAATCCGTTGCGCGACTCTTCGACGATCTGCGTGGTGGAGAACATCCGCAACGTGCTCTCAATAGAAAACACGGGACAGTTCCACGGCCTGTATCATGTGCTGGGAGGCGTCATCTCGCCAATGGACGGGACCGGCCCTTCCGACATCGAACTGGAATCGCTCGTAGAAAGAGTAGACGCCGGAGGAGTGAATGAAGTCATCCTCGCCCTGAATCCAACAATGGAGGGAGATACCACAGGATTCTACATCCAGCGAAAACTCTCACACACCAACGTACGCCTGACCACCCTCGCCCGCGGCGTCAGCGTTGGCGATGAACTGGAGTATACGGACGAGGTAACGCTGGGAAGGTCCATCGCCGCACGTATCGAACTGGTGCCGCGAAAATAGAGATCTTCCCATCGGATACATACTTACATAAAAAGACCATGAAGAAAAAAATCAGAATACACCAATTCACCTATATTGGAATCTGGATCACAACTCTACTGTATATCCTACTCTCCGAATCGGAATACTTGCCTACTGGATTCATCGGACAGGACGCCACGACATTATATCTACTGGACATCCTTGCAATCTGTTTAACCCTCTGCGGTACCTATACGTCTCTGCGGCTGCTGTCACTCCGTGCAGTAAAGGAACAGATAAGACAGGAAAAAACATCCGAGAAAGCCTATCTCCGATGGAATACCCTGCGCCTGTGCATTATAGCTGTCTCCATCTGGGGCTGTGCCTTCTTGTACTATGCCACACTCTCTACAAACACGGCACAATATTGTCTGCTCATCTGCCTTTTGGCGAGTCTGTTCTGCCGGCCTTCGCAAACCGACTTGGACCACCTGCTCGCAGGGTCCGAAAAGAAGGAGGAAACGCGATGAAACTCTCGGTCATCATCGTCAGCTTTAACGTCCGCCACTATCTGGAACAATGTGTCCGTTCCGTACTGTCATCCGTTCCTTCCGGAATGTCCACGGAAATCTTCATCGTGGACAATGCCTCGCAAGATGGTACCATTAACTATCTGCGCCAACGCTTTCCCCGAATCTCCGGCTCCACAACGATCCGCATCATCGCCAATGCCCGGAACATCGGATTTGGAAGGGCAAACAACCAGGCAATCCGGAAGGCCACAGGCGAATACATCCTCTTCCTGAATCCGGACACTCTGATAACGGAACAGACCTTGACGGATTGTCTGGCCTTTGCCACCTCCCATCCAGAAATGGGAGGATTGGGCGTGAAGATGCTCCGCGACAATGGCAGCTTCGCACTGGAGTCCCGACGCGGACACCCCACTCCATGGACGGCTTTCTGCAAGATGACAGGATTGGCGGCCCTGTTCCCCCGCTCCCGGCGCTTCGGCAGATACTATCTGCGCTATCTGGACAAGAACATGGAAAGCGAAATCGACATCATTTCGGGAGCCTTCATGCTGGTGCGAAAAACTGCACTTGACAAAAGCGGCATGTTCGACGAGGATTTTTTCATGTACGGCGAAGACATTGACCTTTCCTATCGTCTGCGTCTGGCTGGCTACAGAAACTACTATCTTCCCACTCCCATCCTTCACTACAAAGGAGCTGTCTCTTATACCCAACTGACGCTGCCGACGAAGACG
>VSQE01000095.1 GCA_009775705.1 Prevotellamassilia sp.
GAAAACAACAGCGATTGTCCCTTCTAAGTCCTCTCCATAAAAAACATGCCCAGCATCCAGATACCCTTTAGTGGCCTGCCGGAGCATCTTTCATTCCAGAAAGATGCTCCGGTCGCTATCCATTTCTGGCATATCACCGAAAACGAACAGCAACTCTCCTCCCTGCTCGCTTACGATCGTGCATCTGTTAATGAGGCATGCCGACACTTCCGGTCAGCCGCCCGGCGTAGGGAGTGGATGGCCGTCCGTCTGCTGCTTGCTGTTGCCGCAGGGTCTTCCGTGCGTTTGGAACATACCCCGGCGGGATGCCCCTTTTTGTCCGATGGGTCCCGCCACGTCAGTATTTCTCATACTGGCGATTATGTGGTATTGGCTTTGGCCGAAACCGGAAGGATCGGAGTCGATCTGGAGCGCCGTACGCCGCGTGCCTTCAGGCTGAGGAAAAAGTTCCTCGCTCCTGACGAGGAAACAATTCTATGGAAAGATGCGGCCGTGTCCGATTATACTGCATTGTCCGTAGAGGACCGGGCTGTTCTGTTATGGAGCGCGAAGGAAGCGGCTTACAAGAAAATTGCCCCTGCCGGCGGAGCGACATTGCTTCAGGACATTCGTCTCTCCATGGGCGACGGTTGCTTTGTGGCTTCCTGTAAAGGGGGACAGACGGTGGCAGTGAGATTTTACGTTGCGGATACATTGGTCCTGACCGTCTGTCAGTAAAAAACAAGAGTTGAGAAATGCGTATTCTGTTATATGTGATTCTGGCTGTTTTTATCAGTGGATGTGCCTGTTCAGGAACACCGTCCGATAGCCTTGATGAGGCCTGCCGTGTGATGGAATCCGATCCCGAAAAGGCTTTGGAGAGACTGAATGCCCTTGATGTGTCCGAGTTTCGCGATTCCGCTACGATGGCGCGGTGGGCCTTGCTTTATAGCGAGGCTATGGCACGCGGTAATCTCTATGCCCCTACAGATACCATTATTAATATTGCCGTAGACTTTTATGCCCGTCACCGCCAACTTCCCGAGTACCGCAAGGCCGAGCGGCTGAAAATGAGAATCGCCCAAGCCGACAAACGGGATGCTTTGATCACGGCCCGTTATCTTCAGAAAGAGAAAGAGTTTATGCTGTTTAAGGAAAGGGCCACGCATGAGTTTTATGTTTTTCTCAGTCTGATAATTCTTTTGGTTGCGGCCGGAATAATCGCATGGCAGTGGCAACGTCTTCGGCTCAAAGCCCTTCAGTACGATCTGCTCGTGTCCGAAGCCTCGGGGCTGCAAGGGCTGTTGGCCGCCAACCGTGAGAAGGCGGGCAGGCAGCAGGCCGCATTGGGCAGACTGTTTGAGAGGCGTTTTACGCTGATAGATTCCTTGTGCCAGACCTATTACGAGACGCAGGGCATCAGGGCGGAGCGGAAAGCAATTGCCGAAAAAGTAAAGTTTGAGATAGATTCCGTGCGGACCGATTCCGCTGTTTTTGCCGAAATGGAACAGGAGGTCAATGATTGCTGTTCCGGTCTCTTGGTCCGCATAAAAGAGATGTGTCCCGACATAAAGCCAAAGGCCTACCAACTGGCGGTTTATCTGGCTTGCGGTTTTTCTACACGGGCGGTCAGCCTGCTTTTGGGAGAATCTGTTGAGGTAATCTATAAGCGGAAATCTCGTCTGAAAAGCATGCTCAAGGAAAAATGTGAGGCGGGACAGGACGATATTCTGTCTATTTTTTAGGCTCAATCTTCCCGTGTCAGATTTTACGTCTTCCGGGTGTCTGTAATCGCTTTATTTTCTGTGTTTTGTAAATATTTCGGTCAGATTGTTTATTTGGACTGAGAGAGGTTTTATGAGTAATTTCGCAGCACAAAATTCACTCATAAAACGTAATAGACATGAAGACTTTATTTCTAATCTTTTCGATTTCGCTGACGGTAACAGTTTCAGTCAAAGGGCAAGAGGCCGAGCCTGCCGATAGCCTGACACATCAGCTTCGCGAGGCATTGGTGACAGCCCGGCAGCCGGCGACGAAACTCGTGGGCTCTGCCTTTGTTTCCACTATTGCCGGATCCTCGCTCCAATATGCAGGTAATGCGCTGGATGTTCTCCGTCAGTTGCCGATGCTTCAGGTACAGGATGGTGAGGTCTCGGTGGTTGGCCGGAATAATCTCAGCATATTTATAGATGGTCGGCCTCTGCATGATAAAGAGGAACTGCGGCAGTTACTTTCCGTAAATGTCAGGAAAGTGGAATTACAGATGGTACCTGGGCCGATGTACGACAGCACGACCGGTGCTGTTTTGAAAATTACAACTCGGCGTACGATGTCCGAAGGACTGTCATTTACGGAACAGCTACAGGTGCAGCGCCGCCGTAGGTGGTCGATGTCGGACTTGCTGGATGCCGGTTACCGGGCGCGAGGGTGGGACTTTTTCCTTTCCGGATCCTTTAATTGTAACAATACGCTCATGAAAGGCACAACCCTCAACTCACTGGCTCCTGGAGGGACATCCCTTCAGGTGGGTTCCTTGCAGCATAGCCTTAACGAGGCGAAAGCCGGAACTGTGAAAGCCGGATTCAACTACGCGAAGAAATCAGAGTCGCTGGGTGCCTATTACCGTTACGCTCCGGAGCGGGGGGACTTCACGAATATCGGGGCGGAGTGGATGAACCGTGAGATTCCTGTGCCCACACGTATTATGCGAGACATTTCGGGCTACAGCCATCTTGCATCGGCTTATTATGACAATATATTTTCCGGAGGGTACCAGCTGCATTTCGATGGTAACTTCCGCCGCTCCTCTGTCGGTAATGCCGTTTGCACCGCATATCCGTCGTCGGAATACTCCGAAGTCTGTTCAACTGACCGTAAAATGTCGGTTTTCTGGGCTGCCAAACTCTGGCTGAAGTTTCCTTTTGCGAAAGGGGAGCTCACCTGCGGAACTCAGGATTCCCACACAAGCACTTCTCTTGATTACCGGATGCTTGACGACAGGGTGGGAACTTACATCCCTTCCTCACTGACCGAGACCTGCCAGACATCCGCTGCCCTGTTTGCCGTGTGGAGCCGTCGGTTCGGAAAAATCAGTCTGTCGGCCGGTGCCCGCTACGAATACGCCGACCATGAGCTCAGGATAGACGGCAAACGTGATGAGGAGGTCAGCCGTCGCGACCATCTGCTGACGCCTGATTTGTCCTTCAGCTATGATTTCGGCCAACGTTCAAGGGTGAGCCTCAGCTATAAGATGTCTACCGTAAGGCCACCCTATGCACAGCTTTCCGGTTCGATGTACTATGCGGGGCAACACCTGATAGAAGGAGGAAATCCCGGTTTGCGGGACGAGCGGCGGCACGATGTGCAGCTTTTCGGAACCTGGAAGGATGTGATTCTTCAGGCTGCTTTCGTGCGCAGTCTGGACACGTATGCCTTTATCCGCCAAGTCCATCCGGCCCCGTCTTTGCAGTTGCTCATGCGTCCGGTGAATATAGATGTATCTTCGTTCAGCATGTATCTGGTCTGGCAGCGGAAGATCCGTTGCTGGACTCCGAGCTTGACAGCAGGATTGTACAAGCAGTGGCTTGTTGCCGCCGGAAATGATTGTGGCCGTCCCATCTGTTCCTATACATTTGGAAATACGTTTTCGCTGCCCCGCGAGTGGCTGATCACAGCCAATATCGGCGGTTCTTCCCGTGGTTATATGCACACCAACTGTTTTTCTGCTACCGCATTTGAGATGGACGCTTCCGTAGGCCGGACTTTTCTTGACAAGTCGCTTACGGTGAAACTCTCGGCTACAGATATTTTCAATACGTCCCGAAACGACTGGTCGATGAATACTTGCGGAATACGGGTGGACAAGTATGTGAGCTACGACCGTCGCGGTGTATCTTTGGATGTCATATACCGTTTCCGGCCCCGTCAGAACAGTTATAAAGGGAAGGCGGCTGCGGAGACCGAGATGAACCGTTTATGAATGGTTGAAAAATGATGTCAGAGCGCCGTTCTGATTTTGTCATTTTTAATCGTCGTCCATAAAGTTTAACTTTGCGGTTTTTCGGAAATTGAACAAGATGGTATCTTTTTTTTACAAGATAGTATGTTTTTCAAAAAAGTTCCGACCTTTTTTAAAAAAGATCCTATGTTTTTTTCACGTTAAGTGACGAAAAAAACGCCATATAGGCGGTTTTTCAGGGATCTTCTACTTTGCTGATGCAAATATAATACATCGGCGGGCAAAAAGCAAATGTTAATTAACTTTCGTTTGGTTTTTGGAAAGGTTTACTACTGTGGAAAATCGAGAGTTTTCCACAGTAGTAAACCATTGCTTTGTTTTTTCGGAAAGCAAGATATTGGAACTGCATTGCTGCGGAATTTTCTTTTTTTACTGGATGGTTATAAAAAAGACAAAGGGCTGACAAGACTCGGGACCGAATCTGCCGGGATGTTTTTCGTATTTCACTTTTTTGTAGTAAATTTGCATTCCGAAAAAAACTATACACAAGCAGCATGATTACAGTCTCGAATCTTGCCATCCAGTTTGGCAAGCGTGTCCTTTATCAGGACGTAAATATGAAATTCACCAACGGCAACATTTACGGTATCATCGGTGCCAACGGGGCCGGTAAGTCTACACTTCTGAAAGCCATATCGGGAGAACTGGACCCCAACAAGGGTACGGTGGAGATGGGGCCGGGCGAGCGCCTCTCGGTGCTGAGTCAGGACCATTTCAAGTATGACGGCTGTACGGTGCTGGACACCGTGCTGATGGGACACACCGTGATGTGGGACATCATGCAGCAACGCAACGAGCTTTACAGCAAGGCGGACTTTACGGACGAAGATGGCATCAGAGTGGCGGAGCTGGAAGACAAATTTGCCACGATGGGAGGCTACACTGCCGAGAATGATGCCGCTACGTTGCTGGCCGGCCTGGGCATAAAGGACAACCTGCACGGCAAACTGATGGGCGAGCTGTCGGGAAAGGAAAAGGTGCGCGTGATGCTGGCGCAGGCGCTTTTCGGAGAGCCGGACAACCTGTTGCTGGATGAGCCTACGAACGACCTTGACCTGGAAACCGTGGAGTGGCTGGAGGAATATCTGGGCAACTTTGAACATACGGTATTGGTGGTGAGCCACGACCGCCACTTCCTGGATCAGGTGTGTACACACACGGTGGACATCGACTTCGGGAAGGTGACGCTCTTCTCGGGCAACTATTCTTTCTGGTACGAGTCTTCGCAGCTGGCCCTGCGCCAAGCGCAGAACCAGCGCCAGAAGGCAGAGGAGAAGAAGAAAGAGCTGGAGGAGTTTATCCGCCGCTTCTCGGCCAATGTGGCGAAAAGCCGTCAGACCACTTCACGCAAGAAAATGTTGGAAAAGCTGAATGTGGAGGAGATCAAACCGTCGACCCGAAAATATCCGGGCATCATCTTCCAGATGGAGCGTGAGCCGGGCAACCAGATTCTGGAGGTGAAGGACATGAAAGCCGTGGCGGAAGACGGGACGGTACTTTTCGACAAACTGAACTTCAATGTGGAGCAGGGAGAAAAGGTGGTGTTCCTGAGCCGTGATCCGCGTGCCATGACGGCACTGTTCGAGATTATCAACGGTAACCGGCAGCCTGCGGCCGGCGAGTATAAATGGGGAGTGACCATCACGACGGCCTATCTCCCGTTAGACAACACCACGTTTTTTGATTGCGAACTGAACATGCTGGACTGGTTAAGCCAGTTTGGCGAGGGCAACGAGGTTTATTTCAAAGCTTTCTTGGGACGTATGCTTTTCAAGGAGGAGGATGTGTTGAAGAAGGTGAACGTGTTGTCCGGAGGAGAAAAAATGCGTTGCATGATTGCCAGGATGCAGTTACGCAATGCCAATTGCCTGATTCTCGATACGCCGACCAACCATTTGGATATGGAGAGCATACAGGCGTTCAACAACAACCTGAAGCTGTTCAGGGGAAATATACTTTTCTCCAGTCATGACCATGAATTTATCAACACCGTGGCCAACCGCATCATCGAACTTACCCCCAACGGTACGATTGACAAACTCATGAATTATGAGGATTATATTCACGATGACCGTGTGAAGGAGTTGAAGGAACAGCTTTATGGCAAAGCCTGATTTTTTTGATGTTTGGCATGTTTTTTGTATATAGGGTATATTAATGTAATTAACCTCAACTATCAGCATTATGACGGAAGAAAAAAAATACCAAGAGGCCGAAGTCGCAGAAGATGTAGAACAGCAGGAAACCGATGGAACTGTTGAAGTTCCTGAAGAACAGGCGGAAGAACCTTCGATGGAGGAAAAACTGGAACAGGCCGAACAACAGATAGCGCAGCTTAAGGACCAGCTACTGAGGAAGATGGCAGAGTTTGACAATTACCGTAAACGTACCTTGAAGGAAAAGACGGAACTGATTCTCAACGGAGGCGAAAAAGTGTTGTCTTCCCTGTTGCCGGTGCTGGACGATCTGGAACGTGCGCAGGAAAATATGGAAAAGTCCGATGAGGTGGAAACCTTGCGCGAAGGAGTGGAACTCATTCTTTCCAAACTGACGAAGACGCTTGCTTCTCAGGGACTTAAACGTATGGAGACGGAGGATGCAGTGTTTGACACCGATTTCCACGAGGCTGTGGCGCTGGGTCCCGTGCCGGAGGCAGACA
>VSQE01000096.1 GCA_009775705.1 Prevotellamassilia sp.
GACCAGAATCAGGGCATCGTTTACGCTGGTCACTACGATGGGGGTTCCTTCGTTGATGAAGTCGCCCGTGGATTTCACTTCCACCGTCTTCCCGTTGATGTCGGCATTGCCGATGAGGGCCAGCCGCGTCAGGGCGCGTCCTTCGTCGCCCGGTTTCACGGAGAGCTGGGCCTCGGTGGCTGCTGTGGAGTTGATGGTGCTGTGCAGGGAGATTCGCTCCAGCGTTTTCGACTTGCCCAACCGCCAGAAGAACAGCAGGACAACGACTGTCGAGACGAGCAGTGCCACGATGGCGGTTCCCGTTCCGTAGGTGTAGTACGTGAGGATGTCCGCCGCGATCACGCAGCCTGCGGCGCAGATGCCGGCCAGTCCGATGCCCGGAGTGACAAATGCTTCGACGGCGAAGAGCAGGAGGGCTGTGGCGGCCAGGATGATGATGATGAGTGGAGCGGTCATAATGCAGTGCTTTTTGAGGTTGTGGATGTGTCTTGTGACGGGTGGCGGCCATTCAGAAAGCCGGCCGGTAGCGGTCCTCGTCCTTGTCTTCCAGCATGGAGAGATAGGAGGAATAGCGTGTGGGGGCGAGACGATGTTGCGCGAGGGCATCGAGCACGGCACATCCGGGTTCGTGGGTGTGGGTGCAGTTGCCGAACCGGCAGTCGCGGGCGATGTCGAAGATGTCGCGGAAGAAGTGTCCCACCTCCTCCGGTTCCATGTTGAAGGTGCCGAAACCCTTGATGCCCGGAATGTCGATAAGCGCTCCTCCGTCCGGCAGGTCGAACAGTTCGCTGTAGGTGGTGGTGTGCATGCCGGTGCCGTGGGCTTCCGATATGCCGGCCGTTCTGGCGTGTGCGTCCGGCACGAGGCGGTTGAGCAGTGTGGACTTCCCCACACCCGAGTGTCCTGCCAGCAGGGAGGTCCTGTCACGCAGATCGGCCAGCAGTTCCTCCATGCCGGCTCCCGTCAGGGCTGAAACCAGATGGCAGCCGTAGCCTATCCCGCGGTATACGGACAGGAGATAGTCGGCCCGTTCGCGGTTTTCTTCGTCCAGATCGTCGGCTTTGTTGAAACACAGCAGCACCGGAACGCGGTAGGCCTCGGCCGAGGCCAGGAAACGGTCTATGAAAGTGGTGGACGTCTCGGGGCGTGCCACGGTGACCACCAGTACGGCCTGATCTACGTTGGCCGCGAGGATGTGGCTCTGTTTCGAGAGGTTCGAGGCCTTGCGCACGATATAGTTGCGGCGGTCGTCAATCTCCGTGATATAGGCGGTCTGCGGCAGCGGGACGGCCTTTTTCGCCGGACTACTTTCGAGGTCCACCGTCACCCTGTCGCCCACGGCTACAGGGTTGGTGGAGCGGATGCCGCGCAGGCGGAAGTTTCCTTTCACCTTGCATTCCAGCGTCCGCCCGTCATCCGTCCGTACGACGTACCAGTTGCCTGTGGTTCTGATTACAGTTCCGTGCATTCTTTTTCCGTCCTGTTTGTCTTTGTTCAGACCTCAGACGGTCATGATTTCCTTGTTCTTCTCGGCCAGCAGTTCTTCCACCTTCTTCACCTTCTTGTCGTGAATCTTCTGGAGGTCGGCCTCGGCATCCTTCTCTACGTCTTCGGACAGACCGTCCTTGATGGCCTTCTTCAGTTTGTCGATGCCGTCGCGCCGGGCGTTGCGGATGGCCACTTTAGCCTCTTCCGCCTCGCGGGCGCACTGTTTGGTCAGGTCGCGGCGGCGTTCTTCCGTGAGGGGCGGAATGCCCAGACGGATCACCTCACCGTTGTTCTCGGGCATGATGCCGATGGAACTGTCGATGATGGCTTTCTCGATGACGCGGAACATGGACTTGTCCCAGGGCTTGATAGCGATAGTGCGGGCGTCGGGCGTGGTGAGAGCCGCCACGTTGTTGATGGGCACCATAGAGCCGTAGGAGTCTACGCGCAGGTCGTCGAGGATGTGTACGTTCGCTTTGCCGGCACGGATGTGCGAGAGCGTCTCTTCCAGATGCATCACGCTCATTTCCATCTTATCCTCACAGTCTGCGAGGCATTGTTTTACGTCTAACATATCGTTTCGTTTTATTTTGGATATTTGGTATTGGAATATGTTGTCTGATGTTTTTGTTTCTTAAAAAAGAAGACGAAGACAAAGATACGGATAAAATTTCAGTTGAGGGGGCCGCTACCTGTTTTTTTGCTAAAGAATGGGAAACTCTAAATCTTTTCGTTGTGACTTTGAACATGTGCGTGTTGGGGCTCCCTATCCGACTTGCGGCTTCAAAGTGACATTTTTATAAGAATATGTTTCCACCTGTATGTGCCGATGCCTGCCGGACACATCCATAATTTTGAATACGGCGGGCGGACCCTTCCGAGTTTTTTCGTATCTTCGCGGCAGTTACCTACTCATAAAAAAATAAAGAAGGCAAGAAAATATGAAGATTGGAGATAAAGTACGTTTCCTGAACGATGTGGGCGGCGGTGTCGTTGCCGGATTTCAGGACCGTGAGACCGCGCTGGTGCGCGACGAGGACGGTTTCGATGTCCCCGTGCTGATTCGCGAATGCGTGGTGATCGAGACGGACAACTATAATCTGGTGCGGAAACCGCAGCCGGCTCCCGTGCCGACGGAGGCAGCCGGAAAGGCCGGAGAGGAAGAGGCGGAGCCTGATCCCGCCGACCGGCCTCTCACGTTCCGTCCGCGGCCGCAGGAACGGAAAGGCGGCGAGGCACTCAATGTGGCACTGGCTTTTGTGCCCGTCAATGTGAAGGAACTCTCGGACACGTCTTTCGAAGCCTATCTCGTCAACGACTGCAACTATTATGTACGTCTGGCCCTGCTCATGCACGAGGGGGCGGCCTGCACGTTGCGTCATGAGATTCTGGCGGAGCCGAACACGAAAGTCTTTCTGGAGGAATTCCGGCGCGACGTGCTCGGCGAATGGGAAAAACTGACCGTACAGCTTTATGCCTTCAAGCAGGACAAGACTTTTCTGCCGCAGCCGGCCATGAGCGTCAGCCTGCGCCCCGACTGCACCAAGTTCTACAAGTTGCACACATTTATGGAGACGGATTTCTTCGAGGAGCCGGCATACATCTGCGACATCGTGCGCGAGGGTAAGCCGGTGCGCTCCGTCTTCGTCAGTGCCGGCGAACTGAAAGAGGCGCTGGGCGGTGCCACGCGTTCCGAACGCCCGCGCCGCGAACCGGCCCGCAAGGAGAAGGCTGCCGCAAAGGGACTGACGGAGGTGGACCTGCATGCCTCGGAATTGCTCGAAACAACGGCGGGAATGGAGCCGGGAGACATCCTGGAGTATCAGCTCTCCGTGTTCCGCAAGACGATGGACGAGCACCTTTGCCGCAAAGGAGACAAGATCGTTTTCATCCACGGAAAGGGTGACGGAGTCCTGCGCGCGGCTTTGATCAAGGAACTGAAGAGCCGCTATCGCCAGTGTCTGTGGCAGGACGCCTCGTTCCGCGAATACGGCTTCGGGGCCACGATGGTGACCATACGATCCTGACAAGTACGCAATTTTACACCAGAACATGTTCTTCATACAGACAATTCATGCAACAGTATCTCAGCCTGCTCCGGCATATTCTTGACAACGGCACGCGCAAGGGCGACCGCACAGGAACGGGGACGCTCAGCGTCTTCGGACACCAGATGCGCTTCAATCTGGAGGAGGGATTCCCGCTGCTCACAACGAAAAAGCTCCACCTGCGAAGCATTATCCACGAACTTCTCTGGTTTTTGCGCGGCGACACGAACGTGGCCTATCTTCAGGAGAACGGCGTGCGCATCTGGAACGAATGGGCCGGTCCCGACGGCGACTTGGGGCACGTCTACGGCTACCAGTGGCGTTCGTGGCCCGACTATGACGGCGGACACATCGACCAAATTGCCGGGGTAGTGGACCAGATCCGCAACAATCCGGACTCGCGCCGCATCATCGTTTCGGCCTGGAACGTGGCCGACCTGGGCCGTATGAATCTGCCGCCTTGCCACTTGCTGTTCCAGTTCTATGTGGCCGACGGCCGCCTCTCGCTACAGCTTTACCAACGTTCGGCCGATACGTTTCTGGGGGTTCCCTTCAACATCGCCAGCTATGCCTTGCTCCTACAGATGATGGCGCAGGTGTGCGGGCTGCGGGCGGGGGATTTCATTCATACCACGGGCGACACCCATCTCTATCTGGACCATTTGGAGCAGGCCCGTTTGCAACTCTCGCGCACTCCGCGGCCGTTGCCCCGCATGGTACTTAATCCGGAGGTGAAGAGCATCTTCGATTTCCGTTTTGAGGATTTCTTGCTGGAAGGTTATGACCCGTGGCCTCATATTGCCGCGAAGGTTTCTGTGTGACAGTTTTTTATTTCCCACCTTACCGAACCTGTTGAATATGATTACCATCATCTGCGCTCTTGCCGCCAACGGCGCCATCGGCTGCCGCAACCGTCTGCTCTACCGGCTGTCGGCGGATTTGCGCCGTTTCAAGAAACTGACCACCGGACACACCGTTGTTATGGGTCGTCGCACATTCGAATCCTTGCCCAAGGGGGCATTGCCCGACCGCCGGAATATTGTATTGACCCGTACCGAAGGCTTTTCGGCTCCGGGTATCGAGGTGTTTCCCTCGTTAGAGGCAGCATTGTCTGCCTGTCTTCCCGAAGAGCATGTCTTCGTCATAGGAGGTGCCAGCGTCTACCGCGAGGCTCTGCCGCTGGCCGACCGGCTCTGTCTGACCCACATCGCCGCCACGCCGGCCGAGGCCGATGTATATTTCCCTTCCGTGGACGAGACCGAATGGCGGTTGGTGGCTTCGGAAAGTCATGAGGCTGACGAGAAGAATGAACAGCCTTATACTTTTGCCGACTATGAGCGTATCTGACATCCGGCAATGGCTTTTTGTCCTGCTGGCGGTCTTGCTGGTGCAGGTTCCGGCGGCGGGACAGGGGGAGAGGCATGTCCGTCTGATCGGGACCAGTGACGTACACGGCAATTATTTTCCCTACGACTTCATAGGGCGCAAGGCCGGTGCCGGTAGTCTGGCACGGGTGGCCGCCTTTGTGGGCAGACAGCGGGATTCGCTGGGGCGCGACCGTGTGGTGACGCTCGATTGCGGTGACATCCTGCAAGGACAGCCGTCGGCCTATTACTACAATTTCATCGACACCGCGGCTACCCATGTCTGTGCCGCCGCTCTCAACCTGATCGGTTACGATGCCGGCACGGTGGGCAATCATGACGTGGAGACCGGACATGCCGTTTACGACCGTTGGACGGGACAATGCCGGTTTCCGTTGCTCGGCGCCAACGTGACGGATGTCCGGACAGGAAAGCCCTACTGGCAGCCCTATGCGTTGCTTGAACGCGGCGGACTGCGCATTGCCGTACTCGGCCTTGTCACTCCGTCCATTCCGAAATGGTTGCCCGAGACGTTGTGGAAGGGACTGCGTTTCGAGGACATGACGGAGACGGCCCGCCGCTGGATGCCTGTTTTGCGCGACCGGAAGAAAGCGGACATCGTGGTCGGGCTTTTCCATTCCGGCGCGGGCGAGGAACGTGGCGGCGGACGTCTGAACGAACACGCCTCATTGCAAGTGGCCCGCGAAGTTCCGGGCTTCGACCTGATTGTTTGCGGCCATGACCACCGCGAGACCTGCCGCACCGTAGTGAATGTGGCGGGCGACACCGTGCAGGTGCTCAACCCCGGTGCGGGCGGAATGAAGGTGGCGCTGGCCGACATCCGTGTCCGGTCGGCGCAGGACGGAAAATGCCGGAAGACGGTGAGCGGACAGTTGGCCGACATCCGTCTGCTGGATCCCGATACCGCTTTCTGCCGGCAGCTGGATTCCGAGTTCCGGACGGTCCGTTCTTTCACCGGCGAGAAGATCGGGTACAACGAGACACCGCTTTCCACCCGTCCCGCCTATTTCGGGCCTTCCGCTTTTGTAGATTTCATCCATGGCCTGCAATTGCGGATCAGCGGGGCGGACATCTCCTTCGCGGCGCCGCTCTCGTTTGATATCGGAATTCCGGCCGGCGACATCCGCGTCAGCGATATGTTCAACTTGTATAAGTACGAGAATCTGCTCTATGTGGTCCGGATGACGGGCGATGAGATTCTGCGCTATCTGGAGTTTTCTTACGACTGCTGGACCCGCCGGATGCGCTGTGCGGAGGACACGATGCTGAACTTCCGCCCCGATCCGGCTTCCTGCGACGAACCGTGGCAACGCCTTTCCACCCCGAGCTATAATTTCGATTCCGCTGCCGGCCTGCGCTACACGGTGGACCTGAGGCGGGAAGGGGGAAAGAGGGTCACCGTGCTTTCTTTGGCCGAGGGGCGGAAGTTTCATCCCGACTCGGTGTACCGCGTGGCCGTCAATTCCTACCGCGGAAACGGTGGCGGCGATCTGATGACCCGTGGGGCAGGCATCCCGAAGGAAGAGCTGGCCGGCCGCATCCTGTGGAGTACGGAAAAGGATCTGCGCTATTATCTGAT
>VSQE01000097.1 GCA_009775705.1 Prevotellamassilia sp.
GTGAAAAATAGGTCTATTCCCATTCCTATTTCGAAAAACCTCAAAGTTAAACTTCATGTCGAACCATTAAAAAGAAGAAAATACAGCCATGTGGTTTTCGAGGCATTTCAGTTTGGCACACTTTTTGCTATGAACCTCAGCCAACCTGCCGTTTTGCTCCCTCCGTCCAAACCTGCAAAAACCGTTCGTATATCTGCCGGAAAATTAAAAAGCCGCAATCTCTTGGCTGTTCCGATAACATTTCCTAACTTTGCAAATAGTAATCATTCTTAAAATCATACAGCCTATCGAATAGACATTACTTGTATAAACAATAACAGAAACAGTAATGGACAATTTAAAACTGCGCACAGACGAACAACTGGTCGCGCTCTATTCCTCCGGAGTGAATGAAGCATTCGACACGTTGCTGATGCGCCACAAGGACAGGCTATATTCCTATATATTCTATATCGTACACAACGCCGATATCGCCGATGATCTTTTTCAGGAGACGTTTGTCAAAGCTATCATGACCATCCGTCAGGGACGCTACGTCGAAACCGGAAAATTCTATGCCTGGCTGACCCGTATCGCCCATAATCTTATCATCGACCAGTTCCGCACGGAAAAGAACGAGAACACCATATCAAACGAAGAAGCCGGAACCGACCTGTTCAATAACTCCGCCTTGTCAGACAGCAGCACGGAAAGCCGGCTCATTGCGGAACAGACCTTGAACGATGTATGCCGTCTGATGGAACATCTTCCTGAAAACCAAAGAGAAGTAGTTCACATGCGCTACTATCAGAACCTGAGTTTCAAAGAAATTTCCGACATCACAGGCGTAAGCATCAACACCGCGCTGGGCCGTATGCGATATGCCATTCTGAACATGCGCCGAATGGCAGAGGAAAACCACATTTCGCTCCATTTAGGCTGACAGCATTACCAATCCTGTCCACAGCTCCGCCACACATGCCATGCAGCTTTTTGCATGGCATTCTTCTTTCTTGTAAATTTTCCGCCCTGCCACCATAATAAAACGCCTTTCACTGCGTTTTATCTATACAATAATACAAACATTACACAATCTCCGGCCCATGAACGATTCTACACAGCCCGTCCTGTCTCCGCACGAAAAGACCCTGCAATACCTGCGCACATTTGCCCGCTTCTATTGCCCTCCGGCCCCCACAAACAGACAGCGGGAAACAGAAATGGCCCGCCACATAGAATCCATGACTACGGCAATATGCTGAAAATGTTGTCAACCGCTACATTTTTCCTATTGCCAAGCCACAAAAAAAGAGTACCTTTGCAGGGTCCGCGTCCATCTCTCCGGATGCGGACCTTTTTAATGCGTCATGTATCAAGCTAAAGAACCGTTATGAAAAAGATCCTGCTTTTAGGCTCAGGAGAACTGGGCAAAGAATTTACCATCGCGGCCCAGCGCCTCGGACAGCATGTCATCGCCTGCGACTCCTACGCCGGCGCTCCCGCCATGCAGGTGGCCCACGAACACGAAGTCTTTTCCATGCTGGACGGCGAAGCGCTGGAACGCGCCGTCAGCAAACACCAGCCCGACCTGATTGTACCGGAAATCGAAGCCATCCGCACGGAACGTCTCTATGACTTTGAAAAACAAGGCATAAAGGTGATACCCTCGGCACGTGCCGTCAACTTCACGATGAACCGAAAAGCCATCCGTGACCTGGCAGCCAAAGAACTGGGACTGAAAACAGCCCGCTATTTCTATGCCCGCACCTTTGAGGAACTGAAGAAGGCTTCGGAAGAAATCGGCTTCCCTTGCGTTGTCAAGCCCCTGATGTCCTCCTCGGGCAAAGGACAGAGCCTGGTAAAATCGCCGGACAAGCTGACACATGCCTGGGAATACGGACTGAGCGGCAGTCGCGGAGACATCAAAGAGCTTATCATTGAAGAATTTATAGATTTCGACAGCGAAATCACACTGCTCACCGTCACACAACAGAACGGCCCTACCCTGTTCTGCCCGCCTATCGGCCACGTACAGAAAGGCGGCGACTACCGCGAGAGTTTTCAGCCTGCCCATATCGCTCCGGAACATCTGGCCGAAGCACAGCGCATGGCCGAAAAAGTGACGCATGCCCTGACCGGAACAGGCCTTTGGGGGGTAGAGTTTTTCCTCAGCCACAAAAACGGCGTATACTTTTCCGAACTGTCTCCCCGACCGCACGACACAGGTATGGTGACATTGGCCGGCACACAGAATTTCAACGAATTCGAACTACACCTGCGTGCCGCTCTGGAGCTTCCCATTCCTTGCATCAAACAACTCCGCATCGGGACCAGTGCCGTCATCCTGTCTCCGATAGCCTCTGACGACACTCCCCGCTATCGAGGCCTGGAACAAACGTGTGAGGAAGACGCCGACCTGCGTATTTTCGGCAAACCGACCACCCGCCTCAACCGCCGTATGGGAGTTGTAGTCTGCAACGGTCCGCTTGATGCTAACCTCGATGCTTTGCGCGAAAAAACAAAGCGTCTGGCAAATTACGTGGAGGTTTATTAAAGAAAAACGCCACTACAATTTGTCCAGTTTTTTTACTCAAAAAAACAGACTATACGCACAAATAACATTCATAAACAAAAGATTACAGAAAGTATATCCATAACGCAGAAAAAAATACTGTACGCCAACATTGGCGTACAGTATTTTTTCCGACAATCCCACAGATATAAGCATTTCCTGACAGTATATCTTTTCCCGGATTCTTCACTGAAATTCATCGCGCTACGAATTTGTGGCCGAAAGATGGCGCTCCAGAAATTTCTCCATAGCCCGATAAAAATCAAAACGGTTTTCCTGATTGTGAAAGCCATGCCCCTCGTCCTCCTTCACCATGTATTCCACATCCACTCCCCGCGCCCGTAACGCCTCCACCATCTGGTCGCTCTCGGCCTTGTTCACCCGCGGATCGTTGGCCCCTTGGGCAATGAACAACGGAACACGAATGCGGTCGGCATGCAAAGCCGGGGAACAAGCGGCCAGCATTTCACGGTCCTTCTCAGGATGTCCCACCTGTTCGTACATCATCTCCAGCATAGGTTTCCAATAAGGAGGAATGGTCTTCATAAAAGTGAAAAGATTGGATACTCCCACATAATCAACCGCACAAGCATACAGATCGGGGGTGAAGGTAACACCTGCCAACGTGGCATAGCCGCCATACGAACCACCGTAGATGGCGATGCGATGGGGATCGGCCATTCCGGATTCCACCAGCCATCTGACACCATCCGTTATATCGTCCTGCATGGCCCGGCCCCATTGCTTGTAGCCGGCTTCCAGAAAACGGCGGCCGTAGCCCGTAGAACCGCGGAAGTTCATCTGGAAAACGGCATATCCGCGTGAACAAAGAAATTGTACCTCAGAAGAATAGCCCCACGTATCGCGTGCCCACGGACCACCATGCGGATTGACTATAAAAGGCAGATTGCAGGCATTTTCAGGCGTATAGCCCAAAGGAAGCGACAGATAGGCCTCTATATGAAAACCGTCGCGCGAAGTGTAAGAGACCGGATGCATCTCTACCATATCCTCCTCTTTCAGCCACGGAGCCAATTCGGCAATTTTACGGGGGACATCTTCTTCCGTATCATAATAATAGTAAGCACCACGCGTTCTGTCACCGCCCACATAGATAAGATATTTTGTTTCGCTCTTGTCGGTATCGGCCATCCCGAAACGGCGGTCGGGGAAATGCGCCTTCAGGCGTTCCCGAAAAGTCCGCTCCTGCTCGTCAAAATAATGACGGACGGTATCTTTGTGGCCCGTACAGAAAACTCCCAGCAACTTCCGGCGTTTACGCGAATAACTGATACTGCAAATGTCATACTCGGGATTCTCGTAAAGCAGTTCTTTCTCCTCACAGGTTTCAGGATCCATCAGCACAAGCGCCACTTTGTCACGCCCCAGATTTGTCGCGGCATAGACCATACGGTTGTCGGGGGTAAACTCCATAAAATTCACCATCTCCTTGAAGTTAGTAGTGAGAACGGGCCGGAAGGGTTCTTCCTCCGTAGCCCGATACAGAATCTGCGTGTTCACACCGTCGACAATGGCGGTCACGGCCCTCAGACGTCCGTCATGGTCCGTCATCCATCCCTGCCAGTTGCCCGGGTTCTCGGCCAACATGGTCAGTTCGCCTGTCACCAGGTCCAGACGGTAAGGATCGAACACCTCCGGATTACGGCGGTTCATCCCTATAAGAATCTTGTCGGGCACCTCCTCCAAATCATCAATGATGCTGGTCCGCACACCGGGAAAATCGGTATATCCCTTCATGTCCGTTCCGTCAAGATTCACCCCGTAAAGCCTATAGTTCTCATCACCGGCAGTGTCCTTCATGAAAAGCAGCCGACGGTTGTCCGCCCACATATATCCCGCGATACTCCGCTCCGTTTCGGAGGTGATACGCAGTGCCTCCTCCTCTCCCACACGCCGCACAAAAATGTTCATACGGTCCTGATAGGGAGCCATATACGAAAAATACTTTCCGTCCGGCGAAATCTGATAGGCAGTCTGTTCGGAATTGCGAAAAAAATCTTCAAGAGGAATCCGGGAAACTCCGGACTTTGAAAAAGAAGTAAATGAATTCATCTATTTATATTTATCTGTTTTCTGCCTGCAAAGGAAATTCAAAAAAACGAAGTAAGCAAGCCCGGAAGCCCAATCTTCCCAATCTGCCGCCTTTCTGACCGTTTTTATTACGAGACGATTTCAGAAGAGACCACTGAAGATAGACAGCTGTAGCGGCATCATTTTCTTTTGTTGGCACTTTACTCTAAAAGCGCCGCGGTTTGTCATACCCTGATGTGGAGGTATATCGCTAAAGCCGTCTGAAGGGCAAGCACAAGAGGCACTCCTATGGTGAACTTCTTGTGCATAGTCTTATGATGCCATACTTTCATGCCCGTCCATGCACCGACACTGCCGCCAATGACCGCCATCGCCAGCAGCATAGCCTCTGATATTCGCCATTTCCCTCTTTTAGCCTTATATTTATCAATGCCGTACAGGAAAAATGTTATTATATTGAGTATAAGAAAGTATATACCAACGATGTGATGATAATTTGCCATAGCTATTCCTTTGTCTTGCAAAACGTATTCCATTGTTTGACAGGAGTTTTCCACTCTTTTGAGTTGTCAAAGAAACTGATTTGAAGTTGCTTTTTCCACGGCTCCCAGTTGCCACAGATAGTGCCATCGTGAGCAATGACAGGAAAGAATATGCCATTTTTGGTATAGGCATGAGAAGTATGTTCAGATGCAATCACCAACCCTCGGCTCTTGTAACCAATCAGATATTCGTCAAACGGTGGTAGGAGTAAAGTCGTTCCTTTGCGAAACCCTTTGGTACGGCAAGAGGCGAGCAGATAGAATGTGTAACCACGCCATGTCTCTTTGTGCAGTTCTGCCGACAACAATTCCATTCCCCTGCGGCAATCAGTAGAATTCATTCCTGTCCACCAGACAAAGTCTTCAAAGGTTGCCGGTGAATGGCTTTGAAAGTATTTCCTTGCGAGCCACATCAGCATCTCTTCCCGGTCCAACTTCGGGGTACGCATTACTTTCTTATCCGCGAGGGCGTATGTAGCTTTCATGGGTGACAGGTTCCCGCTACAGAGAGTACCACTCAGTTCTGCCATGCGAATATGGTAAGACAGCCGGTGATTGTCCATGATGATGCCTTTTGCAGTCAATGCCTCTGCAAAATCGTCTTTCGTCGCACTCTTTTTGTCATCCGTAACCTTTATCAGCACTTCCCGAATGGAATGAAGCTCCCTGTCGTCAATCGTTATGTGGTTTGACTTCATCCATCCGTTGATTATCCTCCTTGCATTAGGTGCACAGAGATCAAGCATCCACCAATAGTCTTCACCGGCTACAAGTTGCCAGGTGCCTCTTAACAAGTGGAGGCGGATGATTTTCCCCGAGTTGTATGCCTTCTGAAACTCTTGGAGTGACGGTTTCCTGGTACGCATCTCTACTGCCCATCTTACCATGCGATAATCCTGGGCCTGCATGGCACCCATGTGGGCCACAACCTCTACAGGAGACGTGAACTGCTGACTGATCAGTTGCTGCGAGAGCAGTCGTATTGCTATAGGATTCATCATTTAGCCGTTTCGGGAATAAAGTTCTTTCCAATCCGATAATCGATATTCGCTTTATGCGCCTGCTGGTGTTGGTATTTCCGGGGAATGCGGTAAGTTTTTCCGTCTTTGATAAGGTGGGCTCCTGTTTGCTGGAAATAGAAGGGAATATCTTTCTCTACGCATTGCCGGCGAATGTCCAGTATCCAACTATAATCGCAGGGACGGGCATTCAATCCAGACTCACCACCCACGGAAACCTCTTCAATGGTGT
>VSQE01000098.1 GCA_009775705.1 Prevotellamassilia sp.
TATATGGTCAATATCGCCTATTTTCGGTCAGCTTGTTGGAGAAATCACAGAATACGTTTTAGAGGAAAGTTACAAAAATTTAATCAATATACACTTATTGCATCGTATGTTTTTTATGCCGTTCCGCTCATACGGGATACCCGTGCCCTCATTCCGTGATCTGTATCTGTGCCTCCCGCTTGATTTCCCGTATTGTCTGGGAAGGGATCTTTACGGGCTGGCGAAGAATCCTGACTGCTGTTTTGTGCGCGTTCAGAGAATCCTTTTCGTGAATGTAGGACAGCAACATGCCATAGAGAGGCATGAACCGAGCCGGTATCATTTCGTGCGCCCGTTGCAAATGCAGTCTTGCGCGGCTGTTCCTGCCCGTGCACAGAGCGTTGTCTGCTGCCAGTAGTTCCGTGTCGTAGTCGTTCAGGAGCAAACGGAGAGAAGCCAGCTGCCTGTCACTTTTCCTGTATTCTCCGGCCTGGTTCAGTTCTGCCGCATAGCTGTACAGGAAATCGGGGCGTTTTCTCATTCCGTTGCGGATGCGGTGCAGCCTTTCCAGTCCCTCGGAGACTTTTCCCTCCGAGATAAGGGCAAGTCCGTCTCTCCAGAGGGTTTCACATCTGACTCTCCGGACTATATGGTAACTTCCCGCCACCAACAAGGCCATGACAACAAGCCGTGTCGGAACGGAGCCGGCATTTTCCTGTCCGTACCCCAATGAAAATGCCAATGTAGCAACCATGGATAATGATATGTAAGGAAAGGAAAAAGGATAGGAGAATAAGGACATTCCTGCCGCGGCCACCCATGACGAAGTCAGGATCGCATACAGCAGTGCATTCTTCGGGAGCAGGTTCCGGGAAGCATGCCTTACGGTACTTCCGGCCAGTCCGATGACGGCAGCCAGTCCGACTACGCCGTAATGGACCAGAATATCCAGAATCCCGTTGAACGGATAAGATACGTTATCGGCCAGCTTTCCGAAGGCATGACCGGGATGCGTGCGAAAGAAATTTGCCTGCTCCGTCATGTAAGTCCTAAGGAACCCACTGTGTCCATGTCCCGTCACCGGTGCGTCCGCTATGCACTCCAGCGTGATCCTGTATATGAAAAGACGTCCGTTCGCCGAATCGCGGCGCAGGTAATACAGCGCAACCAGAAGACAGGCCAGAAAAAGGGCCAGAAAAACGACATGCCGTCTTCTTATCCTCCGGTTGGGGAAGAACAGGCATCTCGACAGCCACAGCAGCGATAGCGTAAGCGCAAACCATCCGCTCCGGGAATCCGTAAGAACAAAAGCATACGCGACCAAGCAGACAAGCAGGCAGACCATGGCCTTTTCGTGCCACTGACGCGCACACTCTTTCAGAAGTCCTATAAGGAAAGGCCACCCCACGGCCAGTGCGGCGGCATATCCCGCAGGATTGCCGAACAGTTCCAGTCCGGCAATGCCCCATCGGAGCAAAACCAGATGGGCGGCGATGACAGCTGTCAGCAGCGAGAATATGCCGTATAGGACCTTCTTGTCCATGTGTTGCCGGTAGACATAGCCGAAAAGCAGCAGCAGGCAACCCCACCAGATGATATGGCCTGTATCGGGGCTGGAATGGAAGAAGTCAACAAGGACACACCAGAGGATAAGAGCTGCCCCGTACAGTTCATGCTTGTTCAGGCTGGCCGTTGGGTGCCGGAACAGAAAATGCGCACCGGCAGCCAGCAGGACGGCAGCTTCGGGCAACCAGTATGCGGCAGTGTATTGTTCGGCAGGAAAAAGAACGGCGCCCCATAATGGTAGCGAAAGAATCAGTCCCAAAGGGACGGAAGCGTTCAGCGTCTTTTTCCTATATCTTCCAGAATCCATGTATGCGGGAAATGAATATCTCCGTTTCGGTCAACAGTAAAAGGAAGTTCCTCTCTTCCTTTCGTCAGATCGGAAAGCCAGTATAAGGTCCCGACTTTCAGACTTCCCGCATCCAGCACATCGGCCTCGGCGGTCTTTATCCAGATCTGTTCCCATCCGTTCTCTCCCCATTCCGACAAAAGATACTCGTGACCCTTTTCTATGCCGTTTCCCGCATTCTTTACAACAAAGCGCAGACATTCCGCCATTTGCGGCTCAGGCAGTTTCAATGTGACATCCGGATATGCTTCCGGAGCAGTCTGTACGTTTCCGTCATATTCGGCTTTCCACCGGCATTTTTCCATAGGCTCGTCCATGAGGCGGACCCAAACGGAGTCTGCTGCGGTCTGTCCGTGCCCCATAGCCGGCACCTCCACGTTCGTGTAACCGTATTTCCGCGAAGTGAGAAACTGTATTTCCGCCAGATGCAGATGCGGATCCGTCTTGGGAGCGCGTATCCGGTAGAACCGATAGGGACGACGCACGGATAAGATCAGGTCGGTCCAGTAAGGATCCGGTGGAGCGGTGATCATCCCCAAGGTGTCGGCATCTGCGAAAGACAGATCGTCGGCTCCCAGTACCACTGTGCCCACCGTTTGTTCTGCCAGCCGTTTCAGATGGGGCTTGCGGGGATATTTGCGTTCTACTCTTACCGGCACGGTCAGTTCCTCCTCGTGCGCGACGGGTTTTGCCTGCCATCCGTGTTTCTTGTCCTCCCGTATGCAGAAAGGTGCCCCGTAAGGTTTCAGCTTTCCGTCCTGCCCGCATGTTACGGGGAAATAGAGATGGTTGGTGACGACATTCCTGAAATGTATCATGCCCTTTTTCCGGTCTACGGTGCCCCATGTGACGGCGGTCAGTCCCGTTCCGGGCTGGAACGACGCCAGATATACCAGTCTGTGCGTGGCAGGCAGCGGCTGTGTGACGGGAATGTCCAGTTCAGTCACAGACAGATAGTTTCGCGAGACATCCTCTATGCAGGGGTCCGACAGTTCCTCGGGCACAGGCTCGCCGACGGCGCGCAGGCTGTACGGATTCCCTTCCTGTTTCCCGAAATGCAGCCGGAAGATGTTCAGGCTCGGATAAAGTCCTTTCGTGTCGTGCGTCGGCAGGCCGCTCTCGGGGTTATAGGACATCCACTTCCCGTTTCCGTCGGGCAGAGAGACCATGTAGTGCCTCGTGTCCCATATCTTGTAAGCCGTATTATAGTCTACAGCGGCGGGAATGCCGCACGAGCGGAATATCAGGGAACAGTAGTTGGCAATGTCAATACAATCGTGAAAGCCCGTGTAGAACAGATCCGGAAATCCGATCGTCGTGTCGAAGGGGTATTTCCCGTGCCAGCGGCGCAACCACCAGAGCACACGGTTATAGCGTGCCCCGATTTCTTCCGGCCCGGCCGTGTCATCGGGATGCAGGTATTTGCCGAAAAAGGCGGACAGGGTTTTGCTCTCCACCACAAGGGGATAGTTCCCGATGCTTCGGTAGGGAAGGACGTATTCGCAGAAGTCGGCGAAGGACAGGTTCCTTATCCGTTCCTTTTCCCGTCTCAACCGGAAAGCGGATTCTATTTGCGAAGCGATGAAATGGCCGTCCAGAATCTGTATGTCCGACTTTTCAAAGACCTCAATCTCGGGTTCGGCAAAGGACATGGCCTGTACCCTTGCGGCTGCGGCGGCCGAAGAGTCGCCTAAGGTCTTGTGCAGAGGGGTCTGTTCCTGCGCTTCTGCTGTCGTTCCTTTGATGAGACGGTAATAGATGCTGTCGGCCCTGTCGCGCAAACTGTCTACACGGGAGTCATAGGAAACTACCCTTCCTCCCAATGAGTGCCAGCCCATGTTACTTACCAGAAAGCACGCGGCCTCATACCGTTCCTTGTCCTTCCCCTTTTTGTAGTGTCTGAGCATTTCTATAAGGGACTTCCTATTCCCGCCTGCCTTCTCTAAAGTCAACATTACATTATCAGGAAATTCATCGTCTATAAAAGGCCTGCCTTCCATAGAAGGAATCAAAAAGCAGAAAAGAATAAAAAGTCCCTTTTTCATTATATCATCAGATTTATTATTGTGCGCAATACTTCTCTAACAGTTGTCTGTAGTAGGCTAAGCTGATGACGAAAAGCACTCCGGGGTCCGTTTCCAATCGGACGGTGGAGGGATAATTCTTAAACCAGTACATCCGCTTTTTGTTCAGCAGGAAGGATTTTTTGTACAGATGGTCCACATACCGGGCAATGTCTCCGTTGAAGTCCTTTCGGATGATCTCGAAGATATAGGGTTTCTGTGTGGCGTGCTGGGCAAACTGTTTGAGCGATTCCACAAGCTCCGCTTTTTCTTTTTTAGGGTTGCGCGTCTGGCGGTAGCTGTGATAATTGAACCAAAGCCATCCGCGCAGTTCGGTCGGGAAAATACGGTTTGAAGGGTAGATGGCATTGAGGAGATAACCGCCACCGGAACTTCCTCCTTCGTCTACTGTTGGAGAAACGATCACAGCACCGTCGCTCGTGAAATTATCATAGGAAGACGGGCCCCATGAAGTCCTTCTGTCGCGATTCTCCATTATAAATTTCCTATGAATCTGCCCAGTCTGCAATTTGTAGAGAGTGGAAAGCAGCTGAGGGTCATAGTGGCAGGCGAAATTATGGCACAGATGGGTCTCGAACAGTGACAGGTCTCTCTCCCTGATCTCCTCGTTCTGCGCTGTATCATTCTGTCCCTGTAGAAAACAGGACGTGAAGAACAGACATAACGTTATGGCTAATTTTAAGTTTTTCATTATCGATACATTTAATGAATATTAATTATTACTATTCAGTCTCTTCCACTTCCCCACTCTTTATTTAATTTATTGTGAGCAATATTTCTCTAACAGTTGTCTGTAGTAGGCTAAGCTGATGACGAAAAGCACTCCGGGGTCCTTATCTAACTTGATTGTAGTGGGATAATTGTAGAATCTGTACATCCGTTTTTTGTTCAGCAGGAAGGATTTCTTGTACAGAAGGTCCACATACCGGGCAATGTCTCCGTTGAAGTCCTTTCGGATGACCTCGAAGATATAGGGCTTTAGCGTGGCGTGCTGGGCAAACTGTTTGAGCGATTCCACAAGCTCCGCTTTTTCTTTTTTCGGGTTGCGTGTCTGGCGGTAGTTGTCATAATTTTGCCAAAGCCATCCGCGTAACACTCCCGGAAAAGTGCGGCTCGGTAGAAAAGCTGAATTGAAGTAATAAACTCCGTCAGAACTTCCTCCCTCGTCCATAGTCGAGGAAGTGATAGTCGTACCATTACTTGTAAAATTGTCATAGGCCGACGGACTCCAAGAGGTTTGCCTATCAAGATTCGGTGGTGACACAAAATCCCAGCGCATCTTCCCCGTCTGCAACTTATAGAGCAGAGAAAGCAACGGAGGATCATAGTGGCAGGCAAAATTATGGCACAGATGGGTCTCGAACAGTGACAGATCCTTCTCCTGGCTCTTCTCATTCTGTCCGGATAGAAGGCAAAACGAGAAGAACAGATATATAACCGTTAATAATTTAAAATGTTTCATGCTGGAAAATCTGAATCAACATGTATACTTTTGTTACCATTCTCATGGTAATATACAGAACAAGCAAACTCATAATTATACCTCATAGTCTTTAGATGAATTTTTCCAGAAGCTGTAAAGTTAAAACCACCGTTGGTCGAAAATGATGGTGTTATTTCTCCTGAACAAGAAGCTGATCCCGGACGAAGATTCGAAATTTCCATCTTTGCATAACTAACTCCTTTTAATAAATATCTCCAGCTTACAGTAATATCACATTTGTAACTACAACTTCTACTGGGTTTATTATTGTTTATTCTTATCAATTCTATGTCCAATTTTTTAAAAGATCCCTCCTCAACTTTTTCTCTTTCCTCTTCTAAGTTTTTCGTTCTTTTGATGGTCAGTCTTTTTTCTACTTTTTTTGTTTTTTCGGTATCATCAAAGGTATATACTTTGGGATGTTTTTGCTCTTCGGCAAACATGCGGAAGTCGTTTTCCATTTCTTCGACAGACAAGGTTTCTGCCAGATATTCTATGTTTTCCTCGTTCAGGCTCATCCGGACGTTATACTTTTTTGCAAACTCTTTGGCTTTGAGGCGGAGCAAGTCCGCCTTGCTGGCCATGGCCCCGTTTTCTTCGTTCTCTTCACCGGAGCAACTGCCGAATAAAACAAAAGCAGAAGCACAGATCAAGGCCATGACCGGCCACATCATTAATTTTTTCATGGTTGTAGTTTTTAAATTATAATTAGGGTTAAATTGAAAATTCTCCTGAATATACATTGTCGTTTATGGTGATTCTTATTTCATATTCTCCGGGCGCGAGGTCTGCCACAGAAATAACCATCGGCTCGTCTTTTCTGAGATTCAGCAAGCCTTCGTCTATCGTGCTTTCCTCTTCCTCAACGATAGCGTAGGGCAGGCTCATACTGATACATGACTGGAAAGTCAGTCCGGCATCCGATATGAAG
>VSQE01000099.1 GCA_009775705.1 Prevotellamassilia sp.
CCTCTCGATGCTATATTGGCGCTCGTCTAAACTGACGGGCTATATCTTCGCATCCTTTGTTTTCGCTGAATAGTTACGCAGTGATTTAATCTTAATAAAAAACGGTAAAAAATATGCACAATAAAATATTATTCCTGTATATCATTTTGGGTACCTTCCAGTGTTTTGCTCAGGAAGCAAAGGATTACGAAGTCAGTTTGTGCGTGAACGGTTCTTATACCGAATCCACACTGCATGACGGAGATTTGGTGACTTTGTCCATAGCCGGAGGAATCCCGTCGCAAACGAAAATAGAGTCCGTGCAATGGTATGCCGTGGCCCGGAATCCCAAAGGGGAGCGGATATACAAGAAGGTGTCTACCGATGAGGTGTTCCAGTTCAAGATGTCTCCCTTTGTGTTCGGCTGGAGATATGCTGACGGCCCGGAAGTTCGTTCCGGAATAGTAGAGGGTAGTGGCCCCACCGCTCTTCCGGAGGATGCTTATTTCTATTGCGACATCCTGTATACCTATAAGGGACATGAAAAGACTTTCAGTGCCTCCAGCCGGCAGATATGCGTTGACGTGTTGCCGAAACTGTCGGCAACACAGGTACTCGAAATCTATGAAAGTCCGAAGGAGTACGAGGATATGGATGATGAACTGATGGATGCCCGTATCCGTGTGACTGCCGCGAATTTCAAACAAGCGGTTGTGGGTTCTTTGTCGCCTTACGGAAGTTTCTATGCAGACACGATTATTGTGAGGGAGCATGCAGGTGAAGAGGAAACCTTCGAGATTATTGCCCGCTGGCTGGAAAACGATAGCCAGATCTACTGTACGCTTCACAACAGTTACGGATATGTCACCAATGAGAAGGTCAAGATAACACGGCCAGATGGAATAAAGCCTTCTCTTTCCGACCATACGCTTCGTCCTGTAGCCGGCGGTTTTGAGTTTGAGAGTGCAAGTCCCGCAGACATCAGGGTGTATCGTTCCGACGGATCGCTCTGCCGCAGCTTTAATGGATGCCGCAGCCTTTCCGAATCATTGGAGAGAGGTACATATATCATTTCCATCCGGAAAGACAAACATCATACCATCACCAGAAAAATAATTGTACTATGAAACGAAAAACAATGATTCTGACATTGATGCTTTCCTGCGTCTCCGGTGTTTATGCACAAAACAACCCAAACAATGTGTATGTTTCCGGAAAAACTCCCCTTCAAATTAACGCCCCGACCGACAGAGAAATTATAGGAGGTACCATCATTAATGTGACTTATGAAGGTTCCAGAATTTCAAATACTTTAAAAGGAGCTTTTGAATATGCGTGCAGACTCATGGAAGAAAGAATGCCGACAATTTATCCTTTGAATATAAAAGTACAAATTGCAAACTTTCGTGATAATCAATGTTTAGCAATGGTAGAACCTATACCCATGCAAAACCAATGGTATGACGATAGGGCATATTATAAAAGAAGTAGTCATTTCGATCCAGGATATACAGGAGAATATTTTGAACCAACTTTAGATTTTTTCAAAGGGACGGATGCGGTAATAAAATTTTCTGCAACTCAGCCATTTGACTATAATCTCAATACTGAAAACATACAGCCAAACAAATATGATTTTGTAACAGTCGCACTGCAAGCATTAATAAAAGCTGTAGGTTTCTCATGTAAAACATATTCATCTGGTACTACTGTTACAATTACCGATCCGTCTAATAAATATACTCATTCAATTCTAAGCAGTAATTCTTCCGATAACTATAGGTATGCAATATCTGGACAAGCGACAATTCAAGCTGCTTCTGGAAGTAAAAACAAATGGAAACTGGAATGTAATGCTCCATACAAACCTGGTATTTCATTGAACTATTTTGCAGAAGAACCATCCAATAAAGAAACTGCTATTATGCAGTATGGTATTTCCAAAGGTTCCTATATCAGATATGTGGGAAATGGCATCAAGGATTTTTTCTCTTTTTGTGGATGGGACAGACCAATTATAACAAGTGGAAAAAATTCTATTAGTATAGAAAATGGAAAAGCTAATAGTGTAATAGCTTTCCAAGGTGTTCACTCAAAAGAAAAATCAGATCTACCTTCCAATAGATTATTGTCAAATGACAATGATGATGTATATATATAATTATATTTCAACAAGAAGTGAAACAGGAAATGTGGATGGGTACTATGTACTCTTAAGGGATGGTTCATGGGAGGATTTCAGAGGAGTCTTTGCAAATTTGATGCAAAATGAAAAATATTCTCGTTCAGCCGATGGACATCTGCGTATAAAACATATTTATACGATAAACATGGGTAATACTTATGGAAATAAATATGTGAGCTATGAATTATATAGTTATCTACCTCAAAAACCAGATGCCTCATTAAACAGCTATCAAGAAAGTACAGATTTATACAGATTAAAAACAATTCGCCCATTATCTACCACATCAAATGACGATGTTTATCTTGATGTTGAGATTGGCCTCAAAAATTTAGAAGGAACAACTAAAGTGGTAGTCGAACAAACAGATTCAGATTATCCTGTCCCTTATTCTTATATTGTAGATAATCCTAAAGAAGGAAAATTCATAGCATACATGAATAAATCTTATCCTTCGACCTTTAAATTGACTTATATTAATTCCAATGGACAAACTGTTGGCGATTCATTTGTATTGGACCTACGTGAAAAATCTTTATCACAAACAGAAATCAATATTGTGTTGTCCAAGAGCAATATAACATATAGAATTAATGGAAAGAATATGCGAAGGACTAATTTGAATTATTCAATAACAAATATGTATAATGGAGAAAATGTCTTGGTTGGGCAGATAAAACAAGAAAACGGAAATATAAATATTTCCTCATTACATAAAGGCAATTATATATTATCCATATACGAAAATAATCAGAAATTGTTGGAGAGGAAATGGGTTCAAAAATAATTTTTGATAAAAAATTGGATCATGGTAAACATACAAAAAACAAACAGTTCCTCCATGGACGTTCTCAGACAAGGCTACCGAAAAACAAGAAGACGCTGAGTATGAACATGCCAATGGCGATGCTCCAGCGAATCGCCAGACTATTCGATGAGCATTTCCGTTCGACACGATGACGAAGTCAGAAAAATCCGTTATTCCTGATTATTACTGTCCGCTTACCCATTTGTGGTTTAGCGGACAGTAATAATATGTTTTTATTTATCTAACTGTGGAATATGTTCTAAACAGATAGTTTGTAATAAAATACTTTTAAGTAGTTGTAAAAAATAGTGAAGTGTTTCTTACAGGATTTGCAATCAAGTGCTTACGGTGAGGCTGGCGGTCTGCGTCGGCCGGAATTGGGAGTTCTTATCGGTGCTTAACGTGAAGCGGGGACGGCGGGAGACGTACCTTTGCACTGTGTTCCGCAAGACCCGGGAAAAACGGGACACAGAGAGAAACAAACAGTCCTTATTATTATTATTCACACACACTTAAAAAAGAAAAAACTATGATCAAGTACATCGCACAAACCAGAAAGAATCCCGTGACGAAAGCTGTAGCCTGGTACCCGCAGGCGGCTCATGTGGAGGCCCTGAACCTTGACGACATCGCAGAGAGGATCTCCCTGACCTGTACCGTGACGGAACACGACATCAAGGCGGTGCTCTCGGCCTTGCAGGAGCAGATTGTCTTTGCCCTGCGCAACGGGAACAGTGTCCGTCTGGGCGACCTGGGATCATTCCGCCTGACCATGCAGGGAAATCCCAGCGAGACGCGTGAGGAGGTATCGGCGGAGAAAATCAAACGGATCCGCGTCCGCTTCACCTCCGGAAGCCGCCTGCGAACATCGCTGAAATCCGGCGCGAGGGGTGTCCGATTCGGACGGACGGACGAAAAGGCCGCCGGAGAAACCGACAGTAAGGAATGACGACCGCGGTGACATTACATCAGTGCGTGACAGGCACGTGAGAAAAATATGTTCACCCCTACCCTCTCTTCAGGATCTCCCCCCCTCTCGTACCGGCCGGTACGAAAGGGGGGAGATCCTGGAAAAAACTTTAAAATTACTTGACATGAAAAGATATCGGATGCTATTGTGACTCCTGTACATGGACCGTTCTGCCGTCCGCAGGTGCAAATTTAATACATCCGCGAGCGGGATCCAAATGCCAATCAACATACTTTCAGATTCAGGGCTGAGGCTGCTACGAAGTTTCCACACCCGCCTGTGCCGCCGTCTCCCCGCCTTCGCTGGGTTGCCCCACCAGTTCCAAGAGCACCCTCCTCAGGTCTTTTTTCTCCTTGCCGCCCGAGAGACGCCGGCACAGGCGGGAGCTCATCTGGTGAAAATACTGGCGTTCCCCGCCCAGTAGGACCGCCGCGGCAGCCCCCTTGATACCGGCAACGGCAAGCTCGCACAGGTGGCGCTCCTGCGGGAACAATGGAGGCAGCACGGAAGCCAATATCATCCCGAATCCCGGACATAGATGTTCGGCAAGCGGCTCCAGCGTTGCCAGCTCGGCCGTTGTAAGTTTCTTTTTGTCCTGGACTTTCCGGTATAGGTTTTCCAGGTTCTTTCGGCAAGATTGCTCATCTTCCTTCTGTTGCACCTTCATCTGTCGCAAGCGATCGGAAACATTCCGATACTGTTCCTGCGTCTGCTCCAGTTCCCCGTGCAACGCGCTCAATTCCTCTTCCTGCCGGGCATGCTGTTCGCATAGTTCCTCAAGACGCTTCTGTTGTTCCTGTTCCAGCTCACCGCGAAGTTCTGCCAACTCCTTCTCACGCTGGGCGCGCAATTCATGTAAATCCCGTTGGCTCTTTTCTTGCTCATGCGTGATATCCTGAATCCTGTTCCGGTAGACCCGGCGTTTTATCAGAAAAACCAATGCCACAACAGGAAGGAATAACAAACAGGCTGTGAGCCAGAAACGGTTATTGAAGCTTCGCTCGCGCAGTTCCGCCTTCTCTTTCAGTTCACGCTGGTAATTGTACTGGCGGTTCATCTTCAGGATGCGCTCTTCCTCCTTCTGTTTCTCCAGACTGTCCGTATTCTCCATATACTTGTCGCAATAATACTGGGCGGAATCCATCCTGCCCAGTTTCCGATATTCGTGATACAGGCGTTTGTAAGCATCCTGAACGGTTGTCAGCCTGCTTCCTCCGGTGGCCCGTCGCAGATAGTACAGGGATGAGTCCGGGAGGTTTACATACTGGTAGTAGATGCCGAAGGTCAGGTCCGCAACCCCTGTCGGGTCCTTTCTTTTGTTACTCAAGAAATAATCTTTTCTCAGTTGGAGGCGGGCTGTATCATTCTCGGAAATAAAAAAGGCTATCTGCTGGTTTATGGGAAACCTGTGCTCCTCCAGTGTCTTCGTGTCTTTTTGCAGATGTTCAAAAATGAGATCATAAAAATAAATACAACTGTCCCTGTTTAGTGTCTCATAGATGCATCCCAAATCGTTCCATACCGCATATTTATTCGGACAACGGTTCAGGTCTATCTTACGCAGCCATTCTGCCTCCTCTTCGTGATTGTCGCTGTCCGAACAGATGTAGGAGATCTGCATGATGATGGCATTATAGATGTCATAACTGAAACCCTGCTGTGTCGTGTCTGCCGCCTCGAAAGCTTTGTGGTACCACTCCAGCGCACGGGAGTTGTCATTGCAGTCGCGATAGTAGGCTCCCATATAATAATAGGCCGTCATGCGGTCGTTGGAAGTGCCCCGGCGGTCGTAGTAATCCTTGATGATGCGGATGACGCTGTCCGAGGCAAGCGGTTCATAGTTCTTGTCGTGCGCACGGATTTTCAGCAACTCGTATTTCATGCGCACAGCCTCGCTGTAACCGGCGGCACTGTCTTCCAGTTCCTCCAAAAGCCGGATGGACAATTGCGGGTCGCGAGAGAGCATTGCCTCCACCGTGTTGAACGTGGCAGGATATTCAGGTTCTTCTTGATGGCAACCGAAGAGGAACAGAAGTGTAACAAAAGTAATGACAATGCGCAAAACCTTCATAGGCAAACAGAAATTTATAGGTAACAGCAAAATTACGAAAATTTCGCTAAAAACTCAGAAAACAGCTACAAATCAGCGAAAAAAACAGGAGTAATTTACAAAGCGTTTACAAGTCGTTTACAAAATGCGACAAATGTGGACAAAGTTTTTACAAAGTATTTACAAAATTTTACGCCGATTCATTTTGTATTCACTACATTCGCAGCGAATTCTTAAAACATAACGAATATGAAGAACATTTTAATCTTTTTATTTATTCTGATACTGGCTCCGCTCTCTGCCAACGCACAGTTTCCGGATAATGAGAATGACATC